>LIQL01000308.1 GCA_001418405.1 Streptomyces diastatochromogenes | reverse complement strand
GCCCGGTGTGCCCCCATCCACTCCCCGGCTACGGCACACCACGCGCCGCAACCGGCACCGACGCCGCGTCCCGCCTCGACCGCCCGGTGCGCCAACGCGGCTGCCACGGAGACACCTTGCGCCACATCACCACCAACATCGCCCCGGCCACCGGCCTGCGCGGCATCGCCGACACCAGCTGGCACCCGCACGGTGCGTGCCACGGCATGGCCCCCGAGGACGCCGACGCCACCTTCTTCCCCCTGCCCCGGGACCACGACGCCATCGAAGAGGCCAAAGAGCTGTGCTCTATGTGCCCGGTCCGCCAGGACTGCCTCAACTACGCCCTGGAGAACCGGCTCAAGGACGGCATCTGGGGTGGGCTGACCGAGGCCGAGCGCCGCCCGTGGCACGACGGACTGCCCCAGCGCCTCGACTACCGGCGGGTGATCGCGTTCTTCAACGGACGCGACGTGCACCTGACCGAGGCCGAGCGCCAGATCATCGTCGACCACGCCTACGTCCGAGGATGGCGCCCCTACCGCCTCGCCGCCGCCCTCAAGATCAGCAACAAGCATGCCCGGGACCTTCTCAAGGACGCCGCCAACAAGGTTTTCGACCGCGACCTCAAGCTCGGCGTGCCCCCGCGGCCCAAGCAGAAGAAGCCGCAGGAGAAGAAGACGGCCCAGACGCCGAGCACGAGCCATACCCGATCCGGCGCGCCGGCCAAGGGGCAGCCAGTGCAGTCGACTTCCGCTCGCGCCCCTCACGGAAAGGCCGCATGACCCACCTCTCCCTGCTCGTCGGTTCGACCCCGGACCTGTCCGCCCTCCTCGCCGTCGGTGCCCCACTCACGGCCATCGCCCTCGCCCTGACGAGCTGGGCGATCCGCCGCAGGGAAACAGCCGTGAAGAAACGTCTCGGCGACCCCGCGGTCGTGGTAGCCGCACTCGCCGCTGTCGGCTGCACCGCCTACAGCGCGGACACCAGCTGGCGCTTCGCAGCCGACTACCTCGACATCGCCGGCACTCTCGAACGCGTCATGCTGTTCAGCGCCGCCGAACTCGGACTCTTCGCCACCGCGTTGATGGCCCGCAAGAACCTGGCCACCCAAGGAGCACCGGGGCTGCCAGGCACGCTGGTCTGGGTGATCACCAGTGTGCAGATCATCCCCGCCTATGCCGAGAGCGGCCCCGTCGGCGGTACAGTCCGTGCCTTCGTCGGCCCGATCATGGCGGCGTTGCTGTGGCACCAGGCCATGGGGATCGAGCTGCGTCTGCGCACTCCCGGCGCCGCCTCCACCGGGCTGATCGCCACCCTGGGGCGCGAGGCGCGCCAGCGGCTGCTCTCCCGCCTCGGCATCGCCGCCCAAGCACGCGACGCGGCGCAAATCACGCGCGACCGAGCCACCGTGCGAGCGGCGGAACTCGCCACCCGTCTGGCCAACCGTGCTCCCACCAAGCGAACCAACCGGCACGGACGTCGACTCACACGACGTCTGGAGAAGGCGATCGGCCGAGCAGAAGTGGGCACCAATCCTCAACAGCGCGGTGAGCTGCTGGGCCAACTCGCCGCACGGCGGCACGCACCCGCGCTCGCCACGATCCCCTTGCGTCCCCCGTGGGGAACCACCCCGCAAAGTGAAGGCACCGCCTCGCTCCCGCCACAGCATGAGCACAGCACTACGGTCCCCAACAACGGTCCCCGTAATGAGACGCAGCCGATTGCGGAGCGGGGACCGTGCAGCAGGCGGGGACCGGTCCCCTCAAACTGCGGCATTGCCGTGGGGGCAGATAGCAGCACCGACGACCGTGACGCGGGGACTCAGCCGGAGGCCGGGGACCGGGGACCGAGCGCCTCCTCCACCGGGACCGAACCCACCGGGGACCAGGGGCCAACCACCCCCACCACCGGGACCGAACCCACCGGGGACCAGGGACACGGCGTCCCCCTGCGGCGGAAGCAGACCACGAAGCCCAAGAGCAAGAACAATCGCAGCAGCCGGTCCCGCGGTCCGCAACGGCAACGGCCAGCAGGCGCGCCGGAGCAGTCGGTGGAGCAGCTCGTGCAGCAAGTCCGCCCCTACGTCCCGTCCCTGCTGGAACGGGACGGCAACGTCGCCGTCACCAGGGTTCAGCTGCGGGAGATCCTCCGGCGCGAGGGCCTCAAGGGCGCCAGGAACGAGCGACTGACCCTCGTCCTGCAGCAGCTGCGGAGCGAGGACAGCAGTGCCAAGGCAAGGAGCGCCAGGTGAAGACCTGCACCCAGTTCGCAGCCATCCGCCAGGAGTACGAGCGGGAGATCCGCTTCTTGAGCGCCCACTCCGAGCGGCATGCCGGACGGCCGGCGGCGAAGTCCTCCGCGAAGCAAGCCGCATGGACGAAGACGCGCATGGCACGAGCCCTCAGCGGCCACGTCAACCGCTGCCTCGAATGCGGCTAGCCCTCGCAAAGTCGCAGGTAGGCGCCCTCATCACGTAATCGGTGGTCCGGCCCAGGCCGGACCACCCCTCTTCCGTACAGGACATCACCATGCAGTACGCAGCCAGACCCCACCAGTTCGATGACCGTCTGATCTGGGCCTTCCTGCACACTTTTCTCCGGCACGGGCTGATCCGCTCCGCTGTGGACGGGCCTCACGGGCAGTGGTTCGTCCAGATCATGGCCGGCGGGCCGATCCACCACCTGACCGACACCGAGGATGCCTTCGACTTCGTCCTCGGCATCCTGCAGATCATCGACGACGTCACGGCCGGTGCACAGTGACGAACCCGCTTGAAAGCTCCGCCCCCACGCCGGGTGAGTCGAAAGCCAGCTCGGTCTCGACGCGAGCAAGTTATCGGCCAAGCTACTCTTCCCCGTTGGGGAAGGCAGCTCGGCCATCTCCCGCCCCGGGGGTGGCGGGAGCGGACCAGCACCGGGGGGCGCAGGTCCGGCAGGCGGCGACCGAGGGCGGATCGCAGCCAGGGGGGACCAATACGCCGTCTTCATTGCGTGCTGCGCCTGCGACGCGCAAGCGTTCCCCACTCACGCGCGAACGCAAGCGCTCCCGCATGTGCAACGTCCGACTGAGCGAGAACGAATGGCAGCGCCTCCACGCCGCAGCGCACATCACGCACACGAGTCTTCCTGCCTACCTCGTGCGGTCGGGACTTGCTGCCGCCGAGGACGCACAGAACACAGCTGCTGCGGTGGCCAGCCGGCGGGAGCTGGTTGCCGAGCTGTTCACCGCCCGTCGTCACCTCGGTCAGGTCGGTAGGAACCTCAATCAGGTCGCCAAGGCCCTCAACTCCGGGGCCTGGCCGCCGGAACTCGACGTGGTCCTCGCCGCCACCAACCGTGCCGTCCGGCGCGTCCAGGACGCCGCCGACCAACTACTCGCCCAGAACCAGGACTAGGACCAGTCGCCGGCATGATCCCCAGGATCCACAAACGTGGGAAGCGCACCCTCGGCCTGCTCTACTACCTCTACGGGCCAGGCACACACGAAGAACACGTTGACCCCCACCTCGTGGCCTCCTGGGATCACCAGGCTCCCGACCCCGGCCGCCACCCCGGCGCCACGTACAAGGACCTCCAGCGGTTGCTGGACCAGCCGCTGGACAACATCGATCCCGCTGACCGGCCGGCGAAGCATGTGTGGCACCTGTCGGTGCGCAACGCCTTCGAGGACCGCATCCTGACCGACGAAGAGTGGGGTGACATCGCTCGTCGCATGGTCGCCGCCGCCGGCATCGACGACCCCGACGAGGGCGCGGGCTGCCGGTGGGCTGCCGTACGTCACGCAGATGACCACATCCACATCGTCGCCACCCTCGTACGTGAGGACGGCTACAAGCCCGACCTCAATCACGATGCCGCCCGCGTCCAGGCCCAAGCTCGTGTTCTCGAAGCGGAACTGGGCCTACGGCGTCTGAACAAGGGGGATGGCACCGCGGCGCGGCGGCCGACCAGTGCTGAGCGCCACAAGGCCCGGCGTCAGGGTCGCGAGCGCACCGCGCGGGAGGAGCTGCGCGAGGCGGTACGCCGCGCCGTGGCTGGTGCCCTGAGCGAGGAGGAACTCTTCGATCGGCTGGCCGCCGCCGGCCTGTTGATCCGCAAGCGCGTCGCCCCTTCCGGCGACCTGCTCGGTTACAAGGTCGCCCTCCCCGACGATCTCAACAAAGAAGGGGATCCGGTGTTCTACGCCGGAGCGCGTCTGGCTCCGGATTTGTCTCTGCCCCGGATCCGGGAACACTGGTCGACCTGCGGCGATGGCGACGACCAAGGCGCCCCGCTGGCCGAACGAGCCTCCTCTTCCGTGGCGGCGAGCGGGCCGGCCGCCGCGCGCCGGCGGACCGCTTCCGCGACGTGGCAGGCCCTGGTCGTCATCGAGCACGGCGACGATGCGGTCGCCGCCGCCCACATCGCCTCGGCCGGCGAGGTCCTCGACGCTCTCGCTGCGACCTCCGCCGCCCATACCCGAGCCGATTTGCGCGATGCTGCGATGGCCTTCGAGCGGGCCTCCCGTTCGCACGTGCGGGCCGAGCGAGGGAGTGACCGGGCGCTGCGACAGGCCGCCCGCGAGCTGGTCCGCGGCGGGCCCGCGCTCGGCCGCGGAGAAGACAGCGCGACCACCGCGATGGCGATCGACATGCTGTTCTTCTTCATCACCGCCGCCATCCACTGGCACGCGAAGCGAGGCCACGCCCAGCAGGCCGCCGCAGCCCGCCAGGCAGCCGAGCACCTGCGTGCCGCCTACCAGGCAGCCGCCGCCCAGCCCCTTGGCACCCTCCACCAGCGCGGTCGCCGCCTGAACCGCCCGCTCCTGCAACGGCAAACGGAGGTACTGCGCCAGGCGCTGCCGGACCTAGCCGAGCAGATCCTGGCCGAGCCGGGCTGGTACGCACTGGCCGCGACTCTGACTGACGCCCAGGCAGCCGGCTTTGACCCCACATCGCTCCTGCCCGAAGCGGCTGAACACCGGGAACTCGACACTGCCGATTCGGTAAGCGACGTGTTGGTGTGGCGCCTACGCCGCAGAGCCGACCTACCCGCCGACACCAGCGACACAGTTAGCGCGGACCGGCGAACGCAGCGTTCGACCAGCCACGCGCGGCGGCAGGCACCAGGCCAGACAGGTCGCCGGCCTGGCCGATCGTGACTGTGAACTTTGCGAATTGAAGCCGGATCGCGCTTGGGGCACGATCATGTCGCGTGCAGGACGAGCAGAGGAGGACGCCGGATGTTTCACCGCATACGCCCACGGCTCAGGGTCGCTGAGCTGCAGCAGCAGACCTACGAGGCATACCTGCGGATCGCGGGCCAGGCACCCGTCGAGGACGCTCCAACGCAGCCTGCGTCGGCAGCTCCTGGTGAGCCGGCCGCCGTGGTGGACGACTTCCTCCCGCCGGAGTTGCGTGTCCCCAGCCACGACGAGGTCGAAGGGCGAATGATGCCCTGGCCGTGGCCGGTCGTCCTGGACGACGAAGTCGTCGCCTGCGCAGAGTGCGGGGCATATCGTGACTGGCTGGTTCTTTCTACGCGCGACCAGATCTGGCTGCGCTGCCGAGCCGGCCACCAGCAGCACGAGACGCGTCTCGACACCGCCTGGTACAACAGGCATGCTGGTCCCGTGGACTCGACGCATGCCACGTTCGAGGACTGCCTGCGGCACCTCGACCACTGACCTCATCCCTTCGACCACTGGGCTCCGGGGCCCTCACTGCCCAACCATCGCCTAGCGTCAAGGGGTCAGTTCAGCATGCGCGTTCGCGTCGCTTCCATCCTCGGCTTCACCGCCGTCACAGCCCTCCTCCTGCCCGCCTGCTCCCCCACCAGCACCACGGCCAAGCCCGCCACGGCACCCTCGCCCCATGCCAGCACCCCGGCGGCCACCGAGCGCAGCGAGGCTCCGCTGTCGTCCACCACGCTGGCCACACGTCTGCTCAGCGAGAGCGACCTGGGTGCTGACTACGTGCGGAAGGCCGAGCGTCCCGCCCAGCACGACGACGTCACCATCGTCGGCTGCCCCGCCCTCGACAAGCTCGGCGACGCGGCCATGGGCGGCTCACTCAACTTCCCCCGCCAGGCGAAGGTCACCTTCACCTACGCCAGCGGCAGCTCCTCGGAGGTCTCCGAGGAGCTGTACAGCGACGCCCCCGCCAAGCTCTCCACGAACACCGGCCGCATCTTCGGGGCGATATCCAGCTGCCCGACGTACCAGGTTGTCTCCGGCAGCACCGCCGTCGACATCCGCACGCAGAAGACCACGGCGCCCAAGCTCGGCGACGAGCAATGGAGCCAGTTCCTCACCTTCTCCGCCGGCGGACGCGACAGCATCGCCAAGCAGACCGCGATCCGCGACGGCAACCTGCTCCTCGTCGTCTCCGGCTCACCGGCCCTCGTCGACCGGCACGTCGCCAAGGCTTTGGCCAAAGCGACTCGTTAACAAACAGCGATGAAGCCCGGCACCCCGATACAAGGGGGCCGGGCTTCATCGGTATGGGCGGACGGGCGGAGGGTGGACCGGCACCGCTCCCGCCAAAGGACTCGCACTGGCCCGGGGTGATACTCAGGTGTGCTCCCGGCCGTCTTCACGCCCGGCCGCTCGTCTACCGCTCGCCTCGGCGAAAGCTCTCCTTCCACACGGGGCCGGTGGGCGAGGGAGTCGGCAATCAGCCGGCGGGGGCACGAAGGAGTCGCTCCCGGGTGCTTTCAGGCAGCACCTGGCGCAGCACCGGTGCGGTGGAGCTGAGTGTGTGGGCGAAGGCGGCGACGAGATCGTGCGGCACGCTGGAGCCAAACGACGCGGCCCACAAGATCGGTGCGCCCAGGACCGGTTCGGCCCATGCCTGCCAACCGTACGGTCGCACGTCGTCGGCATCCGCAGTCAGGAACCGAAGGTCGGCGTCCTGGATGAGCGGCGGCACCTCACTGAAGCTGAGGTGGGAGGTGAAGGTGGGGTCGGCTGCTCCTGCGTCGGGCTGGTCGGCGTCGCGGAGCCAGCCGTGTGCGGTGACGGCGTAGAGGACCAGCTCGGGCCCGGCAGTCGGCGCGGTGGGCTGATCTCGCGCGTCGAGCGCCACGAGGAAGTCGGCCAGGGCCTCGCCGGGAACGTCCGGGGTGAAGTAGGCCGACCACGTCGCGGCCGGGCTACTGGTATCGGTGCGGGCGGAGACCTGCCAGGCGATCGGCCGCTCCCCCAGCTGGAACGGCTCGTCCGCCAGAGCCCATTGGGCCCAGCGAAGGCCGTCGGGGCTGATGTGCAGCACGGTGCTGCGCAGGGTCTGGAGGTGCTCCTCCTCGTCTGGTTCCTTGCGGCCTCGGACGATCGTCAGGCTCGTCCAGCCAAGGCCCGCGAGCGTGTCGGCGACGACGTCGTAGAGTCGACCGTCGTCGCCGGCCAGGTGGCGTGGGCCGACCCAGCACGCGGCCTGGGTGGTCGGGTCGAGTGAGAAGTCGGGGCTCAGGGCGCCTCCAAGGGTCGTTGGTTCTGCTAGCCGCGGGCGGCGCGGCGGGGGCGGCGCGGGGGCGCCAGGACCGGAGCATGCCAGGCCAACTGGACCGCAACCTCAGGCGGCAAAGTGCCCAACTGCGTCTCCGCATCGCGGCCTTCGGCGAGGTAGACAACGGTCCTTCCGTCCCTGTTCTCGGACTGGATGACCTGGTCGAGGCGGTGCGCCATGGGGAAGAACGGGTTCATCGCCAGCCGAAGTGGCGCGCTTCGATCGCAGGCGGACAGGCGGTCAATGAGATCGCCAACGGTCATCTCCGCGTGCGTCACGAATACCTCCTGGAATATGGCAAGTTGATGGCAGCGGCGGGGCCAGAGGAGCGAAGCTCCGATGGGGCCTGTGAGGTCAGGCGCGTCGGGAGGTAGCCAGCACGCGCGCCACGGCGGCAGCGACGATCTCGGCCGGCGTCTCGGCATCGAAGGCGATGCGGTAGCCGCGCACCTNNGGTAGAAACGACCGTCCTTCGAGTTGACGTGCACGTCCCCGCGGTCATCCACAACCACGTTGAATTCGTCAGCCGAGAACTGACCCATCACATGTGTGGGCTGGCCCGTTCCGAGCTGCCACTCGCGCAAGCGCAGGGCCTCGACGGTCGTGGAGAATCCCGGTTCTGCAGGAGCTATGGTCACAGGAAATCACCTCTTTGACCTGCGGTTTTCCGGCAAGGTCGTCTACGTTGACATGCCCTGCGCACGTTGGCCAGTCTTTCGAGGATCTTCCTTGTCTGCCCCCGGCGAACGGAGTGTTGTCGCACGCAAACTGAACCTACGTGGAGCCAAGCCGCCCGGACTGACGCACCCTCGCCGGGAACTGCGTGATCGTCGGCGCCGGCTACTCGGCCACGAATAGCGGCCC
>LIQL01000307.1 GCA_001418405.1 Streptomyces diastatochromogenes | reverse complement strand
GGCGGCGGGGGTCCGGGGCTCGGCGGCCGGGCCGAGGGTCGCGAGGTCTTCGTCTGCCATAGGGGTCATCATAGAATCATGGGATGAATAGTTGTCCAGCGGCAGTCGGTAGCCTCGGCTCACCCGCACGGCGCCACGGACCCCGACGGGCCGCCGTCCGCGCCGCCGCCGCCCACCCGGCCCACCGGCCCCAGCACCCCGGAGCCCAGCCATGCCCTTGACCTCGCCCCGCCGGTCCGCGCTGGCCGACCAGGTGATCGCGCAGCTGCGTGCCCAGATCACGTCCGGCGACTGGCCGGTGGGGTCCCGCATCCCGACCGAGCCGGAACTCGTCGAACAGCTCGGGGTGGCGCGCAACACCGTCCGCGAGGCGGTCCGGGCCCTGGCGCACAACGGGCTGCTCGACATCCGGCAGGGTTCGGGCACCTACGTGGTCGCCACCAGCGAACTGGCCGGGGTGATGAACCGCCGGTTCGCCGACGCCGACCCCCGGCACGTCGCGGAACTGCGCTCCGCGCTGGAGACCGAGGCCGCCCGGCTCGCCGCGCACCGCCGCACCGAACAGGACCTGCGCCAGCTCGACGCCCTCCTGGAGCGCCGCGAACGGGCCTGGGAATCGGGCGCCGCGGAGGCGTTCGTGGAGGCGGACGCGACGCTGCACATGGCGGTCGTGGCGGCCTCGCACAACGACGTACTGGCCGACATCTACGCCGACCTCGGGGGCGTGCTGCGCGAGTTCCTGCGCGCCGACGTCGGCGAAGTGCTGCGCCCCGAGGCGCACATGGACCACGCGCGGCTGGTGGCGGCGATCCGCGCCGGGGACGGCGAACGCGCCGCCGCCGAAGCCAGCGCCCACCCCTTCGGCTGCCGGCTGGGGGCCGGGCCCCTAGGGGCGGTCGAACAGGTCCCGTAGGGGACGGGAGCGCCCCCTGCGGGGCCACAACGTGGCGGGGGTGGGGGGTATTCCGGAGCGATGCCGGACGTCCCGGACGCACGGCCGCCCCCGACGCACGGACACCTCAGGGCCGCCGGACACCCCCGGAGGACACCGGACACCCCGGACGCACGCCCCCCGAACGCGTACTGCCCGCCCCGGCGGACCGGGGCGGGCAGTACGGGAGTTCGGCGTTACGGGGTGCTGCCGGCGCGTCAGGCGCCCATCATGTGCACGCCGCCGTCGACGTGGATGATCTCGCCGGTGGTCTTCGGGAAGAAGTCCGACAGCAGGGCGACGACGCCGCGGCCCGCGGGCTCGGGGTCGGCCATGTCCCACTGGAGCGGGGAGCGGCTGTCCCACACCTTGGCCAGGTCCGAGAAGCCCGGGATGGACTTGGCGGCCATCGAGCCGATCGGGCCGGCCGAGATGAGGTTGCAGCGGACGTTGCGCTCGCCGAGGTCCCGCGCCATGTAGCGGTTGGTGGCCTCCAGGGCGGCCTTGGCCGGGCCCATCCAGTCGTACTGCGGCCAGGCGAACTGCGCGTCGAAGGTCAGGCCGACCACCGAGCCGCCCTCCTCCGGCATCAGCGGCAGGCACGCCATGGTCAGGGACTTCAGGGAGAACGCCGAGACGTGCATGGCCGTGGCGACCGACTCGAACGGCGTGTTGAGGAAGTTGCCGCCGAGCGCGTCCTGCGGGGCGAAGCCGATGGAGTGGACGATGCCGTCCAGCCCGCCGAGCTCCTCGCGGACCAGGCCCTCAAGGCGGGCCAGGTGCTCGTCGTTGGTGACGTCCAGCTCGACGACCTTGGCCGGCTTGGGCAGCTTCTTGGCGATGCGCTCGGTGAGGGTGGGCCGCGGGAAGGCGGTCAGGATGACCTCGGCGCCCTGCTCCTGCGCGACCTTGGCCGCGTGGAAGGCGATCGAGGACTCCATCAGCACACCCGTGATCAGGATGCGCTTGCCGGCGAGGATTCCAGTGGTGTTCGTCATCGTGCTCAGTGCCCCATGCCCAATCCGCCGTCGACGGGAATGACGGCTCCGGTGATGTACGCGGCCTCGTCGGAGGCCAGGAAGCGGACCGAGGCGGCGACCTCCTCGGGCTGCGCGTAACGCGCCAGCGGCACCTGCTTCACGATGTTCTCCCGCTGCTCGTCGCTGAGCGCCCGGGTCATGTCGGTGTCGACGAAACCGGGGGCGACGACGTTCACGGTGATGTTGCGGCTGCCCAGCTCACGGGCGAGCGAGCGGGAGAAGCCGACCAGCGCGGCCTTGGACGCCGCGTAGTTCGCCTGCCCCGGCGCGCCCATCAGGCCGACCACCGAGGAGATCAGGACGATCCGGCCCTTGCGGGCGCGCAGCATGGCCCGGTTGGCGCGCTTGACCACCCGGAACGTGCCCGTCAGGTTGGTCTCCAGGACCGTGCTGAAGTCCTCTTCGGACATCCGCATCAGCAGCTGGTCACGGGTGATGCCGGCGTTGGCCACCAGCACCTCGACCGGACCCTGCTTCTCCTCGATCTCCTTGTACGCCTGCTCGACCTGCTCAGCGTCCGTGATGTCGCACTTCACGGCCAAAAAGCCCGCCGGGGGCTCGCCCGAGCGGTAGGTGATGGCGACCTTGTCGCCTGCCTCGGCGAAGGCACGGGCAATGGCCAGGCCGATGCCGCGGTTGCCTCCGGTGACCAGAACCGAGCGGCTCAAGAGATCACCCTTTCCGTTTTCTGTCCGTCTTGCGTTCGGTACGAAACTATCGGTCGGGCGGCCCGTACGGAGAATCGAGCCCACACAGGGGCGCGCCCCCGTTCACTGTCGGGTCTCCACAGAAGCACGGCATGATGCATCCGCCGACTACCGGAGGATGCCGTGCCAGCCGCACCCCATGACCTTGACGAGACCTTCCGCGCGCTGCCGCTGCGCGCCCTGGCCGACGCCGCACTGGCGCGGGCCCGGGCGCTGGGCGCGGAGCACGCCGACTTCCGCCTGGAGCGGGTGCGCAGCGCGATGTGGCGGCTGCGCGACGCCCGCACGTCGGCCACCTCCGACACCACCGACCTGGGCTACGCGGTGCGCGTGGTGCACAACGGTGCCTGGGGCTTCGCCGCGGGCGTCGACCTGACGATGGACGCCGCGGCGCGGGTGGCCGGGCAGGCGGTGGCGATGGCGAAGCTGTCGTCGACCGTGGCGGAGGCCGCCGGCGGCGGAGCCCCGGGGAGCGGCGGCGATCGGTGGGCGACGGGCGGGCGGGTGGAGCTGGCCGAGGAGCCCGTCCACCCGGACCGCACCTGGGTCTCGGCGTACGACGTCAACCCGTTCGATGTGCCGGACGCGGAGAAGACCGGGCTGCTGGCCGAGTGGAGCGCCCGGCTGCTGGCCGCACCGGGCGTGGCGCACGTCGACGCGCACCTGCTGGCCGCCCAGGAGAACAAGTTCTACGCGGACACCGCGGGGACCAGCACCACCCAGCAGCGGATCCGGCTGCACCCCGAGTTCACCGCGGTCGCCGTGGACCCGGCCACCGGCGACTTCGAGTCGATGCGGACGCTCGCGCCACCGGTCGGCCGCGGTTGGGAGTACCTCACCGACGGCGGCTACGACTGGGACGGTGAACTGGCCGCGATCCCCGGGCACCTCGCCGACAAGCTCCGCGCCCCGAGCGTCGAGCCCGGCGCCTACGACCTGGTGATCGACCCGTCCAACCTCTGGCTCACCATCCACGAGTCGGTGGGGCACGCCACGGAACTGGACCGGGCGCTGGGCTTCGAGGCCGCCTACGCCGGCACGTCCTTCGCGACCTTCGACCAGTTGGGGACGCTCGTCTACGGCTCGCCGTTGATGAACGTCACCGGCGACCGGACCGCCGAGCACGGTCTGGCCACCGTCGGCTACGACGACGAGGGCGTCGCCGCGCAGTCCTGGGACCTGATCACGGACGGCATCCTCACGGGGTATCAACTCGACCGCAGAACGGCGAAGTTGGCGGGCTTCCCGCGCTCCAACGGGTGTGCCTTCGCGGACTCCCCCCATCACGTGCCGGTCCAACGGATGGCCAACGTCTCGCTGCGCCCGGCGCCGGACGGCCCGTCCACGGACGCGCTGATCTCGGGTGTGGAACGCGGCATCTACCTGGTGGGGGACCGTTCGTGGTCCATCGACATGCAGCGCCACAACTTCCAGTTCACCCAGCAGCGGGCCTTTTTGATCCGCAACGGGCGGCTGGCGGGGCAGCTGCGGGACGTCGCCTACCAGGCCACCACCACCGACTTCTGGCGTTCGATGGCCGCGCTCGGCGGTCCGCAGACCTACGTCCTGGGCGGCGCCTTCAACTGCGGCAAGGCCCAGCCGGGCCAGATCGCGGCGGTCTCCCACGGCTGCCCCTCGGCCGTCTTCGAGGGCGTGAACGTCCTCAACACGACGCAGGAGGCCGGGCGATGAGCGCGCGCCACCCCGCGGGCCGGGGGTCCGGGGGCCGTTCCCCGGGCCGGCACACCTTCAACACGACGCAGGAGGCGGGTCGATGAGTCCGCGCGGTACCCGCAGCAACCGGCCGAACGAGATCGTCGAGCGGGCCCTGGAGCTGTCCCGCGCCGACGGTTGCGTGGTCATCGCCGAGGAGCACTCCAGCACCAATCTGCGCTGGGCCGGCAACGCCCTGACCACCAACGGCGCCACCCGCGGCCGGACGGTCACCGTCGTGGCGACCGTGGACGGCGCCCGGGGCACCGCCTCCGGCGTGGTGTCCCGGTCGGCGGTCACCGCGCAGGACCTGGAGCCGCTGGTGCGGGCCGCGGAGGCGGCCGCCCGGGACGCCGGACCGGCCGAGGACGCCCAGGCGCTGGTCGCGGAGGGCCGGACGACCGCCGGCTTCACCGACCCGCCGGCCGGGACCTCCCCGGACGTCTTCGCCGCGTTCGCGCCGGCCCTCGGGGAGTCCTTCCGGCAGGCCCGGGCCGGCGGGCGCGAGCTGTACGGCTTCGCCCAGCACAGCGTGGTCTCGTCGTACCTGGGCAGCTCGACCGGGCTGCGGCTGCGGCACGACCAGCCCACCGGGACGCTGGAGCTGAACGCCAAGTCGCCGGACCGCACCCGGTCGTCCTGGGCCGGCCGGGCCACGCGGGACTTCACCGACGTCGATCCGCGGGCGCTGGACGCCGAACTCGCCCGGCGGCTGGGCTGGGCCGAGCGCCGGATCGAGCTGCCGGCCGGCCGCTACGACACGCTGTTGCCGCCGAGCGCCGTCGCGGACCTGCTGGTGTACCAGCAGTGGTCGGCCACCGCCCGGGACGCCGCGGAGGGCCGGACGGTCTTCTCCAAGGCCGGGGGCGGTGCGGGCGCCGCCGGGACCCGGATCGGCGAGCGGGTCGCCGGGCTGCCGCTGACGCTGCGCAGCGATCCGACGGCGGCCGGGCTGGAGTGCGCGCCGTTCGTCCTCGCCCACACCTCGGGCGAGGACGCCTCGGTCTTCGACAACGGGCTGCCGCTGGCCGCCACCGACTGGGTGCGCGAGGGGGTGCTGAACCGGCTGGTGGCCACCCGGCACGGTGCGGCGCTGACCGGGCTGCCGGTGGCGCCGGCGGTCGACAACCTCCTGTTGGAGGGCGGCGGTCCGCGGGACCTCGACGCGATGGTGGCCGCGGCGGGCCACGACGGGCCGGCGCTGCTGCTGACGTCCCTGTGGTACATCCGGGAGGTCGATCCGGCGACGCTGCTGCTGACCGGGTTGACGCGGGACGGCGTCTACCTGGTGCGGGACGGCGAGGTCGTCGGCGGGGTGAACAACTTCCGGTTCAACGAGTCGCCGGTGGACCTGCTGGGCCGGGCCACGGAGGCGGGCCGCACGGAGCGGACGCTGTCGCGGGAGTGGGGCGACTACTTCCCGCGGACCGCGATGCCGGCGCTGCGGGTGCCGGACTTCCACATGAGTTCGGTCAGTCCGGGCGTGTGAGTCGGTGCCGGGCGGGCGGTGCGGGGGCCGCCGCCCGGTGCGGGGCGGCCGGCCCGGCACCGGCCGGACCGGCGGATATCGCGGTGAGCGGCGCCGTGCGTGCCTAATAGACTGTCGCCCTGTCCTCCCCTCGGGGAACCACGATCGATCAGGAACGCCATGACACGCCTCGGCGAATCCGTCGCCCGCGCCCGCACGCTGCTCTCCGCCGACCTCTCCTCGGACGACACCGTCCGGGAGCTGCTCCAGGAGACCCGCGAGCGGCGCTATCTCGACCTGACGGACCTGTCGCCCAAGGAGCAGGCCGAGCTCATCGCGTCCCGCACGGTCGAGGTGCTGCCGGGCGTGGAGAAGCTGGCCGAGCGCATCGAGGAGCGCCGGTCGGCCGGCGAGGGTCTGCACATCAAGTTGGGCATCGACCCGACGGCGACCGACGTGCACCTCGGTCACGCGGTGCCGTTGATCATCCTGAGCCGGTTCCAGCGCCTCGGCCACGACGTCACCCTGATCATCGGCGACTTCACCGCCAAGATCGGTGACCCGTCGGGTCGCACGGCGGAGCGGCCGCCGCTGACCGACGCGGACATCGCGCACAACCTCGCCACGTACCGCGAGCAGGTGCGTCCGTTCTTCGACTTCGAGAAGGTCAGCTTCCGGCAGAACAGCGAGTGGCTGGCGCCGTACACCTTCCCGGAGCTGCTGGGGCTGCTCGCGCAGGTGCCGGCGTCGCAGCTGCTCCAGCGCGAGGACTTCCGCAACCGGCTGGCGGCCGGCTCGGGTCTGACCATGACCGAGCTGCTGTACCCGATCGCGCAGGGGCTGGACTCGGTGGCGCTGGGCTGCGACGTCGAGCTCGGCGGCTCCGACCAGCTGCTCAACCTCCAGATGGGCCGCAAGCTGATGGAGCTGCGCGGGCAGCGGCCGCAGCTGGTGGTGACCATGCCGCTGATCGAGGGCACGGACGGCAGCGGCGCCAAGATGTCCAAGTCCAAGGGCAATTACGTCGGGCTGAGCGCGCCCGCCGACGACGTCTTCGGCAAGATCATGTCGGTGCCGGACCGCCTGATGGAGCCGTACCTCAAGGCGTGGACCGAGTGGACCGACGAGGAGATCACCCTGGCCCTGGGCCGGATCGCCGAGCGGTCGATGCACCCGATGGACCTCAAGAAGGTCCTCGCGGGTGAGGTCGTGGCGGCGCTCTACGGGCTGGACGCGGCGATGGCGGCGCGGGCCGGTTTCGTGGCCCAGTTCTCCAAGAAGTCGTTCGCGGACGTGGAGTCGCTGCCGGTCGTGGACGTCGCGGAGCACGGGGAGCTGCCGGTCGCGGCGGTGCTGACGACGGTGCTGGAGTTCACTCCGAGCGCCTCGGCGGCGCGGCGGCTGGCGAAGCAGAACGCGCTGCGGCTGGTGAGCGAGGGCGACTCCGGCCAGTCGACGGTGGTGCTCGCCGAGGCCGACGCGGTGCGGCCGCTGGCCGAGGTCCTGGCGGAGAAGCTGTCCGGCACCAAGGGCGTCGCCTACTTGAAGGCCGGCCGCAAGCTGGCGCAGCTCACCGGGCGCTAGCCCGCCCGGTCCGTGCCGGCCGACGGCCGGGGCCGCTCGTCGTGCTCCTCGCAGGAGCCCGGCGGGCGGCTACGTCATCCGGGGTACGGAGCGGTCCGCCGACGACGTGACCCGGTCTCGTAGGGCCGGGAAGGGCGGCGTACCGTGGGATCTGACCGGAATGCGGGGAGAATCCGGCACGACGGAGCAGGTGGTGGAACGTGATGCGGAAGCACAGCGGTGGCGGCGAAACCTTCCGGATCACGGGAGCGCGCCAGGGGCTGACCGAGGACGTGCGCGGGCGCCAGCGGCGGTACGTGATCTCGATGGCGGTGCGGACCCTGGCCGTGGTGCTCACGGCCGTGCTGTGGAACATCGAGCGACCGGTTGCCATTGCAACGCTCGTGATCGGCATGGGGCTTCCGTACGTCGCGGTGGTCATCGCCAACGCCGGTCGGGAGAACGTCCCTTCGCTGCCGTCGACGTTCGTCAAGCCCGTACGGCGGGCGCTGCCGGCGGAGCCCGCGGAATCCGTTGCGGAACGTCCGGCGGAGGGGTCTTCGTCGTCGCGCGAGGAGCGGGACTGAGCTTCGCTGGCGGTGCTTGCTCAGCAAAGCTCAAGAAAAGCTCAGATCAATCATGCGGTTCCGCTGCGCCACGCACCATTCCCCATGACATACTGCGTACGCGCTCCGCATCCCCCGTCGGAGCGACGGACCGACGCCGGGCGGCTCCCCCCGTGGCTGCCCGGCGTCGTCATGTCCGCAAGGCGCGACGCCCCTGGAGAGCGGCCCCGGTGGGGCGCGCGGCGGGACGTAGGGTTGAGGCGTGAACTCCCCGAACACTTCAGAGAATTCCCTCATCTGCTCGGCCAAGGGCTGCCGTGCCGACGCGGTGTGGGTGCTGGCCTGGAACAACCCGAAGCTGCACACCCCGGACCGGCGCAAGACGTGGTTGGCGTGTGAGGAGCATCGGGAGCACCTGTCGCAGTTCCTCGCCGTGCGCGGGTTCCTCAAGGACGTGGTGACGCTGGCGGAATGGGAGCGGGTGCGGTCAGCCTCCGATGGCTGACATGGGGCGGTCCGGTTGGAGGAAGGTGGGGTCGTCGAGGCCGGATCCCGCCTTCTTGCCCCACATGGCGAGCTTCCAGAGGCGGGCTATCTCGGCGTCGGGGGCGCCGGAGCGCAGGGCGCCGCGCAGGTCGGACTCCTCGGTGGCGAAGAGGCAGGTGCGGACCTGGCCGTCGGCGGTGAGCCGGGTGCGGTCGCAGGCGCGGCAGAACGGGCGGGTCACCGAGGCGATCACGCCGACGCGGTGCGGGCCGCCGTCGACGATCCAGCGCTCGGCGGGGGCGGAGCCGCGCTCGTCCTGGCCCTCGGGGGTGAGGGTGAAGCGGGTGCGCAGCGAGGTCAGGATGTCGCCGGCGGTGATCATTCCGTCGCGCTTCCAGCCGTGTTGGGCGTCCAGCGGCATCTGCTCGATGAAGCGCAGCTCGTAGTCGTTCTCGACGGCCCAGGCCAGGAGGTCGGGGGCCTCGTCGTCGTTGAGGCCGGGCATCAGGACGGCGTTGACCTTGACCGGGGTGAGGCCGGCGGCGCGGGCGGCTTCGAGGCCCTTGAGGACGTCGTCGTGCCGCTTGCGGCGGGTCAGGGCCTGGAAGACGTCGGGCCGGAGGGTGTCGAGGGAGACGTTGACCCGGTCCAGGCCGGCGGCCTGGAGGGCGGTGGCGGTGCGTGCCAGGCCGATGCCGTTGGTGGTCAGTGACATCCGGGGGCGCGGCGCGAGGGCGGCGACCCGCTCGACGATGCCGACCAGGCCGGGGCGGAGCAGGGGCTCGCCGCCGGTGAAGCGGACCTCTTCGACGCCGAGGTCGCGCACGGCGATGTCGATCAGCCGGACGATCTCGTCGTCGGTCAGCAGGTCGGGCTTGGCCAGCCACTGCAGGCCCTCTTCGGGCATGCAGTAGGTGCAGCGCAGGTTGCACCGGTCGGTGAGTGAGACCCGCAGGTCGGTAGCCACGCGGCCGTAGGTGTCGATGAGCATCTGGCCCCCTCCCCGAGTGTCCGGCTCGGTCCGTCGATCAGTACGCCTTCGAGACTACGCGATGGGTCCGACGGTGAGGAGACGTGAGAAGCACGAGGTGGGCGGGGTGGCGTCGTAGTTCTCTACGATGCCACCCCACCCGTGCCCTGTACGGACGACTCAGTGCGCGCCGGTGCCGGTCAGGGAGCGGACCTCCAGTTCGGCGTACTTGGCGGCGTCCGGTGCCTCCCGGGAGAGGAGGGAGCCGAGCCAGCCGAGCAGGAAGCCCAGGGGGATGGAGATCAGGCCCGGATTCTCCAGGGGGAACACCGCGAAGTCGGCGCCGGGGAACATCGAGGTCTCCTTGCCGGAGACGACGGGCGAGAAGAGGACGAGCAGGACGGAGGAGAGCAGGCCGCCGTAGATGGACCAGAGGGCGCCCTGGGTGGTGAAGCGCTTCCAGAAGAGGCTGTAGAGGAGGGTGGGGAGGTTGGCGGAGGCGGCGACTGCGAAGGCGAGCGCCACCAGGCCGGCGACGTTCAGGCTGCGGGCGAAGACGCCGAGGACGATGGCGATCGCGCCGATGCCGACGGTCGCCCAGCGGGCCGCGCCGACCTCTTCCTTCTCGGTGGCCCGCCCCTTGCGCAGGACGTTGACGTAGAGGTCGTGGGCGAAGGAGGAGGACGAGGCGAGGGTGAGGCCGGCGACCACGGCGAGGATGGTGGCGAAGGCGACGGCGGAGATGACGGCGAGCAGGATGGCGCCGCCGGTGGAGCCCGCGCCGCCGCCGATCTCCTGGGCGAGCAGCGGGGCGGCGGTGTTGCCCGCCTTGTTGGAGGCGGTGATGGTGGCCGGCTTCAGGAGGGCCGCGGCGCCGAAGCCGAGGGCCAGGGTCATCAGGTAGAAGACGCCGATGATGCCGATCGCCCAGTTCACCGACTTCCGGGCGGCCTTGGCGGTGGGGACCGTGTAGAAGCGGATGAGGATGTGCGGCAGGCCGGCGGTGCCCAGGACGAGGGCGAGGCCGAGCGAGATGAAGTCGATCTTCGAGGTGGCGGTGGCGCCGTACTTGAGGCCGGGTTCCAGGAAGGCGGAGCCCTTGCCGCTGTTCTCGGCGGCGGCGCCGAGCAGTGCGGAGAGGTTGAAGTGGAACCGCCACGCCACCAGGAAGGTGATCAGCAGGGTGCCGGCGATCAGGAGGACGGCCTTGACCATCTGGACCCAGGTGGTGCCCTTCATGCCGCCGATGGTGACGTAGAGGATCATCACGATGCCGACCAGGACGACGACGAGGATCTTGCCCGCTTCGCTGGTGATGCCCAGGAGCAGGGTCACCAGGGCGCCGGCGCCGGCCATCTGCGCGAGCAGGTAGAAGATCGACACGACGATGGTGGAGGTGCCTGCGGCGGTCCGGACGGGGCGTTGGCGCATCCGGTAGGCGAGGACGTCGCCCATGGTGAAGCGGCCGGAGTTGCGCAGGGGTTCGGCGACCAGGAGGAGCGCGACGAGCCAGGCGACGAGGAAGCCGATGGAGTAGAGGAAGCCGTCGTAGCCGAAGAGGGCGATGGCGCCGGCGATGCCGAGGAAGGACGCGGCGGACATGTAGTCGCCGGAGATGGCCAGGCCGTTCTGGAAGCCGCTGAACTGCCGTCCGCCGGCGTAGAAGTCGTCCGCGCCCTTGGTCTGCCGGCCGGCCCAGACGGTGAGGCCGAGGGTGGCGGCGACGAAGACGGCGAAGAGGGTGACGATCAGGGTGCGGTGCTCGCCGGCGCCGCCGGCGGCGAGGTGCTGGGTGAGGTTCATGCGCCGGCCTCCTGCACGCCGGTCTGCTCGGGGCCGTCCTTGGGGGCACCGGCCGCGCGGACCGGGGCCGGCGGGGTGGCGGCGGTGCCCTCCAGGCGGGCCTTGATGGCCTCGGCCCGGGGGTCGAGCCGGGCGGCGGCGTGCCGGGAGTACCACCAGGCGATCAGGAAGGTGGTGGCGAACTGGGCGATGCCGAGGACGAAGGCGACGTTGAGGTGGCCCGCGACCTTGGTGGCCATGAAGGCGCCCGCATAGCTCGACAGCAGCACGTAGCCGAGGTACCAGAGGATGAAGGCGAGGGTGAGCGGGAAGGCGAACGAGCGGTGGGCGCTGCGGAGTTCGGCGAACTCCGGGCTCGACTGGACCTGTCGGTAGTCGGGCGGGTCGTGCTGTCCCGGGTCGGCGTTGGGTGCGGTGATCACGGGTCTCCTGACGCTCGGTGAGCTGGTGCGGGGCCGACGATAAGCCCTGGATAAGTGACGTGGATCACGCATCGTAGGGCGGTCGGACCCGATGCGACAGACGATGGATGGTTGAATTCCTGAAGAAATCGGGGGAATGGGCGCACCGGCCGCCACCGGTCGGGCGACGCTTCGTTAGCCGGTCATGACCCCGCCGCCCCCGCAGGACCCGCCTGCGCACGCCCCGCGTCGGCGCCCGTACGGCAGCGTCCCCCTGTCCGCGCCGATCACCGCCGCCCCGTCGCGGCCGCGCCCGGGGGCGGACGCCCGGCGCTGGTACGGCCCGCGGATCCCGCTGCCGCCGCTGAGCATGGGCACCCTGCGGCCGCGCGACGGAGCGGGGCGGCGGGACTGAGCGCACGGACCCGCTCCGGGGCGCGCGCCCATACCCGAAGCGACGCCTGATCGCCCGTCAATTTGCCGCTCCTATGAGGTTTTCCCTGCATTCCATTGCTGTGCGTCGGTGATCGCCGATAGCTTCACCTGTCATGCACCCGCCCGTGCGCGCCCCGCGCACGGGCGGTCCGACGGATGAGGTGGAGTACCCATGGCACGTCCCCTTGCACATCCCCGGAACAGACGCCTGCGGGCCCTGGCCGTCCCGCTCGGGCTGGCGCTGACCGCCACGACCGGGTTCCTCCCGGACGCGGCCGGCGCCGCGCCACCGGACAGCGGCCCGCTGCTGTCGTACGTCGTGAACACCGCCCCCGGCCACGCCACGGTCGACGCAGTCGAGCGGGCCATCGACCGGGCCGGCGGCAAGGTGATCACCGCCCACGAGCGGATAGGCGTGATCGTCGCCCATGCGGCCAACCCCCGGTTCGCCGCCACCCTGCGGACCGTGCCGGGCGTGCAGTCGGCGGGCGCGACCCGCACCGCGCCGCTCAAGCAGTCCGGCACCACCGACGTCGGCAGGCCGCAGAAGATCACCGCGGCCCAGCTCGCGGCGGCGCAACGGACCGCGAAGGCCACCGGCGAGGAGCCGCTGGAGCCGCTCCAGTGGGACATCCCCGCCATCGGGGCCGACCGGGCCGCGAAGGTGAACCCGGGCAGCCGCAAGGTGACCGTCGGGGTCATCGACACCGGCGTGGACGACACCCACCCGGACCTCAAACCGAACTTCTCCGCACGGCAGTCGGCCAACTGCGTGGGCGGGGTCCCCGACACCTCACCGGGGGCTTGGCGGCCCTACGACCCCGTCGAGGACGCCCACGGCACGCACGTGGCGGGCACCATCGCCGCGGCCCGCAACGGCATCGGCGTGGCCGGCGTCGCGCCGGGCGTGAAGGTCTCCGCCATCAAGGTGAGCGAGCCCAAGACCAGCCTGTTCTACGCGGAGAGCGTGGTGTGCGCCTTCGTCTTCGCGGCCGACCACGGCATCCAGGTCACCAACAACAGCTATTACGTGGACCCGTGGATGTTCAACTGCAAGGACGACGCCGATCAGGCGGCCATCGTTGACGCGGTCGGCCGGGCGGCGAAGTACGCGCAGGACAAGGGCGTGGTCAACGTCGCGGCGGCCGGCANNCGGCCGACAAGCTCACCGACACCGGCAGCCCCAACGACTCCACGCCGGTCAACCGCACCCTCAGCCCCAAGACCTGCTGGGACGTGCCGACCCAGCTGCCCGGGACGGTGACGGTCGCGGCGACCGGATCGCACCGCCTGAAGTCCGGCTACTCCAACTACGGCCTGGGACAGGTCGACGTGGCCGCGCCCGGCGGCGACACCAAGCAGGTGCCGGACCTGCCGGCCAAGAACGGCAACGTGCTCTCCACCATCCCCGGTGGCGACTGGGCCTTCTACGCCGGCNNCTCCCCGCACGTCGCCGGCGTGGCGGCGCTCCTGAAGAGCACCCACCCGAAGGCCAGCGCGCAGGAGATCCAGTGGCTGCTCAAGCAGCAGGCCGACAACCCCGGGTGCCCGGCGGGTGACGCCACCTGCACCGGCACCCCGCAGGTCAACAGCCACTTCGGCTACGGGATCGTCAACGCGCTGAAGGCGGTGCAGTAGCCGCCGGGACCGCCTCCCGCCCCGCCGGGCGGGGCGGGAGGCGGGCTGTCTCCTATACAGATCT
>LIQL01000306.1 GCA_001418405.1 Streptomyces diastatochromogenes | reverse complement strand
GCACAGAGCAGGAGTGAGATGGCCGCCAACCTCGTCAATCTGGAAGCCGTCGACAAGGTGTACGGGACGCGTGCGCTGCTCGACGGTGTCTCCCTCGGCGTCAACGAGGGCGACCGGATCGGCGTCGTGGGTCGCAATGGCGACGGCAAGACCACGCTGATCCGGATCCTCGCCAAGCTGGAGTCCGCCGACGTCGGCCGGGTGACGCACGCCGGTGACCTGCGGTTGGGCGTGCTGACCCAGCACGATTCGCTGGACCCGGCGGCCACCATCCGGCACGAGGTGATCGGTGACCTCGCCGATCACGAGTGGGCCGGCAACGCCAAGATCCGGGACGTGCTGACCGGGCTGTTCGGGGATCTGCACCTGCCGGGGTTCACGCAGGGGCTGGACACCGTCATCGGGCCGCTGTCCGGTGGCGAGCGGCGGCGGATCGCGCTGGCCAAGCTGCTGATCGCCGAGCAGGACCTGATCGTGCTCGACGAGCCGACCAACCACCTCGACGTCGAGGGGATCTCCTGGCTGGCCCGGCACCTGGCGGCGCGGCGGTCCGCGCTGGTGGTCGTCACCCACGACCGGTGGTTCCTGGACCAGGTGGCGACGCGGATGTGGGACGTCCAGCGCGGCGCCGTCCACGAGTACGAGGGCGGCTACTCCGACTACGTCTTCGCGCGGGCCGAGCGGGAGCGGATCGCCGCGTCCGAGGAGGCCAAGCGGCAGAACCTGATGCGCAAGGAGTTGGCCTGGCTGCGGCGCGGTGCGCCGGCCCGGACCAGCAAGCCGCGGTTCCGGATCGAGGCGGCCAACGAGCTGATCGCGGACGTGCCGCCGCCGCGCGACAACGCCGAGCTGATGAAGTTCGCCAGCTCGCGCCTGGGCAAGACGGTCTTCGAGCTGGAGGGCGTGACCGTCCAGGCCGGGCCGAAGGTGCTGCTCAAGCACCTGACGTGGCAGTTGGGGCCGGGTGACCGGATCGGTCTGGTCGGAGTGAACGGCGCGGGCAAGACCTCGCTGCTGCGGACGCTGGAGGCGGCCGCCCGCAGCGGGGGCGAGCAGCAGCCGGCGGCCGGCAAGGTCGTGGTCGGCAAGACCGTCAAGCTCGCGTACCTCTCGCAGGAGGTCGCCGAGCTCAATCCGGCGCTGCGGGTGCTGGAGGCCGTCCAGCAGATCCGCGACCGGGTCGACCTCGGCAAGGGCCGGGAGATGACGGCGGGGCAGCTGTGCGAGAAGTTCGGCTTCACGAAGGAGAAGCAGTGGACGCCGGTCGGTGACCTCTCCGGTGGCGAGCGGCGGCGGTTGCAGATCCTGCGGCTGCTGATGGACGAGCCGAACGTCTTGTTCCTGGACGAGCCGACGAACGACCTCGACATCGAGACGCTGACGCAGCTGGAGGACCTGCTCGACGGCTGGCCCGGCTCGATGATCGTCATCAGCCACGACCGGTACTTCGTGGAGCGGACGACGGACCGGGTGTTCGCGCTGCTGGGTGACGCGGCGCTGCGGATGCTGCCGCGCGGCCTGGACGAGTACCTGGAGCGCCGGCAGAAGGTGATCGAGGCGGCGGCGCCGACGCCCGCCCAGCCGGCCGCCGCGGCGCCGAAGAAGCCGGCCGCCGTCAACCGCGCGGCGCAGAAGGAGCTCCAGCGGATCGAGCGCCAACTGGACAAGATCGGCGAGAAGGAGGCGGCGCTGCACGGGCAGATGGCCGAGCACGCCACCGACTTCGAGAAGATCGCCGGACTGGACGCGCAGTTGCGTGAACTCGGCGCGCAGCGCGAGGAGTTGGAGATGCGCTGGTTGGAGCTGGCCGAGGACGCGTAGGCGCCCGGCGGCCGGCCCGCGGGCGGTGGGTTCGCGGGGCCGGGCGCAAGGGCGGCAATCGGCCCCGATTGGCCTGGATTCCCGCGTTCCGGTGGTCTTCTCCCCGCTAGGGGGAGCGCATCGGCAGCCGACCGTGTACCTTCCCGGGAACACACAGCCGGTCGGGGAGTTGAGGGGGTCCGCTCGATGGGCGTGCGGCTCATGGTGGTCGACGATCACCGTCTGCTCGCCGAGGCGCTCGCCTCGGCCCTGAAGCTGCGCGGGCACCGGGTCCTGGCGGCCGCCGCGCCCAGCGCCGGGGCCGCGGACCTGGTGGTGAGCCGGGCGCCGGAGGTGTGCCTGCTGGGCACCGCCGGGCCCGCCGAACCAGGGGCTTTCGACCCGGTCGTCCGGATCAAGCGGGAGCGGCCGCAGGTCGCGGTGGTGGTGCTCGGGCCGGTGCCCAGCCCGCGCGGGATCGCCGCCGCGTTCGCCGCCGGCGCCTCCGGCTACGTCCGCAACGACGAACGCATCGAGGGCGTCGAGCGGGCCATGCTCAAGGCCCGGGCGGGTGAGGCGGCGGTCGCCCCGCAACTGCTCCGGCAGGCGTTCGAGGAGCTGCTGCACCCCGCCGCCCAGCCCGACGACGAGGGCGCGCGGCTGCTGTCGCTGCTCACCCCCCGCGAGGTGGAGGTGCTGATCCGGGTCGCGGAGGGCGAGGACACCCGGGTGATCGCGGCGGGCATGGACATCGCGCCGAGCACCGCCAGGACCCACGTCCAGCGGGTGTTGATGAAGCTGGAGGTGGGCTCCCGGTTGGAGGCGGCCGCGCTGGCCGCCCGCACCGGCCTGTTGGAGCGGGTCCAGCAGGTCCCTGGGGGTCAGCCCTCCTGATCCGGGCGGTCGGCCGGGGCGTCCTGGGCGTCGCGGAGTTCCGCGGCGGACGGCGGGACGGTGGGCCGCAGCATCAGCCAGACCAGGAAGAACAGGCCGAGCGCGAGCATGCCCAGGCCCGTCCACAGGTTGATGTTGATGCCCTGGGCCTTCGCCAGGTCCGCGTCGGAGGCGGTGAGACCGGCGACGGTGACGATCACGCCGTAGACGACGAACAGGCCACCGATGATGCGGCGGATGTCGAAGAGTCGGGCGGCGGTGGCCGAGGTGCGTTCCAACTCGCTGACTTCGTTCTGCAGTTCAGACATGGTGGGGTCTCCGGTCAGAGCGAGTAGGGCAGGTAGCACAGCGCGGCGAGGACGAGGGCGCCCCAGCCGAGGAGCGCGGGCTTGCGGTACCAGGCGGCGTCGCCCTCGGCGGGCGGCTCCGCGAGGCCCGGCGCGGTCGTCCCGTAGACGAGCCCGGCCAGTTCGGCCTCCGGCTTGGGTTCGGTGAAGAGCGTGACGGCGACCATGACCACCGCGCCGGCGACGAAGCCGACGATGGCGGAGACGAAGTTGGCACCCTGGTCGGTGGGGATGGCGATGACGCCCTGCTTGTAGATCCAGAAGTAGTTGACCATCGCGGCGGTGGTGCCGGCGAGCAGGCCCCAGACACCGGACTTCATCGAGGCCCGCTTCCAGAACATGCCGATGATGAAGACCACGAACATCGGCACGTTGAAGAAGGAGAACAGGGTCTGGAGGTAGCCCATGATGTTGGAGAACGACGAGGCGATGAACGCGGTGCCGATCGAGGCCAGCACACCGATCGCGGTGATCAGCCGGCCGAAGCGCAGGTAGTAGCCGTCGGGCCGGTCCGTCTTCACGTACTTGGCCCAGATGTCGTACGTGAAGACGGTGTTGAAGGACGAGATGTTGGCGGCCATACCGGCCATGAAGGCGGCGAGCAGGCCGGTGACGGCGATGCCGAGCACGCCGTTGGGCAGCAGCTCCTGCATGAGGTAGGGGATCGCGTCGTTGTACTGCAGGCCGCCGGGGGCGCCGAGCTTCGGCACGAGGACGGCGGCGACCAGGCCCGGGATCATCACCAGGAAGACGATGAACATCTTCGGGAAGGCGGCGATGAGCGGGGTGCGCTGGGCGGCGGAGAGGTTCTTCGCGGACAGTGCGCGCTGCACCTCGGCGAAGTTGGTGGTCCAGTAGCCGAAGGAGAGCACGAAGCCCAGGCCGAGGATGATCGTCAGCCAGTTGGCGCCGAGCGGGTTGGCCTGGCCGATGCCGGTGCCGCCCCAGGCGGTCAGGAAGTTGTGGCCGTGCGAGGCGGTGAGCGAGTCGGTCAGGCCGCCCCAGCCGCCGACCCGCTTGAGGCCGAGGACGACCAGCGGGATGAGCGCGGCGAGGATCACGAAGAACTGGAGCACCTCGTTGTAGATCGCCGAGGAGAGTCCGCCGATGGTGATGTAGGCGAGGACGAAGAGTCCGGCGACGACGATGGCGACCCACTGCGGCCAGCCGAGCAGCGCCTCGACGACGATCGACAGGGCGTAGAGGTTGACGCCCGCGATCAGGACGGCGGCGAAGGCGAAGAGTATCGAGCTGAGCAGGTGCGCCGACTTGTCGAAGCGTTGGAGCAGGAACTCCGGTACGGAGCGGACCTTCGAGCGGTAGTAGAAGGGCATCATGACCAGGCCCAGGAAGACCATGGCCGGGATGGCGCCGATCCAGTACCAGTGGACGACCGCGACGCCGTACTGCGCACCGGTCGCCGCCATCCCGAGGATCTCGGTGGCGCCGAGGTTGGCGGCGACGAAGGCGAGTCCGGTGACCCAGGCGGGCAGCGACCGTCCGGAGAGGAAGAAGTCCAGGCTGGTCCGCACGCTGCGTTTGGCGGCGAATCCGATGCCGAGGACGACGACGAAGTAGATGGCCAGGATCGTGTAGTCGAGCCCGTTTGTCGGGAGTCGTAGCCCGTCGGCCAGAGTGATCATGAGCCCTCTTTCCGGGGGAGTGCAGCCTTTTCGGGGAGCGCGGCGGTGTCCGCGAAGTGAACGCACAAAAACGTACGCACGCTCGACCGAAAACTGAATAGTTTTGTGCGTTTCAGTTGTTGGATCATGAGTGAAGGCTGTGGATTGAGTGGAGGTTTATCCGCTATGGGCAGTATGGGATCCCAAGAGGGCGGGTGAGGGCGTGCGTTGACGTCTCTGTTGGGTTGTGCTTCATTGTGTTTGTTTGTGTTTGGGTGGTGTGCCCGCCATGATGAGGAGCTCCCGGTGAAGAAGACGACGACCCGGCTCGCCGACGGCCGGGAACTGCTCTACTACGACGCGTCCGACGCCGCCGACCGCACCGCCGCCGACGCCCGCCCGCTGGACCCGGTCGCCACCACCGCCGAGATCCGCACCGACGCGCTCCTCGGCGACGCCGTCGCCGTCGCCTCGCACCGCCAGGGCCGCCCCTACCACCCCGCGGTCGACGCCTGCCCGCTGTGCCCCTCCGCCGCCGGCCGGCACACCGAGATCCCCGCCGACGGCTACGACGTCGTCGTCTTCGAGAACCGCTTCCCCTCGCTCGCCGGCGAACACGGCCGCTGCGAGGTGGTCTGCTTCACCCCCGACCACGACGCCTCGTTCGCCGACCTCACCGAGGAGCAGGCCGCCCTGGTCCTCGACGCCTGGACCGACCGCACCGCGGCGCTCTCCCAACTCCCCGGCGTGGCACAGGTCTTCTGCTTCGAGAACCGCGGCGCCGAGATCGGCGTGACCCTCGGCCACCCGCACGGCCAGATCTACGCGTACCCCTTCGTCACCCCCCGCACCGAGCGGATGCTGGCCTCCCTCGCCGCCCACCGCGAGGCCACCGGCCGCAACCTCTTCGACGACGTGGTCGCCCGCGAGCGCACCGACGGCCGGCGCATCGTCCTGGACGGCGCCCACTGGGTCGCCTTCGTCCCGTACGCCGCGCACTGGCCCTACGAGGTGCACCTCTACCCCAAGCGCCGGGTTCCGGACCTGCTGGCGCTCGACGAGCCGGCCCGCACAGAGTTCCCACAGATCTACCTGGAAGTCTTGCGCCGGTTCGACCGGATCTTCGGGCCGGAAGCGCCCCCGACGCCGTACATCTCCGCCTGGCACCAGGCGCCCGTGCACGCCGCGGACCGCTCCCAGTTCGCGCTCCACCTTGAGCTCTTCACCGTCCGCAGGACTCCCGGAAAGCTGAAGTTCCTCGCGGGTTCCGAATCCGGCATGAACGTGTTCATCAACGACGTGCCGCCGGAGGCTGCGGCCGAGCGACTGCGAGAGGTAGCGAGCGAGTCATGAGCAATTACCTGGTGACCGGCGGGGCGGGCTACGTGGGAAGCGTGGTGGCCCAGCACCTGCTGGAGGCCGGCCACGCCGTCACGGTCCTCGACAACCTCTCCACCGGCTTCCGCCAGGCCGTGCCCGCCGGGGCGACGTTCGTCGAGGGCGACATCCGCGACGCGCACCGGTGGCTGGGCGCTCCCCCCGGCTCCGCCGGCGGGACCCCCACGTACGACGCGGTCCTGCACTTCGCCGCGTTCTCCCAGGTCGGCGAGTCCGTCCAACAGCCGGAGAAGTACTGGACCAACAACGTCGGCGGCACCATGGAACTGCTCGCCGCGATGCGCACGGCGGGGGTGCGCACGCTCGTCTTCTCGTCCACCGCGGCCACCTACGGCGAGCCGGTCAACACCCCGATCACCGAGACCGACCCGACCGCCCCCACCTCCCCCTACGGCGCGACCAAGCTCGCCGTCGACCACATGATCACCGGCGAGGCGGCCGCGCACGGCCTGGCCGCGGTGTCGCTGCGCTACTTCAACGTCGCCGGCGCGTACGGCAGTCACGGCGAACGCCACGACCCCGAGTCGCACCTGATCCCGCTCGTCCTCCAGGTCGCCCAGGGCCGGCGCGACGCCATCTCCGTCTACGGCGACGACTACCCGACCCCCGACGGAACCTGCGTGCGCGACTACCTCCACGTCGCGGACCTCGCCGAGGCCCACCTGCTGGCCCTGGCCGCCGCCCGCCCCGGCGAACACCTCGTCTGCAACCTCGGCAACGGCAACGGCTTCTCCGTCCGCGAGGTCATCGAGACCGTCCGCAAGGTCACCGGCCACCCGATTCCCGAGGTCACCGCCGCGCGCCGGGACGGCGACCCCGCCGTCCTGGTCGCCTCCGCGCGCACCGCCATCGACCGGCTGGGCTGGCGCCCCACCCGCACCGACCTGGCCGACATCATCGCCGACGCCTGGGCGTTCGCCCGGGCCACCACCAGCCCGGACAACCCCGGCCCGGCCGGGGGCACCTCCCAGCCGTAGCCGGGGGAGTTCGAGACCCGCCCCGGGGCGCGCGAGCCCCGGCCGGGACAGCACGAAGGAGTCCACGTGACAGACACGGAGCACGGCGCGGCCCGCACCGCGGCGGCCTTCCACGCGGTGTACGGGGCCGAGCCCGCCGGCACCTGGGCGGCCCCCGGCCGGGTCAACCTGATCGGTGAACACACCGACTACAACGACGGCTTCGTGATGCCCCTGGCCCTCCCGCACACCACCATCGCCGCCGCCGCACCCCGCACCGACGGGGTGCTGCGGCTGCACTCCGCCGGCGCCCCCGGCGGCCCGGTCACCCTCCGCACCGACGACCTCGCCCCGCCGGCCCGCGGAGCCGACTGGGCCGCCTACCCCGCCGGCGTGGTGTGGGCTATGCGGGCGGCCGGCCTGCCGATCGGCGGCGCCGACCTGCACTACTCCAGCACCGTCCCGCTCGGCGCCGGCCTGTCCTCCTCGGCCGCCCTGGAGATCGCCACCGCCCTCGCCCTGGACGACCTGTACGGCCTCGGCCTGCCCCGCGCGGAACTGGCCCGCCTCGCCCAACGCGCCGAGAACGCCTACGTCGGCGTGCCCTGCGGGATCATGGACCAGACCGCGGCCGCCTGCTGCACCGCCGGCCACGCCCTCTTCCTGGACACCCGCGACCTCAGCCACCGCCACGTACCGTTCGATTTGGCCGCGGAAGGGCTCCGCCTCCTCGTCGTCGACACCCGCGTCCGCCACCAACTCGGCGACGGCGCGTACGCCGAGCGTCGCGCCGGATGCGAACGCGGCGCGCGGGCGCTCGGCGTACGCGCGCTGCGTGACGTCCCGTACGCACATCTGCCCGCGGCCCTCGACGCGTTGGCGTCCGACCCGGTCGTCCGGGACCTCGTCCGCCACATCGTCACCGAGAACCACCGCGTGGAACGGACCGTCGCCCACCTGGACGCCGGCCGCCCCCGCGCCATCGGCCCGCTGCTCACCGCCGGACACGCCTCCCTCCGCGACGACTTCAAGGTCTCCTGCCCCGAACTCGACCTCGCCGTCGACACCGCCAACGCCGCCGGTGCGCTCGGCGCCCGGATGACCGGCGGCGGCTTCGGCGGCTCGGCCCTCGTCCTCGTCGAGGCGGCCGCCGCGGACACCGTCACCGACGCCCTGCACGCGGCGTTCACCGCCGCCGGCCACACCCCGCCCCGGATCTTCCCGGCCGTCCCGGGCCCCGGCGCCCACCGCCTCCGGCCGTAGGGCGTCCGCGGACCGCCGCCCGTGCGCCGGGCGCCCCCCGTTCCCCGGCCACTTTCGTCAATCACCTTCCGCTCGGGCACCCCGTCCGTACGCTGTCACCAGCGCCGGTGGGGGCCGGCGCAGATCAGGGGGCGAGACCGCTCGGGTACCGCGCCCGGGGCGGGTGGTCACCGGCCGGCGGCGTCCGCCGCCCGGCCGAGGCGATCTTCAATCCGGACGCCGTGCCCGCTATGGTCCGTTCACCGAGACAGGGGGTCTTGCGTGCAACGAATCCGGGTTCTGGTGGTCGACGACCACCGCATCTTCGCCGAGTCCCTGGCGGCCGCACTGGCCGCCGAGGTGGACGTGGACGTCGCCGCGGCGGGCAGCGCACCGGCGGCGCTGCGCACCCTCGACCGGGCCACCACCGACGGCCGCCGCTTCGACGTCCTGCTCGCCGACGCCGACCTGGCCGCCCCGCTCCTCGCCGTGCCGCCCCAAGGGCCCGCCCGCGACGGCACCCCGCGCGAGAGCCCGCCCCGCGCCCCGCTGGACGGCATCGCCCTGGTGTCCGGCCTGCGCACCAGCCACCCGTACCTGCGGACCGTGGTCCTCGCCGACCGGGACGACCCGCGCCGGGCCGCCGCCGCCCTCCAGGCCGGCGCCTCCGGCTGGGTCGCGAAGGACTCCTCGCTCTCCCGCCTGCTGGCCGTCATCCGCGGCGTGCTGCGCGACGAGACGCACCTGCCGCCGGCCCTGCTCACCGGCGTGCTGCGGGAGCTGACCGCGGCCCGCAAGCACCGCAGCGAGAGCGAGCGGCTGGTGGAGTCCCTGACCCCGCGCGAACGCGAGGTGCTGCGCTGCATGGTCGCCGGACTGGGTCGCAAGGCGGTCGCCGAGCGGCTCTTCCTCTCCCCGCACACCGTCCGCACCCACATGCAGAACGTGCTCGGCAAGCTGGGCGTGCACTCCACCCTCGCCGCCGTCGCGCTGGCCCGCCGGGCCGGCGTCGGCCCCGCCGACCTCGAACCGGCCGGCGCCGGGCCGCTCACCCTGCCCTGATCCCGGCCGCGCCCGACCGGATCACTCCGGGGCGCCCCCACCGCCCTCCCGTTCCGGACCGGTCAGCACCGCCACGCCCCGGGCGGCCAGCGTCACCCGCGTCACCGCCGCCGCCCGGGGCTCCCACGCGTCCCGCAGCGGCTCCGGCAGTGCCACCTCCACCGCCCGGCCGCCGTGGTTCAGCAGGAACACGTACCGGCCGCCGGCGCCCTCCCGCACCGTCGCCTGCACGCCCGGCGGCAGGTCCGGCAGCACCGGCGCCACGCCCGCCGCCGCCCGCACGTCGTCCAACAGGGCCCGCATCAGGGCCGGTTCCAGCCGAGTCCCGACGTACCAGGCCGTGCCCCGCCCGTGGTCGTGCCGGGTCACCGCCGGCTGCCCGGCCAGCTCGCCGTCGAGGAACCGCGCCACCACCTCGGCGCCGGCCACCTCGATCTCCTCCGACCACAGGTCCGCGCGACCGGCGTAGGCCCGCCCGGTCTGCCGGCCCCGCCCGGCCGCGGTCGGATCGCCGTCGCCCACCGCCACCGACCGTCCCTCGGCCAGCGGCCAGAACTCCGTCACCCGCAACCCCAGCAACTCCCGCAACGGCCCCGGGTAGCCCCCCGGACGCACCCGGTCGCAGTCGTCGACGATGCCGGAGAAGAACGACACCACCAGCTGCCCGCCACCGCGCACGTACGCCGCCAGCCGCGCCGCGTCCCGGTCCGTCAGCAGGTACAGGTTCGGCACCACCACCATCCGGTACCCCGACAACTCCCGTCCCGGCGGCACCACGTCGCAGGCCACCCCCGCCTCGAACAGCGGCCGGTAGTGGGCCAGCGCGATCCGGGAGTGGTCCAGCGCCGTGGACGGCCGGGAATCCAGCTCCAGCGCCCACCAGCTCTGCCAGTCGGCCAGCAGCGCCACCGAGGCCCGCGACCGGGCCCCCTCGATCCCCGGCACCGCCGCCAACTCCCGCCCCAGCGCGCACACCTCACGGAAGATCCGGGTGTCCGTCCCGCCGTGCGGCACCATCGCCGAGTGGAACTTCTCCGCCCCGCCCAGCGACTGCCGCCACTGGAAGAACAGCACCGCGTCCGCGCCCTGCGCCACCGCCTGCCAGCTCCACAGCCGCATCGCCCCGGGCGGCTTGGGCCCGTTGCGCGGCCGCCAGTTGACCGCGCCGGGCGCCTGCTCCAGCAACAGCCACGGCTGCCCCTCGCGCGCCGACCGCATCAGGTCGAAGACGTAGGCCGCCCGGACGTGGTCGTCCGGCACGTGCGGGTCCTGGTAGAAGTCCAGCGCCATCACGTCCATCGACGGCGCCCAACCGAACGCGTCCACCGGCTTGTGCTGCGGCATCAGGTTCGTCGTCACCGGCACCCCGGGCGCCAGCCGCGTGAGCACCGCCCGCTCCGCCAGATAGCACTCCCGCAGCGCCGCGTCACCGAACCGCAGGTAGTCCAACTGCTGCGCCGGATTGGCGAACGTCGGCGCGGTCCGGGGCGGCAGCACCTCCGCGAAGTCCCCGTACGCCTGCGACCAGAACGACGTCGACCAGGCGTCGTTGAGCGCCGCCACGCTGCCGTACCGCTCCCGCAGCCAGCTCCGGAAGTGCTCCGCCGACACGTCGCAGAAGCACTGCCGGGTGTGACACCCGAACTCGTTGCCCACGTGCCACAGCGCGAGCGCCGGATGGTCGGCGTACCGCGCCGCGACCTGTTCCACCAGCCGCACCGCGTGCGCCCGGAACACCGGGCTGGACGGGCAGAAGTGCTGCCGCGCGCCCGGCCAGCGGCGCTGCCCGTCCGGGCCCTCCGGCAGGATCTCCGGGTGCGCCCGGCTCAACCACGGGGGCGGTGACGCCGTCATCGTCGCCAGACACACCGCGATCCCGGCCCCGGCCAGGCCGTCCATGACCCGGTCGAACCAGCCGAAGTCCCATTCCCCCGGCCGGGGTTCGACCTTCGCCCAGGAGAAGATCCCGGCCGTGACCATGGAGACGTGGGCCGCCTTCATCAGCGCCAGGTCCTCGGCCCACACCTCCTCCGGCCAGTGCTCGGGGTTGTAGTCGCCGCCGAATCGGATGCCCATCGGACCCCCTGGCTCGCATGCGGGATGGAGGCGCCGCGCGACCCGGTGCGCCGCGCGGCGCCACGGCACGGGCACCGCCCCGCCACGACCGCTCCCGGAGCGCCGCCCGTCTTCAGGTCTGCCTCACGAGGAGTTCTTGTACACGCTCCAGCCGCCGTCCACCACCAGGCTGGCCCCCGTCACGAACGACGCCTCCCCGGAGAGCAGGAACGCGATGGCGGCCGCCACCTCCTCGGGCCGCCCCAGCCGCCGCGCCGCGGTCTCGGCCGCGCTGGCCCGCCGCTGCTCCTCGTCGATGCCGTCCCACGCCGCGGTCAGCACCGGACCCGGCAGGACGCAGTTCACCCGCACCTGGGGCCCGTACTCCACCGCCAACTGCCGGCCCAGTCCGGTCAACCCGGCCTTGGACGCCGCGTACGCGGGCCGCCCCGGCAGCCCCACCAGCGCGTGCACCGACGACGTCAGCACCACCGCCCCGCCGCGCGCCCGCAGGTCCGCGAGGACCGCCCGCACGCCCAGGAACGCCCCGGTGAGGTTCACCGCCAGCTGCCGGTCCCACTCCACCGGTGAGGTCCGGTCCGCCGGTGCCACGTGCGCCAGGTAGGCGTTGCTGACCAGGCCGTCCACCGGCCCGTACCGGGTGTGCGCCGCCGCGACGGCCCGCCGCCAGTCGTCCTCGACGGCCACGTCGCAGTGCTCGTACGAGGCCCGCCCGGCGGCCGCCCGGATCCGCCGCGCGACGCGCTCGCCGCGGGCGTCGTCGACGTCCAGCAGCAGCACCGCGGCGCCCTCGGCGGCCAGCCGGTCCGCGGTCGCCGCCCCGATGCCGCCGGCGGCGCCGGTGACCAGCACCGTCCGCCCCGAAAACCGCCGTCCGCGCCTGCCGCCACTGCCGTACGGCCCCACGGGCACGGAGCCCGTTCCTCCGGTCCCCTGCTGGCTCATGCGGAGATCCAAGCCCACCCCGGGGCGGCCCGGCAAGAGCACCCCGGCCGCGCGCCCCCTGTGGACCTAACCCGGCACGTTGTCAAACGGTCCGGTCAACCGCCGCAGGAGACCGGCCAATTCGTGCCGCTGCTGCCGCGACAGCTCGGCGAGGATGGCGCGCTCCTGCGTGAGCAGCCCGGCCAGCGATTCGTCGGCCTTGTCGCGGCCCTTGGCGGTCAGTCGGACCAGCACCCCGCGCCGGTCGCTGGGGTCCGGCAACCGCTCCACCAATTCCTTCTTGGCGAGCCGGTCGATGCGGTTGGTCATCGTGCCGGAGGTGACCAGCGTCTGCGTCAGCAGGGCGCCGGGGGAGAGCTGATAGGGGGCGCCGGCGCGCCGCAGCGCGGTCAGCACGTCGAATTCCCAGGGCTCCAGGCCCACCTCGGAGAAGGCGAGGCGACGGGCCCGGTCGAGGTGTCTGGCCAGGCGGGAGACGCGGCTGAGGACCTCAAGCGGCTCCACGTCGAGGTCCGGGCGCTCGCGGCGCCATGCTGCGACCAGTCGATCGACCTCGTCCTCCATGGCGATCAGTGTAAAGGGTCTGTCGACATAAAGTCTCTTGATGGCGAGCTTCTCGATGTCAAGATATATTTTCCTGGACTACTGGGCATCGTGGGCGCAGCACGGAATCCGCCCGAGATGGCCAAAACTCGCTCGGAGGCCGTTCGACAGGCTCCACAACAGAACCGTGCCGGCCCTGCATCAGCAAAGGGGTTATCGAACATGCACGACGCACCCGTCTGGGACCCCCAGCAGTACCTCCATCACTCAGGTCACCGCACCCGCCCCTTCCACGACCTCCTCGCCCGGATACCCGAGCTCCCCCGTCCCGACCGCCCCGCCCGCATCGCCGACCTCGGCTGCGGCCCCGGCAACGTCACCGTCCAACTCGCCGACCGCTGGCCGGACGCGCACATCACCGGCTTCGACAACTCCACCGACATGCTCAAAGAGGCCGAGTCCTACGCCGGCCCCACCCGCGGCGGCGGCCACCTCGACTTCGCCCCCGCCGACGCCGCCGACTGGACCCCCGAAGAGCCCTTCGACCTGATCATTTCCAACGCGGCCCTGCAGTGGGTCCCCAACCACCCGGACTCCTTCGCCCGCTGGATCGACGCCCTCACCCCCGGCGGCACCTTCGCCTTCCAGGTCCCGGGCAACTTCACCTCGCCCAGCCACGCCCTCCTCGGCGAACTGTGCGACTCCCCGCAGTGGTCCGAGCGCCTCGACCGGCACGGCCGCCGCTTCGTCCACGTCCTCGACCCCGCCGACTACCTCCAGCGCCTCACCGACCTCGGCTGCACCACCGACGCCTGGGAGACCACCTACGTCCAACTCCTCCAGGGCGACGACCCGGTCCTCGACTGGGTCAAGGGCACGGCCCTGCGCCCCGTCCTCACCGCCCTCGAAGGCGACCCCGAGGCGCGCGACGCCTTCCTCGCCGAGTACCGCGACGCCCTGCGCCGCGCCTACCCGACCGGCCCGCACGGCACGGTCTTCCCGTTCCGCCGCATCTTCGCCGTAGCCCAGAAGCCCGGGCCCGCGGCGCCGCCCGAGCAGGGCGCCGCCCCCGCCGCCCCGACCGCCTGATTCCCAAGGCTCCGCAGTGAGCACCGGCCTCGACCACATCCAGCTCGCCGCCGGCCTGGGGAGGCAGGAGAAGGCTGCTGGTTCGAGGCCGGCGCGGGTGCGCGGACCGCTTCAGAAGGCGACCGCGCCGGAGCGTGAAGATTACGGCCGGATCCCGGGGGTGGCCCAGGTGGCAGGGGCGCCCGTGGCGACGACGGCCCCGACGGCAATCGGCCCTGACGGCCACTCGGAAACCCTCGCCCGCGACCGGGCCGGCGCGCACCCGGCGCCCGCCGGTGCTCCCCCTCAGTTCTTCCGGTGCCCTATCAGCCGCGGCTTGGGTTCGAGGTTCCCCAGTCCGTGCCAGGCGAGGTTCACCAGGTGCGCCGCCACCTCCGCCTTCTTCGGCTTGCGGGCGTCGACCCACCACTGGCCGGTCAGGGCCACCATGCCGACCAGCGCCTGGGCGTACAGCGGCGCCAGCTTCGGGTCGAAGCCGCGGGCCTTGAATTCGAGGCCCAGGATGTCCTCGACCTGGGTGGCGATGTCGCTGATCAGCGACGCGAAGGTGCCCGTGGACTGCGCGACGGGGGAGTCCCGGACCAGGATCCGGAAGCCGTCGGTGAACGTCTCGATGTAGTCGAGCAGCGCGAACGCCGCCTGTTCGAGGAGCTCCCGCGGGTGCCCGGCGGTCAGCGCACCGGTGACCATGTCCAGCAGCTGCCGCATCTCGCGGTCCACGACCACCGCGTACAGCCCCTCCTTGCCGCCGAAGTGCTCGTAGACCACCGGCTTGGAGACCCCGGCCTTGGCCGCGATCTCCTCCACCGACGTGCCTTCGTACCCCCGCTCGGCGAACAGCGTGCGGCCGATGTCCAGCAACTGCTCACGGCGCTCCGCGCCGGTCATCCGCACCCGGCGGGCCCGTCGGGTGCCCGAAGACGGGGTCCCGGAGGAGCCGGAGGACTTTCCCTTACTGCCGTTGCTCGCGCTGCTGTCGATCGCCACCCGTCAATCATGCCCCCAGCGGGGCCTTCTCCTCGCCTCGGGCGCCGTCCTGGCGCCGGGCGTCGATCCGCGCCGCGTTCGGCCACCGCACGTCGTGCGCCCAGCCGGCCAGCTCGAACCAGCGGATCAGCCGGGCGCTGGAGTCCAGCTGGCCCTTCAGGACCCCGTGCCGGGCGGAGGTCGGATCGGCGTGGTGCAGGTTGTGCCAGGACTCGCCGCAGGAGAGCACCGCCAGCCACCAGACGTTGCCGGAGCGGTCCCGGGACTTGAACGGGCGCTTGCCGACCGCGTGACAGATGGAGTTGATCGACCACGTGACGTGGTGCAGCAGCGCCACCCGGACCAGGGAGCCCCAGAAGAACGCGGTCAGCGCGCCCTGCCAGGACCACGTCACCAGCCCGCCGACCAGCGGCGGGATCAGCAGCGACACCGTGGTCCACAACACGAACTGGCGGGAGATCGTCCGGATCGCCCGGTCCTTGATCAGGTCGGGCGCGTACTTGTGCTGCGGCGTCTGCTCCTCGTCGAACATCCAGCCGACGTGCGCCCACCACAGGCCCTTCAGCAGCGCCGGGACGGTCTCGCCGTACCGCCACGGCGAGTGCGGATCACCCTCCGCGTCGGAGAACTTGTGGTGCCTGCGGTGGTCGGCGACCCAGCGGACCAGCGGCCCCTCCACCGCCAGCGACCCCATGACGGCGAGCGCGATCCGCAGCGGACGCTTCGCCTTGAACGCACCGTGCGTGAAGTAGCGGTGGAAGCCGATGGTGATGCCGTGACAACCGATGAAGTACATCGCCGTCATCAGCCCGAGGTCCAGCCAGCTCACGCCCCAGCCCCAGGCCAGCGGCACCGCGGCGATCAAGGCCAGGAACGGCACGGTGATGAACATCAGCAGGGTGATCTGTTCCAGCGATCTGCGCTGCTCGCCGCCCAGCGTCGCGGACGGCAGGGGGGAGGAGGCAGAAGAACCGGCGGGCACATCGAGCGGCATCGGTGACTCTTCCACGGCGTTCGGACCAGCGGTCATGTGGTGTCCCTCGTCGGGGGCTCGGGGCACGGCTACGGCCTACGGGACCGTAACCTACGGTCTCGTAAGTATGGCAGCGACACCGCCCCGGGCAAGGCCGTGACAGGCCCCACCGCCGGCCCCGCACCCCGGATGCCCAACCCTCGGACGGTGTGATCCCCGGTCGGCGGGCAGACCTATCCTGGGGGCGTCGGACAGCGCGGTCCGCACCCCGCCAAGACGTGCTCAATGACTGCACCATCCCTTGCAAGGAGCCGCACCTGTGAGCAGTGCCGACAACAACCCCGCCGAGTCCACCACCCCCGGGACCACCCAGGGCACCAGCGGTGACAACGGTGCCCTGCGCGCCGACATCCGCCGCCTCGGCGACCTCCTCGGCGAGACCCTCGTCCGGCAGGAGGGCCAGGACCTCCTCGACCTCGTGGAACAGGTCCGCGCCCTGACCCGCTCCGACGGCGAGGCCGCCGCCCGGCTCCTGGGCGAGACCGACCTGATCACCGCCGCCAAGCTGGTCCGCGCCTTCTCCACGTACTTCCACCTCGCCAACGTCACCGAGCAGGTCCACCGCGGTCGCGAGCTCCGCGCCAGGCGCGCCTCCGAGGGCAGCATCCTGGCCCGCACCGCCGACATGCTCAAGGACGCCGACCCCGAGCACCTGCGGGCCACCGCCCGCAACCTCGGCGTCCGCCCGGTCTTCACCGCCCACCCGACCGAGGCCGCCCGCCGCTCCGTGCTCACCAAGCTCCGCAAGATCGCCGAGCTGCTGGACCGCACCGACGCCGCCGACCGCCGCCGCGTCGACCTCCGCCTCGCCGAGAGCGTCGACCTCATCTGGCAGACCGACGAACTCCGCGTCGCCCGGCCCGAGCCCACCGACGAGGCGCGCAACGCCATCTACTACCTCGACGAGCTCGGCCGCGGCGCCGTCGGCGACGTCCTCGAAGACCTCGCCGCCGAACTCGAGCGCGCCGGCACCGAACTCCCCGCCGGCACCCGCCCGCTGACCTTCGGCACCTGGATCGGCGGCGACCGCGACGGCAACCCCAACGTCACCCCGCAGGTGACCTGGGACGTGCTGATCCTCCAGCACGAGCACGGCATCAGCGACGCCCTGGAGCACGTCGACGAACTCCGCGGCGCCCTCTCCAACTCCATCCGCAACTGCGGCGCCACCGACGAGCTGCTCGCCTCGCTCCAGCAGGACCTCGACCTCCTCCCGGAGATCAGCCCCCGCTACAAGCGCCTCAACAGCGAAGAGCCCTACCGCCTGAAGGCGACCTGCATCCGGCAGAAGCTCCTCAACACCCGCGACCGCCTCGCCGGCGACACCCCGCACGTGCCGGGCCGCGACTACCTCGGCACCAGCGAGCTCCTCGACGACCTCGCCCTCATCCAGACCTCGCTGCGCGCCCACCGCGGCGGCCTGATCGCCGACGGCCGCCTCGAACGCACCCTGCGCACCATCTCCGCGTTCGGCCTCCAGCTCGCCACCATGGACGTCCGCGAGCACGCCGACGCCCACCACCACGCCCTCGGCCAGCTCTTCGACCGCCTCGGCGAGGAGTCCTGGCGCTACGTGGACATGCCGCGCGACTACCGGCGCAAGCTGCTCGCCAAGGAACTCCGCTCCCGGCGGCCGCTGGCCCCCACCCCGCCGCCCCTCGACGAGGCCGGCGCCAAGACCCTCGGCGTCTTCCGCACCATCCGCCGGGCCAAGAAGACCTTCGGCCCCGAGGTCATCGAGTCCTACATCATCTCGATGTGCCAGGGCTCCGACGACGTCTTCGCCGCGGCCGTCCTGGCCCGCGAGGCCGGCCTGATCGACCTGCACGCCGGCTGGGCCAAGATCGGCATCGTGCCGCTGCTGGAGACCACCGACGAGCTGAAGATCGCCGACCAGCTCCTCGACGACATGCTCTCCGACCCCTCCTACCGCCGCCTCGTGGCCCTGCGCGGCGACGTCCAGGAGGTCATGCTCGGCTACTCCGACTCCTCGAAGTTCGGCGGCATCACCACCAGCCAGTGGGAGATCCACCGCGCCCAGCGCCTGCTCCGCGACGTCGCGCACCGCCACGGCGTGCGCCTGCGCCTCTTCCACGGCCGCGGCGGCACCGTCGGTCGCGGCGGCGGCCCCTCGCACGACGCGATCCTCGCCCAGCCCTACGGCACCCTCGAAGGCGAGATCAAGGTCACCGAGCAGGGCGAGGTCATCTCCGACAAGTACCTCGTCCCGTCACTCGCCCGGGAGAACCTCGAACTGACCGTCGCCGCGACGCTCCAGGCATCCGCCCTGCACACCGCGCCCCGACAGTCCGACGAGGCCCTGGCCCGCTGGGACGCGGCCATGGAGACCGTCTCCGACGCCGCCCACGGCGCCTACCGCCGCCTCGTCGAGGACCCGGACCTGCCCGCGTACTTCTTCGCCTCCACCCCCGTGGACCAGCTCGCCGACCTCCACCTCGGCTCGCGGCCCTCGCGCCGCCCCGACTCCGGCGCCGGCCTCGACGGCCTCCGCGCCATCCCGTGGGTGTTCGGCTGGACCCAGTCCCGGCAGATCGTCCCCGGCTGGTTCGGCGTCGGCACCGGCCTCAAGGCCGCCCGCGAAGCCGGCCTCGACACGGTCCTGGACGAAATGCACGCGCACTGGCACTTCTTCCGCAACTTCCTCTCCAACGTCGAGATGACGCTGGCCAAGACGGACCTGCGGATCGCCGAGCACTACGTCGACACCCTCGTCCCCGAAGAGCTCCAGCACGTCTTCGCCGTCATCAAGGCCGAACACGAGCTCACCGTCGCCGAGGTCCTGCGCATCACCGGCGAGACCGAACTCCTCGACTCCAACCCGGTGCTCAAGCAGACCTTCCGCGTCCGCGACGCCTACCTCGACCCGATCTCCTACCTCCAGGTCTCCCTCCTCAAGCGCCAGCGCGACGCGGCCGCCGCCGACCAGCAGCCCGACCCGCTGCTCTCCCGCGCCCTGCTCCTGACCGTCAACGGCGTGGCGGCCGGCCTGCGCAACACCGGCTGACCTCCACCCACCCACGCAACGGCGGGGCCGCCCGGAACACCTTCCGGACGGCCCCGCCGTTGTCGTATGGGATGCAGCAGACGACCGGAGGACCCATGACGGAGCAGACCGTTTACCGGCACGTGCGCGCGCTGCGCGACCACCTCACGCCGCCGCCCGGCCTCACCCGGCCCGAGATCAGCGGCGGAACGCTCGTGATGACGATGCGCCCGCGGCCCCGGCACCAACTCACGGCGTCCGAGGTGCGTGACCTGATCAAGCCGCAGCTTCCCGCGGGCATGGGCGCGTACGAAGCAACCGACACCGACGACGACAGCCTCGGCAAACTCCGCATTCCCGACGTCCTCATCTGCACTCGTGCAGCCATGGACACCGACGAACCCTTGGACCCTCGCGAAATCGTCCTCGCCATCGAGGTCGTCTCACCCTCGAACCCGAGCAACGACTACGAGGAAAAGTCCCGCGACTACCCCGCCATGGGCATCCCCCACTACCTGATCCTCGACCCCCGCGACGGGACCTGGACCTACCAGTGGGACATCGACACCGGCGGGGGCCGCCCCTCACGTGTTGTACGTCGACTGCGCCCGCTCCAGGCCCTCCAGGACCAGCGCCTCCACCGCGTCCGCCGCCCGGTCCACGAAGTACGCCAGTTCCTTGCGCTCCGCGGACGAGAAGTCCTTCAGCACGAAGTCCGCCACCGGCATCCGCCCCGGCGGCCGGCCGATCCCGAACCGCACCCGGTGGTACTCCGCGCCCATCGACTTGGTGATCGACTTCAGGCCGTTGTGTCCGTTGTCACCGCCGCCCAGCTTCAACCGCAGCGTGCCGTAGTCGATGTCCAACTCGTCGTGCACGGCGACGATGTTGGCCACCGGGACCTTGAAGAAGTCCCGCAGCGCGGTCGTCGGCCCGCCCGACAGGTTCATGAACGACGACGGCTTGGCCACCACCACCCGACGGTTCGACGGGCCCGGCGGGCCGATGCGTCCCTCCACCACCTGGGCCCGCGCCTTGTGGGCCTTGAAGCGGCCGCCCATCCGCTCCGCCAGCAGGTCCACCACCATGAACCCCACGTTGTGGCGGTTGCCGGCGTACTCCGGGCCCGGGTTGCCGAGCCCCACGATGAGCCAGGGGCTCGCCGCATCGGTCATGTTCACGTCTCCTCAAAACGACCCAACCGCCGCCCCGGCGCCGTCCGGCACCGCGACAGCGGTTGGGAAGAAAACTACCGCGCGAGGACTCAGCCCTCGGCGCCCTCGCCCTCGGCGGCCTCGGCCGGGGCCTCCGCCTGCGCGGCGACGACCTGCAGCACCGGGGTGTCGCCCTCGACGGTCAGCGACGCGCCGGCCGGCAGCTCGATGTCCTTGGCGAGCACGGTGTGACCGGCGTCCAGGCCCGCGATCGACACGGTGACGGACTCGGGGATGTGGGTCGCCTCGGCCTCGACGGGCAGCGTGTTGAGCAGGTGCTCCAGCAGGTTGCCGCCGGGGGCCAGCTCGCCCTCGGTCTGGATCGGCAGCTCGACGGAGACCTTCTCGCCCTTCTTCACGGCGAGGAAGTCCACGTGCACGAGGAAGCGACGGATCGCCTCGCGCTGCACGGCCTTCGGGATCACCAGCTCGTTGGTGCCCTCGCCCTCAAGGCGGATCAGCGCGTTCGGGGTCTTCAGGGCCATCATCAGCGCGTGGCTGTCGACCGCCACGTGCTTCGGCTCCGCGCCGTGGCCGTAGATGACCGCCGGAACCTTCTCTGCGCGGCGCAGACGGCGCGCGGCGCCCTTGCCGAAGTCGTTCCGGGCCTCGGCGACAAGCTTGATCTCAGCCATGCCAGCTCCTCGTATCTCAAAGTATCTGCGGGGCGTCACCCGGCCCACGACAGACCTGCTACGAAGAGCGCGTCGATAACGGACAGCCACCGCAAAAGGGCGGCCTCCCTCGCCGAGCAACTCGGTGAGTCTACCCGGCGAGAAAGGCCGCCCCAAAGTCGATCTAGCCGGCCACCGCCGGCCGTCGGCTCACTGCTCGTCGAACAGGCTCGTCACCGAGCCGTCCTCGAACACCTCGCGGATCGCCCGCGCGACCGTCGGCGCCATCGACAGCACCGTGATCTTGTCGAGCTCCAGCTCCGAAGGCGTCGGCAGCGTGTTGGTGAACACGAACTCGCTGACCTTGGAGTTCTTCAGCCGGTCCGCGGCCGGACCCGACAGCACGCCGTGCGTGGCCGTCACGATCACGTCGGCCGCACCGTTGGCGAACAGCGCCTCGGCCGCCGCGCAGATCGTGCCACCGGTGTCGATCATGTCGTCGACCAGGACGCAGACCCGGCCCTCGACGTCACCGACGACCTCGTGGACGGTGACCTGGTTCGCCACGTCCTTGTCCCGGCGCTTGTGGACGATGGCCAGCGGCGCGCCCAGGCGGTCGCACCAGCGGTCCGCCACCCGCACCCGGCCGGCGTCCGGCGACACCACGGTCAGCTTGTCGCGGTCGACCTTGGCGCCCACGTAGTCCGCCAGCACCGGCAGCGCGAAGAGGTGGTCCACCGGGCCGTCGAAGAAGCCCATGATCTGGTCCGTGTGCAGGTCCACGGTGACGATGCGGTCCGCGCCCGCCGTCTTCATCAGGTCCGCGATCAGGCGCGCCGAGATCGGCTCGCGCCCGCGGTGCTTCTTGTCCTGACGCGCGTACCCGTAGAACGGCACGACCACGGTGATGCTGCGGGCCGAGGCCCGCTTCAGCGCATCAATCATGATCAGCTGCTCCATGATCCACTTGTTGATCGGAGCCGTGTGGCTCTGGATCAAGAAGCAGTCCGCGCCGCGCGCCGACTCCTGGTAACGGACGTAGATCTCGCCATTGGCGAAGTCGAACGCCTTCGTCGGGACCAGGCCCACACCCAGCTGGTGCGCGACCTCCTCGGCAAGCTCGGGGTGGGCGCGGCCGGAGAAGAGCATCAGCTTCTTCTCGCCGGTCGTCTTGATCCCGGTCACAGCAAATCTCCTTGCATCACAGTTTGCGTGCGCTCGTCACCGTACGCCCCGCACGGCGTACCCGTTGGCACAGTCACCGCTCACCCTCGGACTTCCGGTCAGAGCCCTGACCCGACTCCGCTTCCTGGTGGGCGGACGAAGCGGCCTGCGCGGCGGCGCTCCCGGGCCGCTTGCGCGCGACCCAACCCTCGATGTTGCGCTGCTGGCCGCGTGCGACCGCCAGCGAACCCGGGGGCACATCCTTGGTGATGACCGAACCGGCCGCGGTGTACGCGCCGTCCCCGATCGTGACGGGCGCCACGAACATGTTGTCCGAGCCCGTCTTGCAGTGCGAGCCGACCGTCGTGTGGTGCTTGGCCTCGCCGTCGTAGTTCACGAACACGCTGGCCGCACCGATGTTGGTGTACTCACCGATGGTCGCGTCCCCCACGTAGGAGAGGTGCGGCACCTTCGTGCCCTCGCCGATCTGCGAGTTCTTCATCTCGACGAACGTGCCGGCCTTCGACTTCAGGCCCAGGACCGTGCCCGGACGCAGGTACGCGTACGGACCCACCGAGGCGTCCGGTCCGATCTCCGCGCCGTCGGCCACCGTGAACGACACCGACGCCCCCGCACCCACGACGGTGTCCGTCAGCCGGGACTGCGGGCCGACCTCGGACCCCGACGCCACGTGCGTCGCCCCCAGCAGCTGCGTCCCGGGGTGCACCGTGGCGTCCTGCTCGAACGTCACCGACGCGTCCACCCACGTCGACGCCGGGTCGACGACCGTGACGCCGGCGAGCATCGCCCGCTCCAGCAGCCGCGCGTTGAGCAGCCGCCGGGCCTCGGCCAGCTGCACCCGGTTGTTGATCCCGAGGATCTCGCGGTGGTCGCCCGCCACCGCGGCGCCCACCCGGTGTCCGGCGGACCGCAGGATCCCCAGCACGTCCGTGAGGTATTCCTCACCCTGGCTGTTGTCCGTGCGGACCTTGCCCAGCGCCTCGACCAGCAGCCGCGCGTCGAACGCGAACACCCCGGAGTTGATCTCCCGGATGGCCCGCTGGGCCTCGCTCGCGTCCTTGTGCTCGACGATCTCGGTCACCGCGCCGGACTCCTCGTCCCGCACGATCCGTCCGTAGCCCGTCGAGTCGGGCACCTCGGCCGAGAGCACGGTCACGGCGTTCTTGTCCGCGGCGTGCGTCTCGCTGAGCTGGCGCAGCGTCTCGCCGGTCAGCAGGGGGGTGTCGCCGCACACCACGACGACGGTGCCGTCGAGCGTGACGCCGTCGCCGCTGAGCTCTTCGAGCGCGGTGCGGACGGCGTGGCCGGTGCCGTTCTGCTCGTGCTGCACGGCGGTGCGGGTGGCGGGGTCGATCGCGGCGAGGTGCTCGCGCACCTGCTCGCGGGCGTGGCCGACGACCACGACGAGGTGTTCGGGGTCCAGCTCGCGGGATGCGGCGACGACGTGGCCGACGAGGGATCGGCCGCAGATCGCGTGCAGGACCTTGGGGGTCGTCGACTTCATGCGGGTTCCCTCACCCGCTGCGAGAACGACGACGGCGGCCGGGCGGTTGGCGCTCACGGGATGCCCTTCGGCTTCTTGGCTACTTCGGGTGGTGGTCATCCGAAGGATACCGGGGCGTTTTGCGGAGGAAACGAGGGCGGGTCCTGACCGTGTGGTCAGGACCCGGACGTCGCGATGTGGTGACTGTGCTCCCCCGCCAGGACTCGAACCCGGACTTAAGGTACCAAAAACCTCAGTGCTGCCTATTACACCACAGGGGAGTGTAAAGCGAGCTAAACCGGACATTCCGTCAGGCTGGCCGCTCGACACCCAACACTATGCCGTACCACCGGCCTTCGACGCGACGGTATGGATCACTACCTTGCGAAACCCGAACGACGGGGCGCCGCCGCGGGGCCCGGCGGTCGGGTGCGCACCCTCACCGAACGTAAGGCGCGGTAACGGGCCGGATGCGGGCCGGGAGGAGGCCGGGGAAGCGGTGCCGGCGCCCGTACGCTGGTCGGTATGACCGCATCGGGGGCAAGTGAGAGCGTGGCCGCGCGAGGCAGACCGGGGGGCGGTCCCTGGTGGTGGACACGACGGCGCAGCGCCGTGTTGGACGTGCTGCTCGCGCTGGCGTCCATGGCGGAGTGCATGGCCGAGGGCATCCCGTTCGCGCACTCGTCTGGGATCCCGACGGTGGCCGGGATGCTGTTCGGCCTGGTGGCCGGGTCGATGCTGCTGGTGCGCCGGCGCTGGCCGGTCGCGGTGGTGCTGACCTCGATCGCGGTGATGCCCACGGAGATGGGCGGGCTGCTGAGCGTCGTCGGCCTGTACACGCTCGCGGCGTCGGACGTGCCGCGGCGGATCATAGGGCTGCTGGCGGGGATGACCGTGGTCGGCACCGTGGTGACGACCTTCTTCAGCATGCGGCAGGACGTGGCGGCCGAGCCGGACTTCCACCCGCCGTCCTGGTTCGTGATCGTGATGGCGCTCGCGGTGGGCCTGGTGCTGACGGCCCCGCCGGTGCTGTGGGGGCTCTACGTCGGTGCGCGGCGGCGGCTGGTGGAGAGCCTGCGCGAGCGGGCGGACGGCCTGGAACGGGAGCTGTCGCTGCTGGCGGACCGCGCCGAGGAACGGGCCGAGTGGGCCCGCAACGAGGAACGGACGCGGATCGCCCGGGAGATGCACGACGTCGTGGCCCACCGGGTGAGCCTGATGGTGGTGCATGCGGCGGCGTTGCAGGCGGTGGCCCTGAAGGACCCGGAGAAGGCGTCGCGGAACGCGGCCCTGGTCGGGGACATGGGCCGGCAGGCGCTGACCGAACTGCGGGAGATGCTGGGGGTGCTGCGCACGGCGGAGGGGGCCGCGGTGCGGGGCCCGGCCGGTTCGGACGAGGCGGAGCGACTGGCGGCCGTGGCGTCACGGGTGTCGCGCAAGACCGCGGAGGACCCCGCGGCGGAATCCGGGCGGGCGCCGACGGACGCGCTCGCGGGACCGGCCGGGTCGCCGGCGGGCGGCGCGGGACCGGACGGCGACGGGCCGTGCCTGACGGAGCTGGGGGAACTGGTCGAGCAGTCCCGGGCGGCCGGGATGGCGGTGGAGTTCTCGGTGCAGGACGGCGCGGAGGCGGCGGCGCAGTCCCCCGCGGCGGACGTCCACGGGCGCCGGTACGCGGCCCGGGTGGAGCAGACCGTGTACCGGGTGGTGCAGGAGGCGCTCACCAACGTGCACAAGCACGCGCCCGGGGCACGGGCGCGGGTGCGCCTGGCGCACCGGACCGGCGAGGTCGCGGTGCAGGTGGAGAACGGCCCGTCGGAGCGCGGCGCGACCGACGCCGGGCTGCCGAGCGGGGGCAACGGCCTGGTGGGGATGCGGGAGCGGGTG
>LIQL01000305.1 GCA_001418405.1 Streptomyces diastatochromogenes | reverse complement strand
TGTGCGGCGAGGTGTTCCGCGGTGTGGCGTCCGGGGCGGCGGGGGGCGAGGACGGAGAGCACCCAGGCGAGGGCGCGGGCGATACGATTGCGCATGGTCGTTCAGCTCCTTGAAAGCTGTCGGCTGAGCCCCGGCGGACCGGTCCTACGCGGTCTTCCGGGGCGCTTTCGTTGACGACCCTAGACCTTAACGTCAAGTCACGTAAAGAGACGTAAAGGCACGTGAGTGGACGTGGCCATAAGTGGCTTGTCGTGAGGCACCCGCTAGCGTCGTCCCATGGACTACAGCCCCGATGCAATGATCGTCCGCGACGCTCCCGAGCCCCCGTATGAACAGCTCGCGGGCATCCTGCGGGCACGCATCGTGCGGGGTGATTGGAAGGCTCGCCGGCCGATCCCGTCCGAGTCCCGGTTGGGAGAGGAATACGGGCTCTCGCGACCGACCGTTCGTCGGGCTATCGCTGCCCTGGTGACTGATGGCGCCCTGTTCGTCGTCCCGCAGCGCGGTACCTACGTCTCCGAGACCGAGCCAGCCGGCGAGAGCAAGAGCGGCGAATAGCAGGCTCTAACATTGCCCCGGGCGGGTCTTTCCACCCGGCCCCCGATGGGGCGGTTGCACATCAGCCGTGGGGGCAACGGAGCGGTTGGCGAGACCCGTCCAGGACATCAACAGCGATCATGGTTAGCCGACCCGCTGTCTGCATATCCACATCATGCCGACCCGTAGCCTGGTGACACCCTGTCAGGCTCGGAGAGTTGGTAACCGTGGTTCAGTACCTCGTCGGCTCGCGCGCAAGCAACCTTGCCAAAGCTCAAGTGCGTGAATATCTGCGCCCGCTCCGGGAGCGGTTCCCAGACACCACGTTCACGCACCGGGTGATTCTGGAAGGGGGCGATAAGGACCGTAAGTCGCTCCTGTCGAACGTCTCCGCGGTCAGTGGCGGGTCGGCATTCAGCACCGAGCAGGAAGCGGCATTGGCGCGCGGTGACGTAGACGTGATTGTCCACTCGCTGAAAGACCTTCCTACGGCGAACCCGAGTGGTCTTGTGTTGCTGCCCCCGCCGGGACGCGAGGACGTACGCGATGCGCTGTGCGGCTCCACCCTCGCCGGGTTGCGGAAGGGCGCACGGGTCGGCACGGGGGCCCCTCGGCGAATCGCGCAGCTACTCGCGGTGCGCCCTGATCTTGAAGTCGTTCCGATCCGGGGGAACGTCCCGCCTCGATTGAAGAAGATCGAGACCGAGGGGCTTGACGCGGTGGTCCTCGCTGCTGCGGGACTTCGCCGGCTCGGCCTAGACGACGCAATCGGCGAGTTGCTGCCGCTCGACCAGTTCCCGCCGAGCCCCGGTCAGGGTGCGTTGGGGATTCAGGTCCGGACGGACGAGTCCTCGGCCCCGTTGCGCGAGATTCTGTCCACGGTCGGCGACGTGGCCGTTGACGCTGCGATCAGCGCGGAACGCGCGCTACTCGCCGAGCTGCACGGCGGGTGCAGTGTGCCCGTGGGTGCGTACGGCGAGAGCCTGCCGGGTGGGGAACTGCGGCTGTTCGGTCAGGTCAGTTCGTTGGACGGTACCGAGCAGATTTCGGGGACGCTCACCGGTCCGTCCGCCGAGCCGGAAAAGCTCGGTGCGGCCCTGGCCGCGTCGCTCATTGACCAGGGCGCGCATTCGATCCTTGACGCCGTGCGGGTCGCTCTCGCGGCTAGGTGAGCTGTCGGGCGATATCGAGCGCCGCATACGTGATACTGCCGCTCGCTCCCGCCCTTTTGAGCATCGTGAACAGCTCGACCAACAGCCGAACGTCCCGCCTTCCGTTCTCGGGGTCCAAACGCGTCATGGACCTGTACTCGCCGGATACCGAGAACGGGAACAGCGGTGCGCGGGTGAAGCTGCGGAGCGTGGTGAGCACGTCCGCCGTGAACTGCGCAGGCTCCAAAAGGATCATGTCGGCGCCCGCCGCTTCCATCCGTAAGGCCGTGTCAACGAACTGGTCGGCCTTCGCAGGGTTGATCTGAAATTCCCGGTTGATCCCCGCTTTGGGAGTGGCGCCCATCGTGAGCCGGAACCCGTCGTACAGACTCGACCAGAAAATCACGTGGGGCATGACGGACACCCCATCGTGCCCAGATTGGTCGAGTGCCTTCCGTGCACCCCCGACAGTGCCGAGCACCATTGACGCGGGGCCAACGATATCCGCGCCCGCTTCCGCGTGAGCTACTGCCTGTCGGGACGTGACATCGATGGTTGCGGGCACATCCGGTTGTCCGGTCCGTCCGGCGAGGTAGCAGACACCGCCGTCGGTGTACGAGCACAGACACGTTTCCGTCATGACCGCGAGGGCCGGGGCAGTGTCCTTGCAGGCGTGGATGGCACGTGCCATCAGGGAGTTTGACGCGAGCGAGATTTCACCCGTCGCATCCCGCTCGGCAGACTCGGCGAACAGCTTCACGGAACGGATGTCGAGCCGTGCGGCCTCGCGCATCACTGCGGGAATCTCGGCCACGGTGACCGTAGGCATGGGGCGGTCTGCGGGTTCCTCGGTGACGAGTAGCACCATGGACAGATCGGCGGGGGTGAGTGTTTGCGGTTCCAACAGGTTCCGGACTGCCTGTCGGCTCCGGAGCGGGCTCGTCGTCCTGGTGGCGCTCGTTCGAGTGTGGGGCTGTTCGGTTACGGTCACGTGGTACCCCTTGGGTCGGATGGATTTCTTGGGTGATGCCTTTTTCTCGATCCGCCCGGCTGGCTGTCCGTGAAGGCAGCCAGCCAGGAATTTACCCGCCCCGCCAATTCTCACAGGAGTTGGGAGAGTATTCCGCGGTTCGTCGGCGGGCGGAGCCTAGTAGGCGTGGACGCGGGAATCGCAGTATGCACACTGATATACACCGTTCCCCGCGTACACGTAATAGTGGTGCGACCCGTCGGGGGAGTTGATGCATTCCATAATCGGCTGCCAATCCTTGCGGCGGCTAGTCCCTAGCTCTTGTTGTTCTTCTTGGCTCGCTTGTCAGCCTCGCGCCTTTCCGCCCTGTTCCCGTTCGGGTCTGCGCGGATTTTCTCCTGCTTGACCCTCGGGGAGTGCATCGAGTCGCCTACGGGGCCTTGGGGATTTGCCATGTTGTTGTGCCTCTCTCTCGCTTTTTCCTTGGAAGCCCCGCCCCGGGAAACCGAATTGACAGGAATCGGGGGGCGGGGGATTTTGGGCCACCTGGGCTCGCCCGTTTAAAACCCAGGTGGCTTAGCACTCCCCACTTTGTCCCCGATGCGACAGGGACCGGGGCCGATGGAGGTATTAGGGCCACACCGCGAGGAACGCGCCCGGCTCCCGATGGGCCGGGGGTCTATTTGTGGCACAGGTGGCAATTCGCGACAGGTTCGCCACCAGGGCCTTTCTAGGTGAGATCACACCGGGGGAAGTTCGCCGCAGAGAATTACAGGAATTTCCCTCTTGTGAGGGCCGTCGCATTTCGGGTTCGCCAGGCAGAAGTAGGCTTTCCCGTCACAGGACCAGCACCCCGATCCGAAATCAAGCGACACCGTTTCTCCGGACAGCGAGGGGTTTACTCGGAGAATATGCGCCCTCACGGTTCCCCGGCCCTGACACCCCCGGCATTGCAGATGGGGTCCGGGACAGATCACCGGGCGACGAGAAGGGACACGACAAGCACCGACGCGACCCCCACCACCAGCGCGAGCATGCTCCCGATGATCCATCCGTCCCCGGTGATCCAGCGTCGCCGGCCGCCCCGCCGCAGCACCCGCACCAGCCGCCCCGCCGTGCCCGGCCCGATCGTCCCGAGCGTGATACGCCCGTCGGCCGTGCCCAGCTCGGGGAAGTGCAGGCGTAGCGCGTCCAGCTCGGTCCGGATATCCGACAGCGCTGTGTCCGCGGCTTCTTTGGTGAACCGCGCGCCGGTCGCGCGGTGCGTGCCGTGGCCGGTCAATGCCCCCACCTCCGACGCGCGTTGTCGTCACGCACCAGCCCACGCAGGTGGAGCAAGGTGGGCGAGTCCGACGGAGCGTCGCCCTGGTGCTCGTCGTCCTGGCGCTCGTCGTCCTGGCGCTCCGGCTCCACGTCGGGCGGTGCCTTGTCGGGGCACTTCGCACCGCCGCAGCGACAAGGCGGGAAGGACACGCCCGATCCGAGCGGTACGGGACGGGTGCCACGCTCGGGGGTTCCGTCAGCCATGGGTCACCAACCGTCGTAGCCCGGCGTCAATGGCGCGGAGAATAGCCGGCGTTGGGGCGGTGTACGGTCCACGCGGGACACCGCGCGGAAGCGGCACCCACTTGCTGAACCAGACGGCAGCCCCGGGCGGGGGCGGTGCGTGTTGAGCAACAGGGGATTCGGGGGGCATGACCCACTCCTCTCCGTAGCGAGAGCGCTACCGGGGAGGTTCAGCGTCGCGCCATCCTGGGCACGATTCAACTTCCTAGAAGCGCAAAGCGAAGTTCACGGAGGGGCCCGTGCATCAGAACGAACTCAATCCGGACGCGTCTCCGCAGGCGGCCTACGGGGCGCGTTTACGCAGGCTGCGCAAGGAACGCGGGTGGAAGCAGACGGACCTAGCACAGCGTATGGACTACTCGGCCGTGCACATCTCGGGCGTAGAAAACGGCAACAAGTTTCCAACTTTGCGTTTCTCTAGAGCCGCAGACATGGCGTTCGGCTTGGTCGGCACCGCAGACGCGTTCGAGCATGAGTACCGCGAGATCAAACACGGCGCCCTGTTGGAGGGGTTCCCGGAGTACGTCAAGCACGAGGGACGGGCGGCAGAGATCAGGCTGTACGAGGTGGGTGTCATTCCCGGACTGCTTCAAACGCCGGAGTACGCAACAGTCTTGGCGGAGAGCAACGTCAAGCGTGGAGCCATTACGACTGAGCAGGCAGCCGAACGGGTCTCACTCGTGGCAGAGCGTCAAGCCGCACTGATCCGATTGCGCACGCCGTTGGTCCTGGTGGTGTTGGACGAGAGTTGCATCCGGCGACCTGTGGGCGGTCGTGACGTCATGGATGCCCAGCTTTCGAGATTGCTTGAGTTCGCCAAGCTGCCGACCACCAGCTTGCAAGTCGCCCCGTTCAACATGGGGGAGCACCGGCCGTTCAACTTGCCGATCACCGTGCTGACGCTGCCCGATCGCTCGCTCATGGCCTACGCCGAGTCGTCCCAGCGGGGGCACTTGGACAGGGACGGCTCCTCTGTGGTGCCGATACTGACGGCCTACCATCAACTACAGACCGCCTCATACTCACCGGCTGAGTCTGTGGCCATGATCGAGCAGTTGCGAAAGGGCATCCCGTGACGACCGAATCCCCTCGCTGGTTCAAGTCTTCCTACAGTGACCATGGCGGCCAGTGCATCGAGGTCGCCGCCAATGTCCCCGGCGTCGTTCCCGTCCGGGACAGCAAGGACCCGCACGGCCCGTACCTGACTCTGACCCCGCGCGCCTTCACTGGCCTGGTCGCGTTCGCCAAGGACCACGGCTGACCGACCACCAGGCAACCCCGCTACTCCCACCCTCCGGAGTAGCGGGGTTTCTGCTACATCACCCCAGCCCGCACCATCAGGCCGCGAGCGGCCTTGATGACTCGTCCAGCAGTACCCCGCGGCCCCCTTGCTGGCAGGCTGCGCACGCGATGAGGGGTTCATCCCACTGGTGCCAGGAACCCTCACGGCTACGCACCCATTCGACCCAGCCGGCTAGGTCTCCCGTGCGTACGTCGCGGGCCACCAGGCGGAAGCCGCTGTGGGTGGACGTGCGTAGCAGTCGTGAGACCACGGTGCCGTGTGTCTCCATGATCGTGCGGAGTGCATCGCAGGTGCGCGCGATGCTCTCGCCGAGCACATCGGGAAGGTCGGTACAGACCTCCCAACCACCACTTCCCCCGGTGGGCGCCGGCACGTAGACACAGGTCCCCGTCCGGTATCCGCCCTTGCTGTGCGTAACCATGCCCCCACCGTAGTACAAGCGTTCGATGTGCGGTAGGTCATATTCCGCACCGAGGAAAACGCCCGTTTGGTACGCCCCCTGTCGATGTCACGCATGACCTCGGACGGACATTACTGCCACGCACTGACAACGGCGCTCGCAAAGCGCAGCAACAACAGCACGGCCGGTACGTTCGGCATCAACGAAAAATCCCCCGCCGAAGCGGGGGATTATCACTTTAAGTGATCAAGATCGGGAGGGTGCGCGGCAACGCGAGAGCAGTGCGGCAGCAACGCCGGCCGCCCTGGTCACCGTGGCGACCGTGCGACCGGACGCGTCCCGGACGTGAATGTCCACCAGGGCGCCGTAGCGGGTCACGGTGACCGTGCCACCGTCGCGGGCCGGGAGCGTCACCACTTCGCTACCCACTCCGCGAGCGTCTTCCGCCCCTTGCTGGAGTTGCACGGCTGGCACGCGGGAACCACGTTGCGCTCTTCGTCGTGCCCGCCGAACCCGAGAGGCGCCACGTGGTCAAGGGTGGTGGCTTCTCTGTCGCAGTAGCAGCAGCAGGACCCCCAGCGCTCGAAGACTGCCGCGCGGCTGTACGGCTCGTGATCGGCTCCGTATCTGCGAGCCCGATCCTTGGACCGATACCGGGCCATCGCGTCAGGGTTATCCTTCCTCCACTTCTCCGCCTTCTCCTCGTTCGCGGCCTTCCAACTCCGGTTCCAGGCACGAAGCTTGTCCCGGTTCTGTTCCCTGTAGTTCCGAGCCGTGAGGCGCCCACGCTCGCTCTGGCCGTACTCCCGCCGCTTCGCTCGAATGCACGCCTTGCACGCACTCTTCAATCCGTCACGCCTACTGGGTTCCGCGTAGAACTCGCTGCGAAGCTTGGCCTTACCGCACTTCGTGCACGTCTTCACCACGTACGCGCACCAGCCCGGTACAGCTCGAAGAATCGTTTCTTCCCGTTCTTGCGAGCCTGCTTGAGCTGTTCGGCAGTCACGCCCATATCGTCCGCCAACACTGCGTCCGGTTGGTCACCATAAAACCCAACCGGCGAAATCCCGTGATCTGCCTTGAGGACGTGGCGCTGACGGTCGCTCAACAGCCCTAGCGCGCGGTGGACTTGCTCGCGAACCACGCGGCGGCGGTGGCTCGCAATGTCGGCCGAGTCCACCAGGTCCGCGGGGACGCCGATTTCCTGCGCGATGGCGTCGCCCAACGTGTAATCGGAGCCGAAGTCACCCCGGTTCAGCGGGCGGTCAAGCGAGTCAAGGCCGAGCCAGGAAAGGCGGGCAGCGCGGGCAAGGTCCGGGGACAGTTTGTCGCTGCCCATTTCTTCGGACGCTGCGATCTTCTCAGCATCGTACGGGTCGCCGGCTGCCTGGCACAGCGCCGCTTCAAATCGCTTTGCGGTGTAGACGCTAACCCCGGGGCGGGTCGCCTCGCGCCTCTCGTCTGCCATGGCGCGGGTAATGCTCTGGTCAACATGCGCCATGAACTGCTCGGGGTCGTTACCGGAAAAGTCTCCGATTGCCTGCCACACTGCTATGCGTCCGACCTGTGCGAGGTCTTCTATCAGGTCTGCATCCGTGTGGCCGTTGGTGGTGGCGAACTTGCGGGCTCGCCGGCATACGAGTTGATCTGTTTCCCGAATTACCGACGACACCGCATTCAGGTCGTTGTTTTTGGCGTCGGTAATTTGGGCGTGCGTGAGCTGCGTCAAGGGGCACCGTTCCGGGTGGGAGTTGTTGGCCCCTGTAGGGACCGAGGGTGTCCCGGAACGGCGTGGAAAGGCGCCTAAAGGCGTCTCGAACGATTATCAATGCGCTTTGATAAGGGCATGGAAATGCCCCGTCCCGGTTGCGGGACGGGGCTTGCGCATTGCCTTATCTCCGCTTGAGTGGCGAATTTAGGAATCGCGAGCGCAAGCGGCAATGCTGTTAAAACACTTCAAATCAGGCGTTAGGCGTCATAGCTGCGGAATCATGCCTCCACTTGAGATTTTTGCGTCACTCCGTGTGAAGTTTCTGTGTGCACATCCTTCGTAGGAATGAGATCTCCGCGAGCGAGCTGCACCAAGAGGAGGAGACAGGTCACGAGTCGTATCCGAGCCGTGATTGCGAAGAGGGCAACTAAATTGGGGGTTGAATTGTCGGTCGCAGAGCCGTCTAGTAGTCAGCCCCGTACAGCGACCCCCACGAGCGCCCGCCAACCTCGGCGTCAGCCTCGATCGGGACCCCGTACAGGGGCCACGTCATGCAGCGCTCAAACTCGCGTGCTACGTCCGCAGCGTCCTCGCTCGGAGCCGACGCGAGAATTTCGTCATGGATAGGCAAGCGGCAGTATTCGAGCAGCCCGGCAGATTCCGCGTTCAGCATTGCTTGCCCGAGGACGTCCCTCGCGACGCTTTGACATGCGTAATTGACCACGGCGTAACTGCGGTCCCGATCCAAAGGAAGCCGGCGCCCCGTGGCCGAGACAAAGACCATGCCGTTTTGAAAAGCTTCGCGCTGCCAGCGGGACGACGCACGCCTAATTTCGGGAAAGGCTCGGTCATAGGCGGCTACGGCTTGCGCAATCTCTGCTTCCGTCGCACCGGTCTGCCGTGCGATGGTCTTGATTCCGCCTCCGTAAACCTTCCCGAATCCCGCGCCCTTGAATACCTTCCGGTCTCTCGGGGTGGCAGCGTCACCCTTGATCAGGCGGGCGGTATAGGCGTGGATATCGAACTTCTCGCCACCGCTTAGGAACCCCTCTTTCATCCTGCGAACGTTGGCGAGTGCCGCGAGGACCCGCATTTCAATCGCCTGAAAGTCAGTCGAGATCATGACGTGTCCGGGCTCGGCGAGGATCGCGCGCCGGATCAGATGATCCGAACTCGGTAGCTGGTGCAGCCCGTCCGTCACCGACATACGGCCCGTGCGTGCCGCGAGTGGTGAGATCACCGGGTGTATGCGTCCCGCGGCGGACAGCTTGTTCATGAACCGTTCGGCGTAGGTCCCGCCCCACTTCGCGGCACGCTTCGCCCGAAGTACCGCGTAGGCCAACAGGTTTGGCTCGCGGGCCCCGATGCGCTGCCAGTCCCGGTCCAGGTCCGCGAGGGGTAACAGCACGGCTTTATCCACCTTGATGGCGCCCGAGTCTGTCCGCTCGGTCAGCGTCTCTCCCATGGCGGTCAGCGCTTCCGCAACCTGTGCGGGGCTGCCGACCGACACGACCCCGTACCGGGCTGCCACCGCGCCGAACCGTTCGGCCTCCTCGGCGAGCCGGCGAGCGAGCGGGGCCGCGTAGTCCTGGTCCACCAGCAGCCCCCGACGCTGCATGACCGCGCAGAGCCGAGCTAGCTCGTGTTCGTACGTCACCAGCTCGGGGCGCACGCCGAGCCGGACCAGCTCACGGCGGAGCACGGGGGCAAGCCGAGCGGTCAGGATCACGTCGAGACCCGCATAGAGCAAAAAAGTTGGGTGCGTCAGCGGGATTCCCGCCCACCCGGTTTCCTTGGTGAATCCGAGGCTGTTGAAAACCTTGGTAAGCCCTCCTTGAGTGTCCGGGGCCGCCGGGTCTACCCACTTCGCGGATAGGGGTTTGAGCGCCGTTCCTGCCCCGCCCTCGGACGGTTGCCGAGGATCGCAGAGCGCCGCCAGGATGCGGGTATCCGTGGTCCACGGTGTTAGGTCTTCCATAGGAATTCCGGCGCACTGCCCGAGGACGAGCCAGTCATAGGACGCGTTGTGAATCTGGATTTCCCGGCAGCGCAAGAGCGCGTCACGGGCGTATGACTCGTGATATCCGCCCCGCTCGTACAGGATCACCCACGCGTCACGCTCGTCGCCGAACTGGACTGTACGGAGCCGAAAGGCGGGGCTGAATATCTCCAATCCCGTGGTCTCGGTGTCAATGGCGATAGGGCCCCGCTCGCGCGACCGGTCAAGCCAATTGCGGAACTTGACTAGATCCCCAGTAGTCTCGGGCACGTGCACAGTGACGGTCTCGCCGGCTACGTCATGCCGTAGCTCGATCATGCTTCCCCCTGAAAGCAAAAAAAGGGGGCCGCCCACCAGTGAAGGTGAACAGCCCCCATATGCGGTTGGTTCAGTTACCGAAGATTCCCGGGCCAGTCTGCTCGGGGCCCACGCCGGCGAGGCGAAGGCATCCCAAGGAAATGCCCTTGTTTGTGCGCTTCTTCGTAGCCCCTCGTTCCTCCATAGCCGAATAGAACGCCTGGCGAGTCCACCGTTCACGCCCAGGTAGGTTTTCGGCTTCGCACCATTCCAAATACGTGTTAAAGCAATCGTTGCCGGTCATGGTCACAGACTCGTCGGCCCACTCCAGAACGCCTGGCAGGAACCCAGCGAGCGGGTCAGAGGTCTCGCGATACTCCTGCGATGCCCCCGTGATGACCTGCGGGTCTTGCAGTCCGTCCCGATACCAGGCCACCGCCCCGGCCACCGCCCACGCGGCGATTCCCTCGGCCTCGGCGAGCAGCTTCCTATCTAGCGCGGGGTCTCGCTCGGCGGGGGCAAACCACCGCTTGAATGGGATCAGCTTGACTCGTCGCCAAAGCCCCTCATCCTGCGATTTGAATTTTGGCTTATGGTTCGTCGCCAACAGCAGCAGGAACGACGGGCGGAACTCGAAGAATTCCTGACGCAAGAACCTTGCCGAGATCATGTCCTTACCGGTGACCCGCTTAAGGATTGATTCCGACATAGGCTTTCCGCTCTCACCCTCGGACGCCATAACGAGCCTGGCGCCCCGCAGAGCTGCAATATCATTGGGGATACCGCCGCTCTTGCGTTCCTCGAACGTGCTAAAAGGGGTCGTCCGCGAAATGGCCCGGAAAACGGAAGTCAGCGTGTCCACGAGAACGCTTTTACCGTTGGCGCCCTTGCCCCACAGAACCGAAAATGCCTGTTCGGTGGTGTGGCCCGTGATTCCGTATCCGACCATGCGCTGAATGTACGCGGGCATGTCCGGCATCCCGGGAAAGATTTCCTCTAGGAATGCTTCCCACCGAGGACACGTGGCGTGCGGGTCGTAGTCGATATCGAGTGCGTACGTGAGTAGGTCGGCCTGGTCGTGCGGGCGGAGTCGGCCCGTGCGGAGATCGACCGTGCCGTTGCGGAAGTTCAACAGGTCGGGTCGGTCGTCGAAGTCGGTCGCGTTGATACTGACGTTGGGAACGGAACACAACTCGGTCAGCAGCGCGTCAATGCGGGAAGTCATCGTGAATCCGCGCGCCAACTGGTTCTGTCCCGCGAGCACCAGGGCGGCGCCCATGCGGTGGATCTCTTGCCGGACCCGCATGTCTGACCGGACCCATACGCGACCGTCCCAGGTGTAAAACCCGAGTCCGGATGCGTAGCGGATCCTGCCCCCGCTCCATGCGACTAGCGCGTGAGCGTTCATCGCGTCGGACTCGCCGAACTGCCCGACCAGCCGCGAGAGGATGTCCGCCGCTTCCGCGCCCTGGTCGCGAGACACGGTGTCGGCTCCGGTGCGGGTGGCGAGTTCGGCGTTACGGGCTGCCGCTTCCCGCTCGGCGGTGTCCCTCGCGGGTCGGGCCGCCTTGACTGCGCGGTGCAGCTCGGCGGGGAACGCGGCGGGGTTCCGCTCGCGCCAGTCGGTCAGATCGTCACCCGGGTGCGGAATGTCGAGTACCAGGGCCGTGACTCCGTGGGCGGTCAGTCCCTCGGCGAGTCGAGCCGAAAACCCGTTGCCCGCACGGTCGTTGTCCCCACAGATGATGACGAGCTGTCCGCGCAGCCCCTCGGCGAGTTCGGCAACCAGCTCGGGCGAGCCGGCGAGCGAGGCACCCCGGACGACCACCGCGTCATAGCCCACGGCAACAGCAGTCAGACCGTCCCCGGGGCCCTCGGTGATCAGGACCGTTCCGTATCCGCCCTGCCCCCGCATCACGCCGTACGGGGCCCACCTGTACCCGCGCGGGTTCATCAGGGACACCCACCGCCCCGGACAGTCCCCGGTCAGGTCCCGCCCCTGTAGACCACGGGTCACCCCGTCGAACCCACGGAGTGGCACGGTCAGCCGTGCGTAAGCGCGGTATGCGCGCGACAGGTGCGGGAAGTCGGCGCCCTGGTGCCCGTCGTCCACTCCGACCCCGAGTTCCGCGGCGGTCTCCAGGTCGAGCCCGAACCGGTCGCCGAGGTACGCCCGTGCCCGCTCGGACCACTCGGACCGGTAGTCCCCGAGGGCGAGTGAGCACCGGTCCACGTACGCGGCGAGGGCCGCCGTCTGCGCGACGGGGACCAGCTCGGGTCGCTCGGCCGGGACAGTGGCACCGGGGCCGGCAACGTCGAACAAGTCGGACCAGGTGAGCCCCACAGCCTTGATTACCTCCGCCGTGTTGCAGCCGGCCCGGCACGTGAGGCGAGCTTTCAGGTCCTCGCCCCGCCAGATACGCAGGCTCGGGCGCGAGTCCTGGTGTGCGGGGCATGCGGCGAGGAAACCGCCGTCCGCCTGGTCCGTCACCTGATCGAAGCGGGCCAGCAGATCAGCGAGCATCACGAGCGCTCACCCCCGCCCGCAGATCGGACAGCAGCGCGGCGAACCGCTCCACGTCGGTCGTCAGGTACCAGCGGCCGGAGTCGAGCCCGCGGACGCTGACCCTGAACCCGTACCGCTCGGACATGTCCCGGGCGGTCTGCCCGAGGGCGAGCCGAACCCGTGTCCACGTCCGGATACTCATGTGCACGCGACCGGTGCGGACGTTGGCGCCCCGCGTCTTGTGCACGACCACGCCGAACGGGAAACCCGCGTGCACGGCCTCGACGTCTGCTTGTCGTAGCCATGTTGGAACCGCGGGGCTCTTCACGTCCTTTGCCTCGATGACGAACGGGGCCGCGTGGATGTCGCCGACATCCTTCGCCCCCTCTTGTGCGGCTCGGCGGATGTTCTCGCCCGAGAGCGGGTTACGGAATGCCCCGGTCTCGTCCACCAAGTCAAGGAACCCGTTCAGGTAGTCGCGGACAGCGGATTCCCACGCGGTTCCTCGTCGCTTGTTGAAATTAGCCACGCTTGATCCACCCCCACCCGAGCAGCGCCACCAAGGCGAGCGCCGTAGCCACGGTGCCCGCGAGGACGAGCACTAGGACGAGCCCGAACGGCTCATGCGGGAGGCTCATTCGTCGCCCCCTCGCCGAATTTGCGCGCCCCGTGCCATGGCATGAGCAGCAGCGGCGAGATATCGCACCCAGTCCGGTCGGCGCTCGTATCCGGGCACCAGTCGCAGCACATCCCCCGTGCGCAGTTCCCGCACATCCCCAAGCGGCGGTGCGCTCTGCTCCGTAATCGTGAGTTCCATACGTCCCCCTAAAGGAAAGGGCCGGAGTCGCCCCGTGGGGTTTCTCCGGCCCTTTCTGTCGTGCGTATTACTGGTCTCGCTCGCCGGTTACGTCCGGCATGATGAGCCGCACATGCTCCGTGGTAATCCACTCCTTACGGAGCGACCGCCGCTTAGCGAAACCCGATTCGGTTCCGGTCGGCCTGACTCGCAGCATCGGACGTAGCCGGCCGTCAACGAGCCGTGTAGTCACCCGGTCAATAATGGCGTCAGCCATCCGGACCCGATTTCCCTGCCGCGCTGCATACGAGATCAGGTCTCCGCGGTAAAGTTCCTCGCCGCCGTAGTCAGTGACAACTCCGCGCTTACCCATGTGCAAAACCTCGCCTAAAACTTCGGCTCGGCAATGGCGTCCGACCACGACTTGAGCACGCGAATAACGGGCTTCCGGTAGCTCACGTCGCGGCCCTTCTTCGTGGTGTACTCCACCAGCTCTAGCGACAGTTCGGCGAGAGTTTCCCCGCCCACGCGGTCTAGGGCGTTCTCAACCTCGTGAAGAACTTCAGCGAGCTTCCACGAACCAGTCTGGAGACGGAAAAGGCCAAGGTCGTAGTCCTCGGCGAGACGGAACGTTACGGCAATAGCCGGGGACGGGCCCCGCTTCGCCTTAGCGGCTGCCTTCCGGTCCTCCATGAGTTCCGGGCAACGGCACCGCTTGCCCTTGTCCTCGTCCGGGGAAAGGAACTCGATTCCGTCGCAGTGGTGGATAAGCGCCGAGCCGTTCCACAGCTTGAGGTCCGAGGAAATCGCGTCCGGACCGGAAAGAACGACCTTGACCTTATCCCGCTCGGTCAGAATCTCGATGAAGTTTTCCGACGTGGAATCGGTCTCAACCGGAGTACCGCCCATGAGCTGTGCAACAGCCGCGGCAACCTCCGGGTCACCGGTCGTCACGCGCCACTCAGACAGCGCGACGGGAATGCCGTTCTCCTGCTTACCTCCATGGAAGCGGCCCACGGTGTCATCCGAAAACGTCGCCTTAGGCTTGGCGGAAGGATCGGTCTCAAAAATGCGAATAGCCATGCTGGGAATTCCCCCTGATTTTGGGCATGAAAAAAGGGCGGGCCGCTCGGCGCGGCGTCGCCCTTGTCTTGGGTGTGCTCGGCGCGGCTACGCGCGGCGCTGCGTTCCGGTGATGAGCCGGCGGGCGCTCTCGGCAATCGCCCGGCCGATCACGGACTTAGAGGTCTCGCGGTCCCACGTGAACACCTTCCGCAGCGTCAGAAAGGTGTCAAAAACCTCGCGGTCGATCCGTACGGGCTTGAATTCCCAGCCTTCCGGCGTGATGTGGAGCACCGCCGCACCGTCGAATTCCGGCATGGGCTCGGAAGTCCCGTCCGGGGCAACGATCTTGTCGGCGTGCGCGTACGCACTCATTTGCAACGCCACGTCGGGGTACGTGCTCTTGCTCGTCTTCCAATCGACAATGAGCGTGTGCCACTCCCCGGACACGTGGTCGGGCTTTCCGTCCTCGCCGAGCCGCACGCGAAGAATCGCGTCAAAGCTTCCCGCGTATCCGTGCGTGTCCGACCACGCGATATCTTCCGCGCGGACCAGCTCGGGGCGCACCACGTCCAGGAATTCGGCGAACCCCTCGCGGTACGGCTCTAGGTCCGGGTGCACTCGGCCGATGGCCTCGCCCCTCGCCATGCGCTCGAAAAGGTCGTGCGCTTCCGAGCCGATACGGGCGCGGAGCTTGGTGTACCGCGAGTGGGCGTTCCGCAGATAGTCCACGGCCCCCGCTTCGTCCCGCTCGGCAATCGACGCCACAGCGGGCAGATTCGACACCGCCGCTTCCGCGGTCATCCGCGCCGCCCACCAGACAAGAAATGGCTTGGGCAGCATGGCGACGATGCTGGTAACGCCCGGGTACTTGATCGCGGTTACCGGGTCCACGTACCACCGTGAGCCCCCGCGCTGAATCGTCCGGATAGCTCCGGCCATTGGTTCCCCCTCGTATTGCTGTGCTTGGGTCCGACCAGCGGGGCGAGGGGTGATGAGGTGACGAAATAGCCTTACTTTTTTGGTGAACAAGAAAAAACCAAGAGAAAGAAAGACAGGGGCCACTTTCACCACCCCGTCACCCGCTGGTCAGCGGCGGACCGCGAGCGCGTCCACCAGGGCGTCAAGATCGGCGAGCGTGCCCGCGTTGGTCAGCACCGCGTCTACCTCGTAGCCGGCTAGCGCGGTCTCGCTGACGTGCTCGGCCGCCTGGTCCTGGTGCTCGTCGAGCCCCGGCCGGTCCACACGCACCAGCAGTGCACCAGCGGCCCGCAGCGCAGCCACCTCGTTGGGGTAGCGCACATCGGAGACGACCACAGGAAGCCCCCACCGCTCGGCGGTCTTGACCTTGTCCAGGGCCAGCCGTAGCCAGTAGTCGGGGTCGTGCTCGCGGACGGCCTGGCCCATGCGCTGAAGGGTGCGGCGCACCTCGGGATACTCCCGCTTCGCTCGGTCCCACCCGTTGCGCTTCACCAGGTCTGACAGCCGGATCGGGAGCGCCCCCAGGGGCGTGCCCTCGGCCCCGACGATCGGGTCTAGCCGTAGGGCGGAGTCCTTGAGCGGGTCTGCGAACGCCACCCGCACGAACTGATAGGTCGAGACGAGCCGAGCGGCTGCTGTGTCCTTTCCGGAGCCGGCTCGACCCATCAGGGCAATGTGCCGGTAGCTCACGCGGTGGCCGGCTCGTCGTCCTGGTGCTCGTCGTGCTCGTCCTCGCCGGCTCCGGCGGTCTTGGCGTTCTCGGTGCGCTGCACCGCCTCACCGGTACCGAGCACCGCGGCGACCAGGCCGAGGACCAGCGCGCTCGGCAGCGACGGGACGTAGTGCGCCACTAGGGCGAGTGCGGCTACTGCTACGGCGTAGATACGGGCCGGATGCGCCTTGATGAACTGCATAGCTGTTCCCCCTGAAAGTTGCTGAGTGTGAACGGGTCCGCGTTTGCGTTCCCGAGCTGGTCCCCGCCGAGGGGACCGCTGTTACGGGCCGTGGTCAGACCGCGGGGACCTTGAGCGCCGCCCAGGTCTTTGCACCCGGCCACCCGTCCGCGTCGGTCCCGCCGAACCCCTGCTTTCGCTGCCACTTGGCGTAGGACTTGCGGTCGCTCTCGGTCCACTGCGGGCCCGGACCGTCGCTGTACGTGCTGCACCCCTCGGCGACCAGCCGGCGCCCCATGGCCGTGATCAGCGCCGAGCGGGGCGAGCCCTTGAAATAGCCGGCCCCCGGGAACGGCGCGTACTTGGGCGCGGTGGGCGTGCTGGTCTTGAGCTTCTGCCCGGGAGCGATCACGTAGGGCGCCTTGATGCCGTTCAGGTCAGCGAGGGTCTGCCACTTGACCCCGAGCGCCTTGCCGATGGCGGACAGGGTGTCGCCTGCCTTCACGGTGTACGTGGACGAGCTGCCCGACCCGCCAGAGCCCGAGCCGGCAAGCCGCTGCGCCCGCGCGATGATCTCGGGAAGCTGCGCGAGCACTCGGGGCCCCGGGCAGCTCGTGTGACCGCCCCACGCGGCCCCGCCCATCGCGTGATAGCCGAGCCCGCGTCCGGTAGTCGAGTGCGTCACCGCAAGCGGCACGCCGTAGACGCGATGCGCCCACGCCAGGATTTCGGCGCATCGGTCAATCTGCGCGCTCGTCAGACTGTCCCCACCACGCCCCTCGTTCTCGATACTCAGCCAGTCCCGATTCCCGCCCGCCTGCGCCCAGGCACGGTCCGCGGTATCGACCCACTGATACAGCGCCCCGTCACGCCCGGTACCGAAGTGGCTAGACGCCTGTGCCTCGTTGTTCCGGAACCAGCTATCGGTACCGCTTAGGCTGCCATCCATGATGTGAATCACCACTCCGGACACGGAACTCTGCCCGCCCGACGTGTGGTTGTTGGGAATCGGGCGCCACGTTGCGCCCTCAAATCTCGCCATGCGTCCCCCAGTTTTGAGTATGAAAAACCCGCCCGGTAGCCCGTAGCGGGGTGCTTGCATCTTGCTTGCCGGCTATCCCTTGCCGGTCGCGTTGACGACCGTTACGCCTGCCGCAACTACTCCGGACACCACGGCAATCGGCAATGCGTACTTCCAGCGCTCTAGGTCGCGTATCCGAGTTTCGTGGTCGGCGAGTTCCTGCCTCACGATTTCGCCTTGCTGCCCCATGGTGCGCACGTCTTCGCGCAGCCCTACCACTTCGTCGTAGATCTCTCGCGCGCCGATACGGACCGCTAGCGGGTCCTGGTCGTGCTCGTCTGCCACCTATCCCCCATGTCGCGTTGCTTACTTCACAGCGGGGTCAACGGGCGGATCGGGAACGAGTCCCGCATCAACTGGTACACCGTTGTAGGTAGTTCCTCGCAGCGTGAGAATCTGCTTAATCGCCCCGCCACTGTCGCCGGAAGTTCGTGTCCCAACAACCCATGCCAAGGTATCGAGTTGCGCCCCTGTCGAGTCCTGGACGCGCACTACGTCCCCCAGTTCGATACGGGGATCCGGGAGGATTTCCACGTTCGACAGCAGCGGCGTGGGGAATGCTCCAGCGTCCCTCAGAGAGGCTGCGAGAGCGTCCGCCGAACCGGCGTCCTGGATCCATCCGGACGGGTCGTGTGTGTACTCCTGAACCCCGTATGCCGCTTGGCTCGGGGTGTTGTAGAAGGTGGACCAGCAGTCGGCGGGAGCCTGCCCGCTATCAATGCTTGGAGTGACGAGAGACACCGATGGTCCCCCGGAATTTCCGCGCAGCCAAACTGCCGTGCGGGACCGGTTGTACATGGTCAGGACCAGCTTTCCGTCTCGACGGTCGGTGCTCACCTCCACCTGTCCATGCACGGCGCCTGCCTGGTCGGTGTCGTCCGATGCGAAACGGATTCCCTCCGTTTCCACTCTGACCACAGTGGGCGGGGGCGGAGTGTCTAGCTCGTCGTCAGCGATAGTCCAGGCGAGAGAATATGAACTCAACGGCTCGATTCTGAATACATTCCACGCTTGCTTAAGCGTGCTCTTATTGACCTTAACCCGGGACCAGTTCGCCCACTTGACCGTGCACGAGTTACGACAAGCGTCGATCTCTTCCGTGACGGTTAGAGAGGCAAGTTCGCGGTGTGCCGTTACCGTCACATCGGCCTTAGTGGGCACGGTGGACCAGCGGCTACGGCTATGCCACTTGAACCGCCCGTCGGCATCGAATCCGGCGGTGCTGAGAGTGGCTTTCGCTAGCTGTGTGATCACATCCCAGGCACTTCCGGAGACTGCCGGAATCACGCGTATGGGCATCTCCGGAACGTCGAGGGTCGCTGTTTTCGCCCATGTCCCGATCTGTGCAATATCCTCAAGTGTGCTTGGTCGCTTGGCGAGTTGCGATAGTTGCAGGCTCTCCGCTCGCAGATACCCGAGCCGTAGACTGACGTTGCCCATTGAGCTAGCGAAAATGTCGCCGCCGGCCGTAGCCGGAGACAGCGTGATTCCACCCGTCCCGGGATACTGCACGGCCCCCTCTAGCGTAGGCGTACCGCTAGACGAGTGCGTCAGCCAAAACCCCAAGTGCCAGCGCCCGGAGCGCTTCGCCATCTCCGGAACCGACCACGTGATAGACGGATTCGCTGTCGGGGTCGAGGAGGTTCCGTTGAAGAACCGCACCTCACCTTTTGCGAAATCGGCTCGAACGCTGGTGTAGGCAATGACGGTTGTGGGCTGCACCCAGGACAGGGAAATATCCGCGGTCCGGTCCCCTGTCGTAATTCCCGTGTTGTCTATCCAGATCTCGAACCAGATTCCCCCGCCGTCGGAATTCCGGTTTACCGGACGACTCTGCGGTGCGTAATCCGCTCGCGTGCCCCCGTCAATGGAACCCCACACGGCGCATTCCCACGGCGCGGCGGTCCTGGTCCAGCGCGACCAGTCACCCCCGAGAGACAGCAGATACCCCACGTCCGCAGCAGCACCGCCGTGCATGCTCGCGTACAGCACACACCCCGTGCGCGGGGGCGGCGCGGAGTGGATGCCGGCCCCGCGTAGCAGATGGTCCACGCACCAGCTCGGCGAAGCGACCCAGTTGGTTGCCGGTCCGAAAGGGGTGAGTGGGTCGAGCCCGCCAGACACCCGGGGCAGGCGAGCGGGCATCCGTAGCCGCTCGGAGCCATCGAGGGCGGAGAGCTGCACGGCGTCCGTGCCTGACTGAGCAGAGCGCGACCGCACAGAACCGCGGAACGCGGGTAGCACGCTGCCGCCGAGTCCCCAGGCGTGGACCACTGATTGACCAGGTCGAGCCACGTCGCCCGTTCCCCGCGGTGCCCATGGGCCGTAGAGGGCGGGTGCCGGCCGGCCGCCGGTCCCTGTCAGCGTCACGTCTAGCTGCGCGCTCGCCGGTCCGCTGTAGGCGCGCATGGCGTCCGGCAGATCGGTGCCGTACGCGCGATCCAGGGACCAGGACACCACCTGTGCACCAAGGTCTCGGCCGCCGAGCCGGACACTGTGCGCGGCGGACCGCTCGCCACCCCGTAGCGTCGTAGTCAGCGGCGCGTCAGCCGGCTGCACTGGTCACCTCCACCAGCTCTAGAGTCACGTCGCGCGAATCGAGATTCCCGGGCCGGATGGTCTGGCCGTATCCGGTGATGCTCATCAGTCCCGTGCCCTCGCCGACAGGGAGGGGCGGTGCTTGGTCCCAGACGACCAGCGAGGCAGTCCCGAGCGGTGTGGGCGAGGTGACGCCGGCCGCCGTGACCCACGGACGCACGAACGCGGCGCCTGCGGGGGCTACGGCGGCCTGCCGTGCGCTGGTGCCCACCACGGCCCCGGTAGTGCTGCGGAACTCGGCTCCGAATCCCGTGGCCTTACTGAACTGTGTTGTAAATACGGCGACTTGGCCCGACGCAATCGGGAAGCCGTGCGCCCCCGCCGTCGGCACCCAACTGACCGTGCCCGTGCTCGGGACGGTCACGTTCACCGCCCCGCCTACGTCCGACAACGCAGCGCCAGTACCAGTGATCACGTACTGATCCAGCGGGACCGTGCCGGTCTGCTGCGCCGTGGATAGTGCCTGTCGGTAGCCGAGCCGCAGCGCCGCTATCTCCGTGCCCACCGCGAGGACGGACGGCCCGATCGGCAGATCAGTGCACGACCGGACCAGCCGCACACCCGGCCGTACGTATGCGGCCCCGACAGGCACCGTGACCGTCATGGGGCGGTCTACCGCCGAGCTGTACCAGTACGTGAGGTAGGCGCCGGCCGCGTCGTAGAACCACAGGCGCATCTCTGCTGCGACCCCGGACAGTCCGGGACACCACCAGGTGACTGGCTGACCGGGTACAGCGGCGTACGTCTGGCCGGGAGCCGGGCCGTACCAAACAAGGGTGGTCAGATCGTCGGGAGCGGCGAGTGAGAGCGTAGCCGGCGCGTAAGGCGGGCTGGTGACGGTCACGTTGGCCGTTGCCCACCACGGCGATTGCCCCGGGGCCGGGCCCACCCCGGCCGCGTGGTTCGCGGTCAAAAGGTTGCCGGCCGCGGGATCGACGACCACGACGGGCCCCGGACCGTCCACCCGTCGGGCAAGTCGGTCCAGGTGGGCGAGATCGTCCGCCAGAGTCGATTGCCACGCCAGTTTGAGCCGGCGCGGCTGCACCGGGGGCGCCCACGTTGTGACGCCCCCTGCCAGGGCGCGGAATTCGGCAACCGCGAGAGTCGGCGACCGGTCGAACGTCGTAGCCGCTTCATTGAATTGCCGGAGGTTCCCAGGGCGCCCGATCCACATACCCATTAATTAAGTCACCTCCTCGCTAGCTTCCGTTGTCCGTATGCGGACGCTCGGGCAATTTCCTCGCCATTGAGCATCAGTACAACGTCCCGCTTACGTTCCTCGACGATTTCCCGCAGAACCTCCATCGCGCGGAAGTTCTCGCCCTCGGAGCGTGGTGTGAATACCGGGCCCGAGAGCCTAGCCGGCTCGAATTTGGGGACTGTCACCATGGTCCGCAGTCTGGCATCCAACGTGCCTTGCGCCGAGTCGATACCCTCCACGACTCCCGGCGGAATCCAACGGCCGATCTCGTCGCGCATGAGCCGCGAGGGCGAATTAATTCCGAGAGCGTCAGCGATCGGTCCGGGAATGAAGCGCTTAGCCCAACCGAACAACTTGTCTTGCAGCCATGCGCCCATGGACTTGATGCCTTCCCAGAGACCTCGGGCTAGGTCCATGCCTTTATCAACAAGCAGGTTTCCGAAATCGCCGAGTGCGCGTCCAATCCGGCCCGGTAGCCCCTTCACCCAGTCAAGGAAGTCACCGAAACCGGATATGGCCTTAGTGGCAAAATCCTTGACTGCTTTGGCTCCGTCACGGATCCCGACGACAAAGTCAGCGATGAATCCGATGATGTCGCCGATCCAGCCGATAGCTGTGCCGAGCGCCGAGAATAGCGCCGAAAAGATCGGACCGGCGAACTTGACGATAATGGGAATGACGGTGCCGAGAATGTCCGCGGCGAGCCGGCCCAGCCAGGACACGACCGACGCGACAACCTCAATGATCGGCCGCGCTTTTTCCACGACCGTATGCAGCTTTTCGCCGATCGTCTGCACGGCAGGCGCAACACGTTCCGAGATGAAGTCAGACAGCGCCGAAAAGATCGGTTGCAGGTTCTCGACAATCGCCGAGTAGACGCGCATTACTGCGGGCCAAATCACCTCGGTAAGAATCCTGCCGAGAGACGAAAGGATCGGCGCTACGGCCTGAACTACGTTGGTGTATAGCGTCATGAATGCAGGAACTAGCTGGTTAAAGAGAACGTTGCCGAGTCCCTGCATAGCAGGTAGCAGCGTCGATTGTGCGAGCGAGCCGAGCGACTGCAACCCGGGCATGAAATCGTTTCGCAGCGTCGTTCCCGCCGATACGAGCGACTGCCCGAACGAGGCAATTGCCGAACCACCGGCCGAGTTCGTGAACGTGGCGAAGAAGCCTGACACCAACTCCTTTCCCGCACTGAGTGCCGGGCCGAAAGTTGACCCTAGGAAGCTACCGAAATTCGTCAGTGCGGGGATGACGTAATCCCCGATGGCACTGGTTAGCCCGACTTCAAGGGAGCGCTTGAATTGTTCGATCCTGGCGCCTGCGTTATCGTGCAGCGCGCTGCCCATTCTCTCAGCAGCCCCCGCGGTATCACCAAGAGCCTTTACAGCCGTGGAAGGATCCAGCGCGTAAAGCGCCTGCCCTAGATCCTCGGCCTTTGTGCCGAAGAGCCCGACAGCAACCTGTGATCGTTCCGCCGGGTCCTCAATTGCCTTGATCCCATCAAGAACCTGTTGTAGCCCCGCGCGAGCGTTGGGGCCACCTTGGGCAATTTTGGCCGTCATCTGTTCAGCGCTAAGGCCGATAGCCTCGTATGCTTCGGTACTCGACTTAGAACCATCCGTCGCTCGGATCTGAAATTCCTTGAGTGCGTCGGCGACGGTATCTGTGTCCCGGGCACCCGCCTGCATACCCTGCGACATAAGACCCATGGCGTCCGATGCAGACAGCCCGAGGTCCCGGAACTTCGTGGAATACTCGTTGAACGTGTCCGCCATGTCATCGGCACGCGGACCCATCTTTTGCATACCAGCGGTCAGGATGTCGAGCGCTTCCGTACCGTCTTTCGCAAGACCGTTCTTAAGCATCTGCCCGACCGCGTTACTGGTCTGGCCTAGGTCCAACTCAAAGGTCTTGCTTAGGTCGGTGACCTTCCCGGTAATGGACTCGATCTGTGCGTTGGTCGCGTCTGGGGGCAGGATGCCGGACCGCATCACGCCCGAGATGGCTCCGGCCGCTTCCTCTACCGAGTCCGTGACCCCGTGGGCGTAAAGCTGCCCAGCGGCCTTTCCGTACCGGGCCGCGTCATCCGGGGTGCTGCCTAGCTGAGCCTGGATCTTGCCGTTAATGGCGCCCTGATCGAGAGCGTCCATAAACCCCTTGGTCAGCACCGCCGCAGCAGCAAGACCGACAGCGGCAAGACCGCCTTTCAGGACGCCACCCATTTTCCCGGTGAAACCCTCGCCGGCTGCCTGCCCGCCTTCCTGCCCTGCGGACTCGGCCGGGCCGGTCACCTGCCGTTGTAGCTCTCCGGCAAACCCTTGGACTTCCGGCACGATGCTGACGTACCCCATGCCGACTTCAACGGCCATGCCGGATCACTCCCCTTTCTCCGGCTGGAACTGCGCGAGATACCGGGCAACTTCGTGCACGTCGCGTTTCGTTCCGCCGATACGGCCCGTCCCGACACCGGGCCGCGGAATAGGCTGCGGGCGCCTGGTCGGCGACCTCGCCCCCGCGTTCCCTCTCTGCCAATTCGCCTCGCTCAGACGGTCGTGCAGCGCTGCGAGTAGTTGCGTTTCGAGCGTCCAGGCGTGGTCTGGCCCCGCCATGGCTCGGGCTAGAGCCGACTCGGGTGGCAGTCCTGATATCAGGGCTCGGAGCCTGCGCCATGTTAGTTCGGATCCGGCACGGAACAATTCGCGAATGTCCGTGCCGTAGAACCGCTGCAAATCCGCTTCTATGGCCTCGCCGTACTCGCTTAGGAGTCGGACAAGGCCGGAGATTCCCCCAACGGAATACCCTCGTGCTTTTGCCACTGCCGGAAAAGCTCACCGAGCGCGGCGAGCGGGGCCGGGATGGCGTCGAACTTCGCCCACTGGCCGCCAAGACCCGCCCTAAGTAGCGTCTCAATATCCGCGGCACTCGGGTTCGTCAGATTGACAGCGGAAAGGATCGACTTATCCAGTTCGCCCGCTGCGGGCATGGTAAAAACAGACCCCGCCAAAGTGAAGGAAAAGGGTTCCATGCGTGCTTCCTTGACCCATATGTCAAGGTCGAAAGTGCTAGCCATGCGTCGTACCTCTTACTGCGTAGGCGGAACGTTTATTCACTGGATTACTCAACAGGGGCCGAGCCCCATGCGGGGTCATCGGAATACTTGATGGCAACCGTTCCGTCAGCACCCGGGTAGGCGGTAATGGTCAGCTCGTAGGAAACCGCCTCATCGCTCTTATAGGTAATGTCTCCGGTCTCGGTGACCTCACCGTCCGGAATCACGATACGAATGTGAGAGTTACCGTCGATCACGTCGAAACCGAACGTCCGACGATCCGGGCCGGGCGCCTTGATGGCAAGAACACTCTTGCCGCTCGTGGTGGTCACCTTCGAGCCCTTGTGGTACAGCTCAAGGACCGTCTTATTGGTCTCAATGGCCGTGAACTGAAACGTCATCTCGGACGAGCTGATTACCTTTCGAACGGTCTGCCCGCCCTGCCACCCCTTAATTTCGGTGGTGTCGGTCGAATTGGACTCGGCGATACCGTCGTCAGAGATCCAGCCAACGTCAATGAATGCGGCATCCCAAGGGGTCGTCGCATCGGTCGGCAGCTTGGACTTTGAGGCAGCCACATAAGCAGCGCCCGTAACCGCCACGCGCACGGCGTTAGCGTTTAGAGACATAGGTGTCCCCCCGTAGTAAATGAAAGGTGCTTCTAGAGCGCGCGTCCGCGCATGTGGATTTCCACGGCGAACGCGAATCGCGGGGCACTGGTCTGGTCATCGGGCAGCCACATCGGGCCCCCTACCTCGGCGACCCGGTAAACGGTCACTCCGTCCCGGACCCCGGGAATGTCGCCGAGCAGCGCGCGGGAAAGCGCCGCGAGGTCATGCGCGGCGGACTCGCTCTCGCCCCAGCAGTGAATATCGAGCCGGGGACGGTCGGACACGACCGTCTGTTGAGTGCCCCCGATGCGCTGTACCCGGACGAACGACGGGGGCCGCGGGGACGGAATGCGGGAGACGACCAGAACGGGCTTCCCGTGCGCCTTGAGAGCGCCCCGCAGATAGCCCGTGACGACCGCCACCGCGTCCGGCATGACGACCGCCGGTCTAGTCACTACCGGCCCCGTCCATGCCCCGCAGCAGCGCGCTACGGGTGCCCTCGGCGTCGTTGTGCTTCTGGTAATTCCCGATCACCGCAGCACGCCAACGGCGGGGCCCCAACGCCGAGTCGGTCCGGAACTCCCCGCCGGTCGCCGACTCGGCCGAGGACGCGATACGCGAAGCAATCCGCTCGACTTCCCGCCCCGCTTCCGGGGTGCGCATCAGCGAGCGAATGCCGTTCATGTTCGGCCGGAAGCGCATCAGCCGGCCACCTCCTTAAGCCGTGCCTCTACGTGGTGCAGTCGCCCCCCGACGACCCACCGCGCAACGTCCCCGTCGGTCTCCAGCAGCCGGCCCACGGCAACCACGCGGTCCCCGGGGGTCAGGTCGATATCGACCCCTCGGCGCGTGGTCAGCCGTAGGCCCGTGGTCACCGCGGGGCGGTCCCCGTCGTCCTCGGTGGACGTGTCCGGCTGGACCGACACCCGGCGGACCGTCGTCCTGGTCGCGCTCGACCAATCCCGCTCGCTGGTCTCGTTGCCGTACCGGTCCACCACGAGCGGGGCCCGGACGATCACGACCGTCTGCGTGTAGTGGAGCGTGGTCACCAGGGCCGCCCCTTGCCGAGCTGCACCACGGCAGCGCGAGGGCGGTAGCGGGCGAGCTGGTCCCGCTCGATGGGGGCGAGGGAAGCGCCGATGGTCTCGGCCGCGTAGGTCACCGACACGGACCCGACGCTTTCCTGTCTCAGATCGGACGGGTTGGTCAGCACTCGGCCGGCGAGCGTGAGCACGATGGCGCGCACGGTCGCGGGCACCTCGGCGTACCCGTGGGAGTAGGTGACCGATACCGAGCTGAACGAGCCCGCGAACCACAGATCATCGCGCCATAGCCGGTACTCGTCCGCCCGCAGCTCTCGGCCGCCCCCGCGGACCAACTCGACCCCGATCACGGGGCGTTGGGGCAGCGAGACCGCCTGTCCCCGAGGGGAGAGAGCAACAGTGCTCGTCCCCCTGGTGAAGCGCTGCCGAGCTTCCGCCCGCACGATGGCGGACGCGGTGTCGAGCACCAGGGCGGCGCCCTCGGGCAACTCCTCCCGCTCGCGCTGCATCCATGCTGCCAGCTCGTCGAGCGTGGCCAGTGCGGGGAGTGTCATAACCGCGTTTCCTCCCCGTTGCTATTTGACTGTCTGAGCGCCGCACGCCAGACACCGCGCCACGGTCCGCGGGGCCCCGGACGAGTCGAGAGCCGGGAAGCTCTCGACCCTTTCCGGGGCACCGCAGGAATCCGTGTGCGGCATCTTCGGGGCGGACGCCGGTGCACGCTTACGCGGCGGCATTCCGTCCCCTTCAGTTACTTGGCGAGCACGCCGTTAAGACGGGCAGCGCCCTTACCGCCGAACACAGCGAGTCCGCAATAGAACTCAACCCGCGTCCGGAAAGCAGGCTTGGACTCCAACTCGCCCAGGTCGTAAGCCTGAACACCGCCGTTCGTCAGACCGGTAACCGCGCGGTCGTCCTCGGCCTGGCCGAACCGCACCGCGTAGATGGATGACGCGTCGGTTGCCGTGCCCTGAGTCTCCGTCTGCGGAAGAATGTCTGCGCCCGCGGCAGTCTGCCCCGGGTCCAGCAGCGGAATGCCGTTGTAGGTGGCGACCATCTTGCCGGTAAGTGCCTCCTTGACCATCTCAAAGCCACCGATCCGGCGAGCCGCGGAACGCACCTTCGCAATAACCGCGCGGTTCGCGTACAGCGCGCCATTGCTGCCGGTAAGACCCGGAACCTGCGCAACGAGCTGGTCAAGCAGATCAAAGAACGCGTGCGAGTCAGCCGCACCAGCACCCACGATGGGGGCGCCATCCTTACCGGCCGAGATGACCTGAGCACCCGTCAGCCGCTTGCGCAGACCGTCAAAACCCTTCGGATCGGTCGCAACGTCGCCGTTGAAAAACGCTTCCTGGAACCGGTAGGCGGCTGCCTTGACCTTCATTCGTGTCTGAATTGCACGCTGATCATTGAGGTTTCCGCGGGTCTGGACAATGAACTTGTCAACGTCCGCGTCGCCACCGAGGATAACCAGAGTTTCAGACTTCTGATTCACCGTGCCGGTGCTCTCGGCGTACGCCTCATTGACGCTACGGAAGGCAACGCCGGGAAGGGTCGATTCCTCGTTGTACGCATACGAGTTGCCCTGAATCGTCAGCATCGGCAGCCGGTCCAGAATGCTGGACTCCTGCACGAAAGTCTCAATGACTCCGCGCTGAAGATCGGCAGTCGAGAGCTTCGCAGCCTCAGGAAGGGTAAGCGCCATTTAATGTGTCTCCCTATTCTTGGCCATGAAAAAAGGGACGGCATTCGATCGAATGCGTCCCCGAGATTGGGTCGTGAAGTGGTCCGCTAGTTGGGGCCGAATGCGCGCCGCAGACGGTCAAGCGGCGTAGCCGGCTCCGGCGTAGCGGACGAGCGCGGACCGGCGCCCACATCGCCCCACGGAGCCGGAGAGTTCGGCGAAGAGTCCGCAAGGTAAGGCTTTGCCTTCAGCAGCTCGTCCACGGCCCGCGTGACTGCTGCCGCGTCCACGTCGCCGCCTTCACCGACCAGCCCCGCCGTGTCCACCAGGGCGAGCGCGTCCGCCGGATCTCGGAGCCGACCAGCGGCAGCCGCGCGAACCTCCGCACGAACGAGCTGCTGCGTGAATTCCGCGCGAACCTCGTCCCGCAGCGCGTCCAGGTCCACGCCCTTGACTGCCGCGTTGGCTCGGCGAAGCCGAGCCGCTTCCTTCTCGGCAGCCTCCCGGGCCGCGCGCTCCCGCTTCAGCTCGTCGGCCTGGTCCTGGTCGTGCTCGTCGGGCCGCGTATCTTCCGCACCCTGGTCGCCGGTCGGCTCGGCCTGGTCCTGGTGCTCGTCCTCGCGCGGCGCGTCCTGGTCGCCGGTCGGCTCGTCGGCCTGGTCGTTCATGGTCTCTGCCATCGCTCCCCCTACGTGATGTAACCGTGTTTCCGGAGCAGCCTGATTTGGTGCTCGCGGTCGTCCGACAGTCTGAGAATTTCCTCAGGCATGAGTCGGGGCGCTGTAGTCCGCGCGTAGCGCTGCCCCGCCTGCCGCTGGAACCCCGCGTCCAGTGCCCTACCGCCGATGCCGCGGCGAGTCGTGCCCTCGCTCGTCACCTGGACGCGCTTACCGTGCACCGTCGCCGTGGACATGCCTCGACGCGCGTTGACGAGCTGCCCCAGATCGGCACCCGCTTCCAGCGCCTTGACGCCAGCAGCACCGATCCGGCGCCGCTGCTCCTCGGGGCTCATCTGCCGCACCAGGTCCTCGGGACTGTGGCTCGCGCGCCACTCGGTATCGCTCATGGGCTGCATGCCACAGTCACACCGCGGATGCCGCTGGAACCCGCGGGATCGGCTGTACTGGCGACCGGCCAGGATGATGCACCGGGCACACGCAGGCAGCCGCACCACCCGCACGTAGGACACACACGAGGGTTCGGCCGCCATGGCTACCGACGTAGCCGCACGCGCGGTGTCGGCGATCTGCGTGCCCACCATTGTGGACATCTGCGTCAGCCCCCGCAGCGCCGCCACTTCCGCGCTCTCACCGGCCGCGAGACTCTGCGCCGTAGTGATCGCGGGCATTTGCAGCAGCGTTGCGAGCGGGCGCCCATCCGACGCGAGCCCCGCGAACGCGGACGCATCCAACGACCCGAGCGCGCCGAACCCCGCCCCCTGCGCCAGCATGGACGCGCTGACGAACGCCTGCGCGCCCTCGGCCGCCGAGAGCTGTCCCAGTGTCACCGCGTTGAGGATCTGCCGCCCGGTCTCCCCGGACATGGCCGACAGGATCCGATCCGCGGGAACGTCCCGCCAAAGCCCCTGTACGGCCTGTACGACGCTGCGAGAGACGTTCTGTACCTGCGTGTACCGGTCGCTGGCAAGGTCCTCCGTACGCCCCATCTACGCCGCTTCCGCAGCGTCGTCCGTGAACGGTGCATCCTCGACCTGGCCCGGCTCCGGCTTCGGGCCGAACAGATCAGCCATGTTCCCGCCGAGAATGGCGCCCGCCGCATCCGTGCGCATCGACTTCCATCGCTCGATCTCGTCGGGGGTGACGCCCGGGATGCGTTCCCAAAGGGCTTCGTCCGGCACCCCGATCGCCTTCAACTTCACCAACGCGTCCGCGTATTGGCTATCGCTGCGGAACTGCGGGTCCCGCCACACCACGGAGCCGAGCGCAAGCGAGTTCGCCCGCCCCGCCTCGCCGGCCGCGAGCGCTTCCAGCCGCATGACTTCACGCAGCGCCGCCCCGAAGTACCGTTGCCGCTCGCCTACCTTGGCAACTAGACCCGCCTCGGACGCCGCCAGCGTTTCCGCACTGACGTTGACCAACTTGCCCGTGAGATACGTAGCCGGTGTGCGAGTCTGCGCCGCGATGTGTTCAACGGCCTGGTTGATCACGTCCAGGTACGACGACAGATCAGCGGCGGAGAACTCACCGATGGACGCGCCCTCGCGCTCCAGCCACAGCAGACGGTCCGAACGGAACCGGTCAAGCGGCAAGTCTTCCTCGCCGACCACTTCACCTGTGTCGTCCACGATTTCGCGGACGGGCCGGTCCATGCCGAGTACCACCCGAGCGGGCAGCGCGCGCTGATCGCTGGCGGTCATCAAGTGCGCCCACAAGGTGTTGACAGCGTTCTGAAGCGGGACGATCGTCCGCAGCTCGGAACGGGGCGCAGCACTAAGCCGTGACCGGTTCGGCAACTCCACCAACGGCACCGCCCCCAACGGGTTTGCCAGGTGCGGCGGTTCACCGCGAGACAGCCCCGCTGTGCGCTCCGTCCACTGCCCGCCCTCGCGAGCCGCACGCTGCCACCGGTAAACCGTGCTCGGCGTGAACAGCGTCGCGAACTCCGTATCCCAGTCACGCCACGTCTTCAGCCCCGCAGAACGCACCCGCCGACGCCCCGGGACGTACTCGACCAGCGCGCGAGACGCGTGCTCAAACGTAAGCTCGGTGTTGATCCCATCGGGCTTCCACACCAGCACGTACGAGCGGCCCGCAATGAGCGCTTCCAACAGCGCTAGACCGATCTCAACATCGCATTCGGAGCGCCGCCATGCCCGGCCGGCTACCTGGTCTAGCGTCCCGTCTTCCAGCCGGAAGCCAAGCGGCATAAGCCTTTCAACCGTGGCATCCGGGACGGTCGCACACCAGTTGTCCGAGAACTCGTCGAAAAGCCCGCCGGTCTGGCTCGCGAACTCAGGGGACGCGAACAACAACGGGTGTTCCCCCTCGTAATAGTCAGACCAGCGCTTAGCCGCATGCTTGCGGCGCTGTAGCTTGCCGTACAGCCGTTGTGTCATCTGAAGCGGGGTTTCCGCCATCAAATCCCCCTGGGTTCTATGCACTTGCAGCGCGGGCACGCTTGATCGGTCGGCGGACGTACCCGTCCAGGGCCATGACCGCAGCGGCGATACCGTCGATACGAGCTGACGACTTCCCGCGATCCGGTTTCACGGGCCGCAAGTTGTCGTTTCCGTCCCGGTACACCTCCACCACGGACGCATGCCAACGCAAGATCGGGTTCCCGCCGTGATGTATTCGACCCTCGCGCAACAAGCGTTCAAGTTCCTTGCTGCCAGGGCTCATTCCTAGATACGTCTGCGCGACGGGCACCACGTCCACACCACGTGTTTTCGCTTCAACCCGCTGGACGAGCTGACCCGCGAACATGCGGTCGTACGAAATGCGTTGCACGTCCAGCCGGCGACAGTCCGCAATGATTTGCTTCTCAATCGCCCCGTAGTCGATCGCGTCGCCGTCGGTAAGCGTCAACAGCCCATCGGTAGCCCACTGTTTCAGTGGTACGTGTAGCTGTTGCTCTAGCTCGTCTACGCGTTCTTCGGGAAGCCAAAAGCGGCTAACCAACTCCAGTTCCACACCTGGTTTGCGGGACTCCACAGCGAGCACCCACGCCGAAAGGTCGGACACTGCGGATAGGTCTACCCCGCCCCACGCCCGGCGGTAACGGAACTGCTGCTCGTCTACGACCCCCGCGTTCTCGTCCCACACCGGAAGCGGCAGCCACCGCGAGGACGAGCGCATACGGCGATTCAGAGACAGTCGGCAGAACGTCGGGAAATAGGAAGGGGTGGACTTGGCCTTAGCAGCCTCACGGCGCATGTAGGCGAGCGAGGGCGAGACACCCAACCCGGGGTTGGCCTTACGCCATGTCTCCTCGGTGTAAGGGTCGTCGCCTTCCTCGGCGGCCCAAATGACCCCGTAATGCCCGGGGTCGGAAATCACGTCGTCCGCACAGCGGCGCGTATACGTGTGCTTCTCGTCGTAAATGCTGCCCTCGGTGCCCTCATCAGCAGTCGTGATGAACACGACCAACGGTTGATCACGGGCACCAGTACCGGTCTCGATCGCGTCCACCAGGTCACGCCGCTTGTGCACGTGTACCTCATCCACAATCGCCCCACTCACGTTCAACCCGTGCGCGGTCTCGGCGATTTTCGACAGTGCGCGGAAGACTCCACCCGTACGAGGAACGCGAATCAGGCCCCGCAGAACCTCCACACGGCCCCGTGCAGCCCGGGAAGTCAGCGCCATGCGCTTAGCGTCATCAAAGACCCGCTCAGCCTGCGGAAGGCTGCCAGCAGCCGCGTAAACCTCGGCGCCTACCTCGCGGTCAGCGAGCAGCAGCACCAGGCCGATACCGCTGGACAAGGTGGACTTGCCGTTCTTCCGGGGAACCTCGATCCATGCCGAGCGAATGACCCGCACCGCTCGGCCTAGCTCGTCGTCGTGGGCGAGCCATCCGAAGATCGGAGCGACTACCCACACAACTTGCCACGGCGAGAGCTTGAGCGGTGTCGAGCCCCAACGTCCTTTCGTGTGCTTGAAACTCTGAATCGCGTCAAGCGCACGGCGGGCAGACGGCACGTCGAAGTACGACCCCGCAGCCGTAGCCGCTTGCGCAGCAACGACCAGCGGACGGGACTGCAACGCGTCGGATATCTCGTCGTCGGTCAGGCCGAGTTGCAGCAACGCGTCATGCGGTACCGGCAGATCGTCAGTCGAAAATCCCGTCATCGTCGCCCCCGCTCTCCGGCGGGGTGATCCGGGTTGCCGATGCGGGCGATAGCCCTAGTTCGCCGACCAGCGAGCGGAAGTGACTCCGGTACTGGTGGGCAATCGTCACCCAAGGGGATTTCACGTTCCCGCGCTCCGTCTCGACCACCAGGCCGGTACGGCTCAACTCACGTTCTGCCTGCCACAGTCGGGCGACTGTCAGGCAATACTCAATGGCTGTCTCTCGCTGCGCGTCCGTCAGACCAGCGGAGTGCACCAGGGCGGGAATCGTCCGCGCCCACACGTCCCGGGCCTTACTCCGCACGTCGTCCGTGTCGTCCCCCGGTAGCAGCTCGGACCAATCCGGCTCGATGGGGGACAGCGGGGCGAACCTTGCGCCCTCGGAATTCCTGTCAGGGCGGAATGTGCCCTCGCGGACTGCCTGGATATGGGGTTTGGGCTTTTGCCCGGGAACTGCCACGGAAAGTCACCTCCGTCAAATCGGTCTAATTAGCCATGCAAGTTTTTTCCCTCCCTGCCGCTCAACGGCGAGAGGGGAAGGGGGCACCCGCCTGGTCAGTACGGCGGAATTTCCCCTGATTCGCGACGCGAAATGAATTCAGCAGCAAATCCGCCACGCTGATTCCGCGCCGTTTCACGGTTATGACAAGCAATGCACAGCGGTCGAAGATGCTTCGTCGCATCCGGATTCACGTCGCCCCGCGCAATCAACTCGCGCCGACTCAAAGGGAAATGGTCCGCAACCCTCGCAGCAGCACCACACAGCACACACCACGGGTTCGCGTACAGGTACGCCTTACGGATGCGCTGCCAACG
>LIQL01000304.1 GCA_001418405.1 Streptomyces diastatochromogenes | reverse complement strand
GGGGCCGGGCGGTCCGGCCCCGCAGCCGTCACCCCGGCTGCTCCAGCAACTCTTCCAGCATCGCCAGCGAGCGCCGCGGGGACTCGGCCTGGGCGCTGAGCCGGTCCATCACCGCCAGGTAGTGGTCGACGTCGTCGCGCTTGTCCAGGTAGAGCGCGCTCGTCAGCTGCTCCAGATAGACGATGTCCGGGAGGTCGGGCTCCAGGAAGCGCAGGATGGTGATCGGTCCGCCCGCCGCGGCCAGGCCGCCGAGGGCGAACGGCGCGATCTGGAGGGTGACGTTGGGGCGCCGCGCCATCTCCAGCAGGTGCCGGAGCTGATCGGCCATCACCTCCGGTCCGCCCAACGGCCGGCGCAGGCACGCCTCGTCGAGGATGGCCCACAGTCGCGGCGCGTCGGTGAGCGCGAGCAGCTCCTGCCGCTGCATCCGCAGCGCCACCCGCTGTGCGGTCTCCTCCGGCGCGGACCCCGGGTGGCCCAGCAGCGCCACCGCGCGGGCGTACTCCGCGGTCTGCAACAGGCCCGGCACGAACTGGACTTCGTAGGTGCGGATCACCGAGGCGGCCGACTCCAACCCCAGGTGGGTCTCGAACCAGCTGGGCAACACGTCGCTGTACTGGTGCCACCAACCGGGCGTGCTGGTCCGGCGGGCGAGGGTGAGGAAGGTGGCGCGGGCGGTGCTGTCGAGGACGCCGTACAGCGTCAACAGGTCCGCGACGTCCCGCTCCTTGCAGCTCACCCGGCCCAGTTCGAGGCGGCTGATCTTGGCGTGGGAGGCGCGGATGGCGTCGCCGGCCGCCTCGCGGGTGATGCCGGCGGCCTCCCGGAGCCGGCGCAGCTGGGTGCCCAGCACGATGCGCAGGACGGTGGGGCCGCCGCGTGGATGTTCCAGATAGCGGCGCAGGGACAGATCGCTGTGCGGCTGCGCGGCGCTCATAACTGACTCCCCTGAGTGGTCGGGCCGACGCCCAGTGTCCCATTGCCCCGAGGAGGCGTACACCTACGCCGACTATCCGGCCGACATATGCCTCAGTCGTTGCCCCCGAAGGCGGTCGTCTGCTCAGTCGTGGGGGAACAGATCGTCGAATTCGCCGTCCTTGGCCCCCTGGACGAAGGCGGCCAGTTCGGCACGGGTGTAGATCAACGCCGGGCCGGAGGCGTGTCGCGAGTTGCGTACCGCGACCCCGCCGTCCGGAAGAAGCGCCAGTTCAACGCAGTTACCACTGGGGTTGCTGCGGCGGCTCTTGCGCCAGACGGCGCCCTCGATGGCGCTCGCCGGCATTCCGTTGGTCATCGATTCCATCACGGCTGCTCCCTTGGTGGGGGGTGTGCTCGGGACCGATCCGGGCGGTGATCACGGTTGGCGTGATCCTGCCCCTGGCTGGCCGTCCGTACCGATGTAATTGCAGATGCACTTGCAGCGATGGACGGCCGACGAGGATATTAGCCCTCCGGGGCGGCCCCGCCCAGACCGTCCCCGACGCGCCCAACTCGCTTGCCCCTCCGCGGAGATCGTGATGACCACACACCCGGCACAGTCCGAGCGCGACGTCCTCCGGGAAGGAGGGGAGCCAGTGACCGGCGACACCGCCCGGGAGGCGTGGTGGCTGCCGGGGCCCGACGGGTTCGCGGCCTGTGCGCTCGGCGGCGCGGCCTGCACCGTGGCCGAGGCCCGCCGCTTCACCCGGACCACCCTCGACGCCTGGCGGATGTGTCCGGGGCTCGCCGAGAGCGCGGTCCTGATCGTTTCGGAACTGGTCAGTAACGCACTGCGGCACGGCGCCACCGAATCCGCCGAGACCGTCTTCGACTCCCTCTTCGAGAACCGTTTCTGCCGCGGCTGGTTGGCGCTGACCCGACAGGAGCGCGGGGTGTTGTGCGCGGTCTCGGACGGCGGTACCCAGTCACCCGTGCTGCGGCCGCAGCACGCGCTGGCCGAGTCCGGGCGCGGGCTCCACCTCGTCGACCGGCTCAGTGACTCCTGGGGCTGGACGCCGCCCGACCGGTCGGGGAAGACGGTGTGGGCCTCGGTGGTCACGGCGGCCCGCGACTGACGCTTCAGCCGCCGCCGCGCAGCAGGTAGCCGTCGCGGATCGAGGAGGGCGTGGCGAACGGTCCGCTGCCGTACGGGTGCAGGGTGATGGCGAGTTCGTTGGCGGCCGGGCCCGCCTCCGGATGGGGTGCGAAGTCGCCGTCCCTCGCGTCCAGTTGACGCTGCACGCCCCGCTGGCAGCTCTTCGCCAACTGGTCCGCGGCGACCGGGGAGAGCGTCAGACCGGGCCGTAGCTGCACGTGGACGACGGGCCTGGCCTCCAGGTCGCCGGACGCGTCGAGGGTGAGGCAGAACCCGGCGATCAGCCCGGCCAGCGGATTGCCGTCGAAGAGTCCGCGCGCGACGTCGTGCGGATAGCTGTTGGCCCCCATGGCTGACTCCCAGGCGCCGGACGGTGGGTTGCTCCGCCATCTTCGGGGCCCGGCAACCGGGCGTCATGAGTCGGGCTACTCAGGTCCGCGGGTGAGTACCCTCGCCCGGCCCATGCAGGGTCTGACCGTCGAGTGACTGTCCGTCAAGAACATTGCCACAGGCTCATTTTGACGGTCAGTCGACGGTGGCAGCGCACGGTGTCGCCGAACGGCGGGCCCGTCAGTCCGCCAGTCCGTCGCCCAGGCCGAAGGCGGCGAGCAGGCGCTCCGCCGCCAGGGTCGCGGTCAGCTCGCCCGCGCGGACCGCGGCCTCGACCTCCGGACCCAACCGGCGGACGTCCGGATGCTCCTGGAGCCGGTCGACCAGGCGCTCGCGGACCATCGACCACGTCCAGTCGACCTGTTGGGCGCGGCGGCGCTCGGCGAGCGCACCGGTGGCGTCCAACAGGGCGCGGTGCTGCTCGATCCGCTCCCACACCGCCTTCAGCCCGGTGCCCTCGCGGGCGCTACAGGTCAGCACCGGCGGCGTCCACGCCGCGTCGGCCGGCTGCAACAGCCGCAGGGCACCGGCGAGTTCGCGCGCCGCCGAGCGGGCGTCCCGCTCGTGCGGGCCGTCCGCCTTGTTGACCGAGACCAGGTCCGCCAGCTCCAGGACGCCCTTCTTGATGCCCTGCAACTGGTCGCCGGTGCGGGCCAGCGTCAGCAGCAGGAACGTGTCGACCATGTGGGCGACGGCGGTCTCCGACTGGCCGACGCCGACCGTCTCCACCAGCACCACGTCGTACCCCGCGGCCTCCATCACCACGATCGACTCCCGGGTCGCCCGCGCCACCCCGCCGAGCGTGCCGGACGTGGGGGAGGGGCGGACGAACGCCGCCGGGTCGGTGGCCAGCCGCTCCATCCGGGTCTTGTCGCCGAGGATGGAGCCGCCGGTCCGGCTGGAGGACGGGTCGACGGCCAGCACCGCCACCCGGTGGCCCAGCCCGGTCAGCAGCGAGCCCAGGGCGTCGATGAAGGTCGACTTGCCGACGCCCGGGACCCCGCTGATGCCCACCCGCCGGGCCGCCCCGGAGTACGGCAACAACCGCACCAGCAACTGCTGGGCCGCCGCCCGGTGATCGGCGCGGGTGGACTCGACCAGGGTGACCGCGCGGGCGATCCAGGCCCGGGAGCCCGCCCGCACCCCCTCGGCGTACCGGTCGACATCGATCCTCGCAGGCATGGCCCTCCGCCCTACAGCTCGTGGCCGAGGACCGACGCCAGGTCCCGCACCAGGTCGTGGGCCGCGTCCGGGATGACCGTGCCGGGCAGGAAGACCGCGGCGGCGCCCATGTCCCGCAGCGGCTGGACGTCCTGGGGCGGGATCACCCCGCCCACCACGACGGTGATGTCCTCCCGGTCCTCCGCCGCCAACGCCTCCCGCAGCGCCGGCACCAGCGTCAGGTGGCCGGCCGCCAGCGAGGACACCCCGACGATGTGCACGTCGGCCTCCACCGCCTGCCGGGCCACCTCGGCCGGGGTCTGGAACAGCGGGCCGACGTCCACGTCGAAGCCCAGGTCGGCGAAGGCCGTGGCGATCACCTTCTGGCCGCGGTCGTGGCCGTCCTGCCCCATCTTGGCCACCAGGATGCGCGGCCGGCGGCCCTCGGCGCGCTCGAACGCGGCCACCAAGTCCCGGGTGCGTTCGACCCCCGACGAGGGGCCCGCTTCGTCTCGGTACACACCCGAGATGGTACGGATCTGGCCCGAGTGGCGGCCGTAGACCTCCTCCAGGGCGTCCGAGATCTCCCCGACGGTCGCCATCGCGCGGGCCGCGTCCACCGCCAGCGCCAGCAGATTGCCCTCCAGACCCGGGCCGGGCGCGGCCTTCGCCGCCTCGGTCAGCGCCCGCAGCGCCCGCCGGCAGGCGTCCTCGTCGCGCTCCGCGCGCAGCCGCCGGAGCTTCTCGATCTGCTGCGCCCGCACCGCGGAGTTGTCGACCTTGAGGACCTCGATCTCCTCGTCGGTCTCCACCCGGTACTTGTTGACGCCGATCAGCGCCTGCCGCCCCGAGTCGATCCGCGCCTGGGTGCGCGCCGCCGCCTCCTCGACCCGCATCTTCGGGATGCCCGCGTCGATCGCCTTGGCCATCCCACCGGCCTCCTCGACCTCCTCGATGTGCGCCCAGGCGCGGCGCGCCAGATCGTGGGTGAGCCGCTCGACGTACGCGCTGCCGCCCCACGGGTCGATCACCCGGCAGGTGCCCGACTCCTGCTGGAGGAAGAGCTGCGTGTTGCGGGCGATCCGCGCGGAGAAGTCGGTGGGCAGGGCCAGCGCCTCGTCGAGGGCGTTGGTGTGCAGCGACTGGGTGTGGCCCTGGGTCGCGGCCATCGCCTCCACGCAGGTGCGGGTGACGTTGTTGAACACGTCCTGCGCGGTCAGCGACCAGCCCGACGTCTGCGAATGGGTGCGCAGCGAAAGGGACTTGGGGTTCTTCGGCTCGAACTTCTGGACCAGCCGCGCCCACAGCAGCCGGGCCGCGCGAAGCTTGGCGACCTCCATGAAGAAGTTCATGCCGATCGCCCAGAAGAACGACAGCCGCGGCGCGAACGCGTCCACGTCCATCCCCGCCGCCAGCCCGGCGCGCAGGTACTCCACCCCGTCGGCGAGCGTGTACGCCAGCTCCAGGTCGGCTGTCGCGCCCGCCTCCTGGATGTGGTACCCGGAGATCGAGATGGAGTTGTACCGCGGCATCTTCTGCGAGGTGTACGCGAAGATGTCGGAGATGATCCGCATCGAGGGCTGCGGCGGATAGATGTAGGTGTTGCGGACCATGAACTCCTTGAGGATGTCGTTCTGGATGGTCCCGGCCAGCTTCTCGGGCGCTACACCCTGCTCCTCGGCGGCCACGATGTAGAGGGCGAGAACGGGCAGCACCGCGCCGTTCATCGTCATCGACACCGTCATCCGGTCCAGCGGGATGCCCTCGAAGAGCTGCCGCATGTCGTAGATCGAGTCGATCGCCACGCCCGCCATGCCGACGTCACCGGTCACCCGCGGGTGGTCGCTGTCGTAGCCGCGGTGGGTGGGCAGGTCGAAGGCGACCGACAGGCCCTTCTGCCCCGCCGCGAGGTTGCGCCGGTAGAAGGCGTTGGACTCCTCGGCGGTGGAGAAGCCCGCGTACTGCCGGATCGTCCAGGGCTGGTTGACGTACATCGTCGGGTATGGGCCGCGCAGGTACGGCGCGATGCCCGGGTACGTGCCCAGGAAGTCCAGGCCGTCGAGGTCGGCCGCGGTGTAGAGCGGCTTGACGTCGATGCCCTCCGGCGTCTCCCAGGTCAGGTCCGCGACGCTCTTGCCGGTGGCCTGCTGGACCGCGTCCGTCCACCGGTCCCGATCGCCGGCCTCGGCCGTCCCGGACAGGTCGCCCAGCTCCACCGTGCTGAAGTCGGGGACGGCTCCCGCGTGCCCCGGGGCGTGGCCTGACGCAGCGTCCATGGCGCCCTCCTGCCGTGCCGTCTCCGTCATCCCGCCACCTCCGTGACATCCAGGGCCGAGGACAGCGCCCCGGCCGCGTCGCAGCCCACGAACACGAACGTGTCCACTCCGGCCGCCACGAACTCCTCGCGGTGCGCACCGGGCTTGCCCGCCAGGTACACCCGCACCGCGCCCGCCGCCTTCAGCGCCGCGGTCACCTCCGCCGCCTGCTCGGCGTAGACCGCGTCACTGGAGCACACGCACGCGATCCGCGCGCCGCTCGCCGCGAACGCCGCGGCCACCGACTCCGCCGTCACCTGCTCCGGCACGGTCTCGATCCCGCCCGCCTGGAAGAGGTTGGCGGCGAACGCCACCCGCGCGGTGTGCGCCGCGACCGGACCCAACGCGGCCAGGAACGCCTTCGGCCGCGCCCCGGTCGCCGCCAGGTGCCCGTCGGATCGGGCCCGCAGCGCCTCGAAGGCGTCGTCCCGGCGGACCCGCGGCAGCCCCCCGCCCGCGCGCGCCGGCGCCGGCGCGC
>LIQL01000303.1 GCA_001418405.1 Streptomyces diastatochromogenes | reverse complement strand
CGTCGCCGGAGACGACCACGGACGAGGGTCCGTTGACGGCGGCGACGGACAGTGCCTCCCGCCAGGGGGCGAGGAGTTCGACGACCCGGTCGACGGGGGCGGACACCGACATCATGCCGCCGCGGCCGGAGAGTTGCGGCAGGGCCTGGCTGCGCAGCGCCACCACCCGGGCGGCGTCCGCGAGGCTGAGGGCCCCGGCCACGCAGGCCGCGGCGATCTCGCCCTGGGAGTGGCCGACCACGGCGCCGGGGGTGACGCCGTGGGCGCGCCAGAGCGCGGACAGCGCGACCATCACGGCGAACAGCGCGGGCTGGACCACGTCCACGCGTTCCAGCAGGTCCGGGTCGCCCTCGCCGGCCAGGACGTCGTGCAGTGACCAGTCGACATACGGGGCGAGGGCGTCCGCGCAGTCGTCGACGGCGGTGCGGAACACCTCGGACGTGGCGAGGAGTTCGCGACCCATCCCCCACCACTGGGACCCCTGGCCGGGGAAGACGAAGACCGGCCCGGCGGGGTCGGGGCCGGCGACGCCGGTGACCAGGCCGGCCGTGGCGGCGCCGGTGGCCAGGGCGGTCAGGCCGCGCAGGAAGTCGGCGGGCTGCTCGCCGACGACGACGGCGCGGTGGTCGAAGGCGGCCCGGGTGGTGGCCAGGGCGTGTCCGACGGCGGCGGGCGGGAGGTCCGGGGACCGCTCGACGGTGCCGAGCAGCCGGGCGGCCTGGTCGCGCAGGGCCGCGGCGGACTTGGCGGCGAGCGGCCACGGGACGACCGCGGCGGCGTCCGCGGGCCGGTCGGCGTCCGCGGGCGGTTCGGGGTCGGCGGGCGGTTCGGTCGGCGGGGCCTGCTCCAGGATGAGGTGGGCGTTGGTACCGCTGATGCCGAACGAGGAGACGCCGGCCCGGCGAGGGCGTCCGGTCTCGGGCCACGGGGTGGTCCCGCGCAGCGGTTGCACGGCGCCGGCGCTCCAGTCGACGTGGCGGGAGGGCGTGTCGAGGTGCAGGGTGCGGGGCAGCTCGCCGGCCTCCATGGCGAGGACCATCTTGATCACGCCGGCGACCCCGGCGGCGGCCTGGGTGTGGCCGATGTTGGACTTCACCGAGCCGAGCAGCAGCGGCCGTTCGGCGTCGCGGTCCTGGCCGTAGGTGGCCAGCAGGGCCTGGGCCTCGATGGGGTCGCCCAGCTTCGTGCCGGTACCGTGCGCCTCGACCGCGTCGACGTCGGCGCCGGTCAGGCCGGAGTTGGCGAGGGCCTGGCGGATGACGCGCTGTTGGGACGGGCCGTTGGGCGCGGTCAGGCCGTTGGAAGCGCCGTCCTGGTTGACGGCGGAGCCGCGGATGACGGCGAGCACCCGGTGCCCGTTGGCGCGGGCGACGGAGAGCCGCTCCAGCAGGACGACGCCGACGCCTTCGGCGAGGGTCATGCCGTCGGCTGCGTCGGAGAACGGCTTGCAGCGGCCGTCGGGGGCGAGGGCGCGCTGCCGGCTGAAGCCGACGAAGGCGTGCGGGGTGGCCATCACGGCCGCGCCGCCGGCCAGGGCGAGGGAGCTCTCACCGGTGCGCAGCGACTGGCAGGCCAGGTGCAGGGCGACCAGGGAGGACGAGCAGGCGGTGTCGACGGTGACCGCCGGGCCTTCCAGGCCGAGCAGGTAGGAGACCCGGCCGGACAGCACGCTGGCCGCGGTTCCGGTCACCATGTGGGCCTCGGACTCCCCGGTGCCGTTCTGCACGGTGGTGGCGTAGTCCTGGTAGCTGGCGCCGAAGAAGGTGCCGGCGGGGGTGCCGCGCAGCGACTCGGGGTCGATGCCGGCGCGCTCGACGGCTTCCCAGGCGGTTTCCAGCAGGAGCCGCTGTTGGGGGTCCATGGCGAGCGCCTCGCGCGGCGAGATGCCGAAGAAGCCGGGGTCGAAGGCGGCGGCGTCGTGCAGGAAGCCGCCGTGCAGGGAGTAGGTGCGGCCGGCCCGGTCGGGGTCGGGGTCGTAGAGGCCGTGGGCGTCCCAGCCGCGGTCCGCGGGGAACTCCGAGATGAGGTCGGCGCCGTCGAGGGCGAGCCGCAGCAGTTCCTCGGGGGTGCCGGCGCCGCCGGGGTAGCGGCAGCCCATGCCGATGACGGCGATCGGGTCGTCGTCGACCGGGGTGCCGGCGGCGGTGCCCGGCTGCGGTGCGGCGGTGCCGGGCACCCCGAGCACCGCGCCCTTCAGGAAGGCGGCCAGCGCCGCGCAGTTGGGGTGGTCGAAGACCATCGTGGACGGCAGCCGCAGTCCGGTACCGGTCACGAGCCGGTTGCGCAGGTCGACGGCGGTGACCGAGTCGAATCCGAGGTCGCGGAAGGCGCGCCGTTCGGGGAGGGACTCCGCGGAGGAGTGCCCGAGGACGGCGGCGGCCTCGGTGCGGACCAGGGTGAGGAGCAGCCGGTCCTGCTCGGCGTCGGAGAGGCCCGCCAGACGGGCCGTCAGGCCACCGGCGGTCGGCTCCGTGCGCTCCGCGGCGGCCGTCCGGTCGAGGCGGCGGCGCACCTCGGGGATCTGGTCGAAGAGGTGCGCGGGGCGGCCGGTGGTGAAGACGTCGTGGTAGGTGTCCCAGTCGATGTCCATGAGGCCGATGACCGTCTCGTCGTCGTCCAGGACCTGCTGGAGCGCGGTCAGCGCCACCTCCGGGTCGAGGTACTCCAGGCCGCTGCGGCGGATCCGGTGCGGGTCGGCGAGTGCGCGCGTGCGGTCGTCGGGCCACTTGCCCCAGTGGACGGAGGTGGCGCGCTGTCCGCGGGCGCGGCGTCGTTCGGCGAGTGCGGACAGGTAGGCGTTGCCGGCGACGTAGGCGGCGTGGACGCCGCTGCCCCACATGCCGGCGGTGGAGGAGTACAGGACGAAGTCGTCGAGCTCTTCGTCGTCGAGCAGTTCGTCGAGGATCTGCGCGCCGGTGACCTTGGCGTGCACGACGTCGGCGAACTCCGCCACGGTGGTGTCGGCGAGCGCGGACAGTTCGATGGTGGCGGCGGCGTGCAGGACGGTGCGCACGGTGCGGCCGTCGGCCTTGAGGTCGGCGAGCAGTGCGGCGACCGCGTCCCGGTCGGTGATGTCGCAGGCGACGGGGGTCACTTCGGTGCCCGACTCCGCCAGTTCCGCCGCGAGTTCGGGGGCGCCGGGGGCGTGGGCACCGCGCCGGCTGACCAGGACCACGTGTTCCGCGCCGCGTGCGGCGAGCCATCGGGTGAGCTGTGGGGCGAGGGTGCCGGAGCCGCCGGTGATCAGGGTCGTGCCGCGCGGCGTCCAGGTCCGGGCGGGTCGGCCGCTGGGACGTCCGGCGCGGACGATCCGGCGGGCCCAAGTGCCCGTGGGTCGGACGGCGAGCTGGTCTTCGGCGCCGAGGGCGCCGGACAGTGCGGCGGCGAGTGGGCGCGCGGTCCGGTCGTCGAGGGCGGCGGGCAGGTCGATGGTGCCGCCCCAGCGCTGCGGGTGCTCCAGCGCCGCGGTCCAGCCGACGCCGGCGATCTGGCGCTGCCGGGGCCGGGTGACGGGGTCGGACGGGCCGGTGGCGAAGGCGCCGCGGGTCAGGAACCACAGCGGTGCGGGGACGCCGGCGTCGCCGAGGGCCTGCACCAGGGCGACGGACAGCGCCAGCCCACGGGTGAGACCGGGGTGCCGGGCGCTGTCGTCCTCGGCGTCGGCGAGGACGGAGACGATGCCGGTCCAGCCGCCGGCCTCCGCCGCTACACCGACCAGCCGCTCCCCGAGGACGGCCCGGTCCGTGCAGTCCTCGTCCAGGACCAGGCGGCGCACCTGCGCACCGTGCGCCTCCAACGCCCCGACGACGTCGGCGTCATCGATGCCGTCGGCGGTCACCACCAGCCAGGTACCGCCGAGGGTGGCGCGCGGCACTTGGGCGACGGGCGTCCAACTGACGTGGTAGCGCCAGGAGTCGATGGTGGAGCGTTGGGAGCGGGCCCGGCGCCAGGAGGTGAGGCCGGGCAGGATGGCGGCGACGGACGCTTCGTCGGTGCCGAGCGCGGCGGTCAGTGCGGAGACGTCGGCCTGTTCGACGGCGGCCCAGAATTCGGCGTCCATCGGGGCGTCGGCGGTGGGACGGTCGATCGCGGTCGGGGTCTGCCAGTACCGCTCGCGTTGGAAGGCGTAGGTGGGCAGGTCGACACGGGACGCCCCGGTCCCCTCGAACACGCCCGTCCAGTCGACGTGCACGCCGCGCACGAACAGCGCGGCGGCCGACAGCAGGAAGCGGTCCGCGCCGCCCTGGTCCCGGCGCAGCGTACCGGTCGCGACGGCCGGCACCGCCGCCTCCTCGATCAGGTCCTGGACCGACATCGTCAGCACCGGGTGCGAGCTGACCTCGACGAACGCCCGGTGCTCCGCCGCCAGCAGCCCCTTCACCGCGTCGGCGAACCGGACCCGTCCACGCAGATTGCGGAACCAGTAGCCGGCGTCCAGCTCCGTGGTGTCCAGCCAGTCCCCGGTGACGGTGGAGAAGAACGGGATCTGCCCGGCTCGGGGCGTCAACTCCGCGAGTGTGGTCCGCAGTTCCTCGTGCAGGTCCTCGACCTGGTGGGAGTGGGAGGCGTAGTCCACCGCGATCCGGCGGGCCCGGACGCCCGCTTCGGTCAGGCGGGTCCGGAGCGCGTCGAGGGCGGCCGGCTCACCGGACACCACCACCGCGCCGGGGCCGTTGACGGCGGCCACCGACACCCGCCCGTCGAACTCGCCCAGGCGGGATTCCACCTCCTCGACGGGCAACGCG
>LIQL01000302.1 GCA_001418405.1 Streptomyces diastatochromogenes | reverse complement strand
CGCCGCCCCCGTTCCCGCAGCAGCCGCAGCAGCCGCCGCCGCAGGGCTTCGAGCAGCAGGGCTTCGAGCCGCCGCAGCAGGGACCCGACGGGCAGTGGCCCGGCGGCCCCGGCCAGGCTCCGGCGGCCCCGCCGCAGGGTCCGCCGCCGGTGGTCGGCGACGGCTGGGTGGTGGCCATCGCGCCGGACCGCGAGTACTTCATGGCGATGATGGGCCGCAGCGGCCCGGAGGCGGCCGGCCTCAACCTGCCCTCGTACTCGCCCGAGCAGGTGCTGCCGCTCGCCAACGGTCAGATCTCCGTCGGTCGGCGCCGCAACAGCACCGGCGAGTCCCCGGACGTCGACCTGGGCCGGACCCCGGAGGACCCGGGCGTCTCGCACCAGCACGCACTGCTCGTCCAGCAGCAGGACGGCAGCTGGGCGGTGGTGGACCAGAACTCCACCAACGGCACCACGGTCAACCTCGCCGAGGAGCCGATCCAGCCGTACGTCCCGGTGCCGCTGCACGAGGGCGACCGGGTGCACGTCGGCGCCTGGACGACGCTGACCGTCCGCCGCGGCTGACCGCACGCACCACCGCACCACCCCAACTCCGGGGCGTGATCGACCGATCGCGCCCCGGAGTCGCACCCGCCGCCGGTCGTCCTAAGTCCCGAGTCCTCGGCCGGGGCGTCTGCCACCATGGACCGGTGAACAACATTCCGCACGGCGCGCTTCAGGAGCAGACCTTCTACGAGCAGGTCGGTGGCGAGGACACCTTCCGCCGCCTGGTGCGGCGCTTCTACGAGGGGGTCGCCGAGGACCCGCTGCTGCGGCCGATGTACCCGGAAGAGGACCTGGGGCCGGCCGAGGAGCGCCTCGCCCTCTTCCTCATGCAGTACTGGGGCGGCCCCCGCACCTACAGCGACAACCGCGGCCACCCCCGGCTGCGGATGCGGCACGCCCCGTTCACCGTCGACCGGGCCGCGCACGACGCCTGGCTGCGGCACATGCGGGACGCGGTGGACTCCCTCGAACTCGCCGAGGAACACCGCGCGCAGTTGTGGGACTACCTCACGTACGCGGCCGCCTCCATGGTCAACACCGCGGGGTGAGAGAACGGTCACACCGACCGGAACCCGCGCGTCCCCGTCACGATCCGGTCAAGACCACCCGCGAACCCCCCACCCGGCGCACCGCCCTCTGAAAGCACCCACGGCGTCCGATCGCATTTTCGGATGCCTCGCGTCTGCGGGTGCCGAGAGCCACCGGCGCCCCCGGACCGGAGGCCCGAGCCGCTCCGGGGGGACCCGCGCCCGGCTTCGTCGTGCTGCGGGTGCGCGCACACCGCGTCCTGCTGGGCGCCGCCCTGCTCACGGTGGTGCTGACCACCACCGTCCCGGCCACCCTCGCCGCCTGCTCCGACGCCGTCGGCGACGCCGGACCGCGGCCGCCCCTCCTACGGGCACGACGCGCTGATCGCCTGCGACCGGCTGGTCCGGGTCGTCACCACGGACGGAGTGGAGGTCCAGGCGCTCCAGGGTCTCGATCTCCTGGTCGCCGAGGGCGAGTTGCCGGCGCTCGTGGGCGCGTCCGGAAGCGGCAAGTCCACCTTGATGAACATCCTGGCCGGACTCGACGTCCCGACCGCCGGCGCGGCCCGGGTGGCCGGCCGCGACCTCCTCACGATGGACGCGCGGACCCGCCTCGACCACCGCCGCAACGTCGTCGGCTTCGTCCGGCGGCAGACCAGCCGCAACCTGCTCCCCTACCTCGCCGCGCTGCAGGACGTCACCCTGCCGATGCACCTGCGCGGCGGCCGGCGCCGCGCCTCACGCACCGAGGCGGCCGAGGAGTTGCTGCCCCTGCTCTCCCTCACCCACTGCCGCGACCGGCGCAACCACCAGCTCTCCGGCGGCGAGGCCCAACGCACCGCCATCGCCGCCGCGTTGGCCAACTCCCCGCCGACTACACCGCGCCCCTGGGCATGCGGGACCGCGTCCTGCTGCAACGGGAGGCCGACCATATCGGCGTCTGGCCCGACGCCCCGGCGACGACCGCCGACGACGACGCGCCGCGCCCGTCAGGACCGGATGCACAATAGGCGCCGGCGGGCGGGCGGCCCGCCACCGGGCCCCGACGCACCGTCAAACGGGCGTGACCGTCAGGCCCGACAGCCCGGCCGACCCCGTCGACCCACCGGCCCGCACCGCGACCGAACCGTACGGCGTGCTCAGCCGCAGCCATCCCCCGGCCGCCAACAGCGCCGGCGCCGGCGCCTGGGCACCCACCGGGCCGGCCGCACCGGACGTGCCGGCCACACCGGACCCCGCACCGCCCGCGACGGCCGCCCGCGGGGCCGCGCCCGCGCTCCCGGAGGCCGCCAGCGCGCCGGCCCGCGCCCCGCGCAGGAAGCCGAGCGCCTGTGCGGCGTGCACCGCGCGCAGCGGCAGCTCCGTGTCGCCCAGCGTCCGCGACCAGATCTCCCGCCCGATGCGGTCCCGCTCGTTGCGGGTGCGCCGCTGCGGCGGCAACGCCTCGTCCCGGGCGCGGAATTCGGCGACGGCGGCGGACACCACGCGCACCAGCGCCTCCGGCGTCGGCAGTCCGGGCACCCGCGCCCAGCCGCCCCGCGGCGGCAGCACCCCGGCCCACGGCGGGCCGGTGACGGCGGCGGGCACGGTGACTCCGCCCGTCTCCTCCGCCACGCCTTCGAGGAGTTCCCCGGCGGACACGGTCACGTCCAGGTCGAGGCCGCCGCCGGGCCCCCGACCGGTCCGGGCGTCAGCCGCAACGGGGCCGCCGCCGGCGTCGACCACACCGTCGTCGGCCAGCCGGGCCGTCCGGATCGCCAGCACCTCGAAGGACGGCGGGCGCCCGAAGACGGCCAGCACGCCGCCCCCGACCTGGAGCCGCACCGCCGCACCGCGGTCGTAGTGGATCAGCCGGGCGAGGAAGGCGGCGAGGTCCGCCGCCTCCCCGGCGTCAGCCAACCGCAACACCGTCATGCGCCGACGGCCCCTTCCTGATGCGCGGCGTCGTCCAGGTACTCCTTGAGGATCGCCTTCTCCTCCGCCGTGAGGCGGCGCGGCCGCCCCGCGGCGAAGTCGAAGGGCACGACCACGGTCGAGGCCCGCAGGTAGACCGTGTCCTCGTCCCTGACCTCGTACCCCACCGTCATCGACGCGGCACTGATCTTCTGCACCCACAGCTCGACGGTCACCGGCTCGGGCCGGTGCACCAGCTGCCGCAGGTAGTCGATCTCGTGCCGGGCGACGACCGAGCCGCCCGTGAACGACGGACTGCCGTCCCCCGGCGCCAGCCGACTCATGAAGTCGATCCGCGCCTCTTCGAGGTAGCGGACGAACACCGCGTTGTTGACGTGGCCGAACGCGTCCATGTCCGACCAGCGCAGGGGGCAGGAGTAGAGGTGTCGCACGGCGGTCAGCCCCGGGTCAGCTTCTTGTACGTCGCACGGTGCGGGCGAGCCGCGTCGGCGCCGAGCCGCTCGATCTTGTTCTTCTCGTACGACTCGTAGTTGCCCTCGAACCAGAACCACTTGGAGTTGCCCTCGTACGCCAGGATGTGCGTGGCGACGCGGTCCAGGAACCAGCGGTCGTGGGAGACGACCACGGCGCAGCCGGGGAACTCCAGCAGCGCGTTCTCCAGGGAGGACAGCGTCTCGACGTCGAGGTCGTTGGTCGGCTCGTCGAGGAGCAGCAGGTTGCCGCCCTGCTTGAGGGTGAGCGCCAGGTTGAGGCGGTTGCGCTCACCACCGGAGAGCACCCCGGCCGGCTTCTGCTGGTCCGGGCCCTTGAAGCCGAAGGCGGAGACGTAGGCCCGCGAGGGCATCTCGACGTGACCGACGTTGATGTAGTCGAGCTCGTCGGAGACCACGGCCCACAGGGTCTTCTTGGGGTCGATGTTCTCGCGGCTCTGGTCGACGTAGGAGATCTTGACGGTCTCGCCGACCTTGATGTCGCCGGTGTCCGGCGTCTCCAGGCCCTGAATCATCTTGAACAGCGTGGTCTTGCCGGCGCCGTTCGGGCCGATGATGCCGACGATGCCGTTGCGCGGCAGGGTGAAGCTGAGGTCGTCGATGAGGACCTTCTCGCCGAACGCCTTGTTGAGGCTGTCGACCTCGACGACGACGTTGCCCAGCCGCGGGCCCGGCGGGATCTGGATCTCCTCGAAGTCCAGCTTCCGCATCCGGTCGGCCTCGGCGGCCATCTCCTCGTAACGCGCCAGACGGGCCTTGGACTTGGCCTGCCGCCCCTTGGCGTTGGAGCGAACCCACTCCAGCTCTTCCTTCAGGCGCTTGGCGCGCTTGGCGTCCTTCTGGCCCTCGACCTTCAGACGGGCCTGCTTGGTCTCCAGGTACTTGGAGTAGTTGCCCTCGTAGCCGTGGAGCCGACCGCGGTCGACCTCGCAGATCCAGCCGGCGACGTTGTCGAGGAAGTACCGGTCGTGGGTGACGGCGACGACGGTGCCGGGGTACTTCGCCAGGTGCTGCTCCAGCCACTGCACCGACTCGGCGTCGAGGTGGTTGGTGGGCTCGTCGAGGAGCAGCAGGTCGGGGGCCTCCAGCAGCAGCTTGCACAGCGCGACGCGGCGGCGCTCACCACCGGAGAGGTTGGTGACCGGCCAGTCGCCGGGCGGGCAGCCCAGGGCGTCCATGGCCTGCTCCAGCTGGGTGTCCAGGTCCCAGGCGTTCGCGTGGTCCAGGTCCTCCTGGAGCTTGCCCATCTCCTCCATCAGCGCGTCGGAGTAGTCGGTCGCCATCAGCTCGGCGACCTCGTTGAAGCGCTTGAGCTTGTCCATGGTCTCGCGGGCGCCGTCCTGGACGTTCTCCAGGACCGTCTTGGACTCGTCCAGCGGCGGCTCCTGGAGGAGCATGCCGACCGTGTAGCCAGGCGAGAGGAAGGCGTCACCGTTCGACGGCTGCTCAAGACCGGCCATGATCTTCAGCACCGTGGACTTACCGGCGCCGTTGGGACCCACGACGCCGATCTTCGCGCCCGGCAGGAAGGACAGCGTCACGTCATCGAGGATGACCTTGTCGCCGTGCGCCTTGCGCGCCTTGCGCATCGTGTAGATGTACTCAGCCAAGAGAAACCGTCCGGCAGTTTGGATCTATCAGGTGGTCTGGGTGGCTCCGCCGCGTGGGCCGTGGTGCGGCGTGGCCGCGCGAGGGCAGATACACCCCATCTTGCCGTACGTCCATCCCCGGATGGAAACGGGTGTCGAGGGGCGGACGGCAAAGGCCCCGGAGCGAACACTGCGCTCCGGGGCCTTTGTGCTGGTCGTCCGGTGGTCACCGGTTCACGGTGCGCCGACGGCCCGGTCACCGGTTCTCACGGGGACGGCGGCGTCGAGGCGGTCGACCGCCTCGCTCAGGCGGACTGTCCGGTCTTCTTCTTACGCAGGAAGAACACCGCTCCGCCACCGATCACCACGAGGGCGACCGCGACGCCCGCGATCACCGGGGTGGCGCTGCTGGAACCGGTCTCGGCGAGGTCGGTGCCGTGACCGCCGGTGCTACCGCTGGAGGTGCCGCCGGCCGTGGCCGGGCTGGGGTGCGGGGAGGGCTGGCCGCCGGTGCCCGCGGTCTTGCAGTCCAGGACGCCGGAGAAGGTCTTCTTGAAGCCGCCCGCGCCGGTGATCGTGATCTGGTACGGCTGGTCCTCGCCGACCGGAACGGTCACGGTCTTGGCCGCGCCCGGCGCGACCTCGTAGTCCTTGCCGGACAGCTGGAAGCGGAACGCCTCATCACCCTTGTTGGTCGCGGTGACGTCCACGCCGCCCTTGGAGCAGTTCTTCTCCGCGGTGATGGCCGGGATCGCGCCCTGCTTCTTCCAGGAGACCGTGGCGGCCGCGGAGACCGTGGACTCGCTGGAGCCGGCGAGGATCTGGGTCTGGCTCTTGGCGTGCTCGCCGATGCCGGTGAAGGCGCGACCGACCGGGACCTTGGTCGCGGCCTGCGCGGTGAGCGAGGTGTTGCCGTCGGCGGTGCCCTGGGGGACGTCGAAGAACAGCTGGGTGCCGTCGGCGGCGCTGGTGACCGGCTTGCCGTCCTTGCCGACGATCTTCACGCCGGCCGGCGCGCCCGCCGCCGGGGAGATGGTGACGCTGTCGGCGTTGGTGTGCACGGTGACCGGGCCGATCTTGCTGCCGGACTTCCCGGAGACCGCCGGCGGGTCCAGCGTCAGCGACGCCTTCGGCTCGGCGACGCTCTGCGCGCTCTTCTCCAGGTAGTCGGCGAGCTTCTCGGCGGCCGGGTCGACCGCGTCCACCTTCACGTGGTCGGAGAAGCGCCAGATGGCGACCTGGGTGCCGGCCGCGGCGGTCTTCTCGGACAGCTGCCCGGCACCGGCCTTGGCGGAGAGCGCCGCCAGGTCGTTCACCTGCGGGTAGGAGTTCTGCAGGATCCAACGGATCTTGCCGGCGTCCGCGTTGTTGTGCAGCGACGAGGCGCTCCAGGGCACTTCCTGGTAGCGGGCCTGCTGCTGCGTCGGGTTGTGGATGTCGATGCAGTACGTCTGCAGCGTGCCGCCGTTGTCGACCGACATCTCGAAGAGGCCGGCGCCGATGCGCTGGTCCCCTCCGTTTCCGTGCACCACGGCCTGATCGAAGGTCTTCAGGCCGCCGAGCGTCGCGGTGGCGCCCCCGTGCGACGCGGCCGGGTCGTCCGCCGCGGCGGTCCCCGCGGTGGCTATCGTGCCCGCCGCGATGAGGCCCGAGGCCACGACCGCGGCGGCAAGGCGGGCTGCGCCCCGCCCCTTCATCGAAAGCATGATTTCCCCTCTGGGCAAGGCGGTCGGCTGGAGAGGTCGCCTCACCGGAAAGATCCCAAGAACTCAACGGCCGAACTGGTCAGCCTGGTCAGCCCCCGTGAGTACTCGTCGGATCCTATGGAGCGGGCGCAGCAGGGTCCCCAGTAATAGCGTCCTATAAGCGATCCGCATCGCAATCGTTACCGAATACACGCATCGCGCGCCGGCATTATCGACAAATCGCCGTACGTTTTCAGGGCACAGATGCCTTGTTGGGTGAATTGCCTGACGGCTTCGTGCGTTTCGCCGGAACGAGCTCCGGCGTCTTCACCGGTGCCGCCATTACCACAGTCGTAACCGATTCAACTTCCTTCTCCAACGGCACCGCATCCAGGGCTCGTTGCGCTCCTTCCGTGGCTTTTGACGTCTTCAGTACCCGACGGAATGCGGACGTTCCGCGCGCGAGGTCGTGTCCGATCGCCAGGGCGTCGACCTCCGCCGCGAACCAGCGCTGGCCGCCCTTCTCCGGTGGCCGTTCCCCCTCGCGGAGCCGTAACCGCCCCTGCACGACCACGGGTTCGCCGACCGCGACCGATGCGGCGACATTGTCCGCGAGTGCGCGCCAGGACCGAACGGTATAGAAACTCGTCTCCCCGTCGGTCCAACATTCCCGGGCCTTGTCCCAGCGCCGCGAGGACGCCGCCATCCTGAACCGCGCCACGGACACCCCCGCCGCGGTCTCCCGGTGCTCCACCGCCGTGGCCACGTTCCCCACCAGCGTCACCATCGTGTCGTTCACGAAAGACTCCCCCGTCCCCTTCTTCTATGACGCCACGTCGCTGCGTGACGTCGGTACGTCGCCTCAACGTCCGGCGTATTGCCCCGCGTTGCGCCGCGTGGCCCGCGGCGTCGTCGTATTGCGCCGGTGCTGCCCGGCATTGCCGTGGGCGTACGGCGCCTTGCGTCGCATTGCGGCGGAGCCGTTCCGCGTCCACCGCGCCGCATTGTCTCCATGCTGCACGGATTCGACGCGGGCCACGGCGGCCTGTGGACGAAGCACGCCCTGTGGACAACTCCGCCCCCCGAAAGGGCGACGGCACCCCGGCCCGCCGGTACGGGCA
>LIQL01000301.1 GCA_001418405.1 Streptomyces diastatochromogenes | reverse complement strand
CGACCCGCCGCCGCCCGACGAGCTCGTGCTCTCGGAACCGCCGCTCCCGCTTCCGGATTCGTGCCCCGAGTCCCCGCCGGAGTTGTGGCCGGCGGCCGAGTCCAGACCGTTGCGGGCGTGGTGACCGGCCTTGGCGCCGGCGCCGTCGCGCAGCGACTCGGCGAACGTCTGCCCCGAGTTCTCCAGCGCGTTGCTGCCCTCCTCGACGCCCTTGTTGACGGTGCGGCCGGCGTCGAAGCCGTCCTGCGCGCCGAAGCTCATGTTCACGGACTGCGTGATGACGTCCGAGATCATGGCCTGGAGGGCCGAAACGGCAGGCTCCTTGGCGGTCTCCAGGGCCGCGTCGAGGACCTGCTTCGCGGCCTCCTTGATGATCTTCCGCACGATCGCCCGGGTCGCCGCGGTGGCGGCGGCCACGCCTATCTCCGATAGGCCGAAGGTGAAGGGTGCCGCGGCTTGGGCCGCGATGATCTCGGCCGCGAGGATCGCCAATTGGGCGATCACCGCGACTTTCATGCCGATGACGAGGCCGGCCGCGACGTCGAGGGCGACGGCGATGGTCTCGGCGGCGGTGCGGGCGTCGGAGAAGTACCCGGACCCGGAGCCACCGGCGAACTTCTCCCAGGTGGTGTTGAAGCCGTCGATCGAGTCGCCGGAGTTCTGCGACACCACGTTGCCGGCGGCCGTGATACCCCGTTGCTGGAGCTCCTCGACGCCGGAGGCGAAGTTCCGCCACTCCTGGGCGGATTCTCGCAGTTTGTCTTCATCTGCCGTGGGCCAGTTGAACCCCAGCATTTCAAGGACCCACTCAAGTGCGTCCGGCAGCATTAGCGACACGACGGGGTTCCCTCGGCAGGTTCTAGATCACGGGTGTGGGGGTGGGGGTGAGGTACGGCAAGGGGTAAAGAAGTAGGCATGCGCAGGCCAAGATCGACGGAGGGGCAGGACGGGGCGGAGCGGGCGCGGAGCAGGAGGCGTGGCGGAAGGGAGCGGGGTCGGCGGATGGAGCGGGTGGTGCCCGCTGGGCGACCCGTCAGAGGTTGGGGCTCTTGAGGCGGCCGACCGCCTGGCTCTCCGTCTTGGCTTCCGAGAGGTGCCGCTGCATCACCGCGTCGGTGGACTCCTCGTCGGCCTCGTGGTTCTTCGCCATGTTGGTCAACCCGCCGCCGATTTCCTGGAGTTTCTTGGCGAGGTGCGCCATGGACTCGTACATGCCGTCCCGCAGGCCCTCGTAGACGATGCCGAACTTCTCGCCCAGGTCGTCGTCTCCCCAGGGGGGTGTGTCCGAGCCCTCCAGAGAGGTCAGCGCACTCTCCAGCTTGTCGACGAGGCTCTGGTAGTCCTTGCCGATCTGGTCGAAGTCGCTGCCGCCAGTGCGCAGTGACGGTACGTCAGCCTTGAAGCCGTCTCCCACCGAGTTCCCTACATCTCTCGCGTGATCGTGACTGTGCGCCACAATGGTGATGGAAAGTTTAAACACTTGGACTGGACAAACCTCAAGAATGTCTTTGCAACAGCTTTGTTGCAGAGCGGGCAGCACATGGGGCCGGGGTGTGGCTTGCGTAGATGTCGATCATGTGATCTTGCGCTGCCCGGGTTGTCCCGGCCCGTGCCCGTGCGTCGCCGTTTTCCCGCCCGACAGCGCGAGCTGAACGTTCGTTGAACAATCGGGGGCCCGCGGATCCCTGGCACCCATCCGGTCATCTGGCACACCGACCGGTGAGTTCCACCAGGGAGGAACGTCCATGGCCAGCACCACCTCAGCGGGGAGCGTGTCCGCGGGGGAGCACGCGTCCCCGGCGGGAGACGCGTCCCCGCCGGGTGCCCCGACCGTGCCAGCGAACGCGACCTCGCCGGCGAGCACACCCCCGGCGGCGCCCACCCCGACCGGGCGAACGGGCCGCGGTGGACTGCTCGCCCGCGTCCGGGCCTCGCGTACGGACGCGGCGCCACGGCCCGCGTACGCCCGTCCCGCGCTGCTGGCCATCCTCGCCCTGGCCGCGGTGCTGTTCGCCTGGGACATCCAGCACAGCGCGTTCCACACCTTCTACGCCGAGACCGCGCGCAGCATGGCGGAGAGCTGGCACGCCTTCCTCTTCGGTTCCTTCGACCCCGGCGGCTCGATCACCATCGACAAACTGCCGGGCTTCCTGTGGCCGCAGGCGCTCGCCGTGCGGATCTTCGGCTTCCACCCGTGGGCGCTGACCCTGCCCCAGGTGATCGAGGGCGTGCTCAGCGTCGCGGTCCTGTACCGCGCGGTGCGCCGTTGGGCGGGGGAGCACCCGGCCCTCCTGGCGGCCGCCGCCTTCGCCGTCACCCCGGCGATAGCCGGACTGTTCCGCACACCGGTCGAGGACCCGGCGTTCACCCTGTGCGTGCTGCTGGCCGCCGATGCCACGCTGCGCGCGGCCCGCCTGGGTCGGTTGCGTCCGCTGGTGGCGGCCGGTGTCTGGGTGGGGCTGGGCTTCCAGGCCAAGATGCTGGAGGCGTGGGGGGTGCTGCCGGCGCTCGGGCTGCTGTACGCGTTCTCCGCCCCGACGGCGCTGCGCCGCAGGCTGGCGCACCTGTCGGTGGCGGGCGCGGTGTGCCTGGCGGTGTCGGCGTCGTGGGTGCTGCTGGTGACGTTCACCCCAGCCAAGGACCGCCCCTACGTCGACGGGACGACCAACAACTCCGCGGTCAGTCAGGTGGTCGGCTACAACTTCCTCAACCGCTTCTCCAGCGTCAACGTGAGCGCCGCGGACACCGGCAGCGTCGCCGTGTCGACCATGGCCGGCACCGCCCCGGCGCCCCCGACCGGCCGTTCCCGGCCCACCGCCGCACAGTGGCTCAAGATGTTCGCCCCGTCACTCGTCTCGCAGATCGGCTGGTTGTACCCGGCCGCGGCGCTCGCGGCGGTGTGCGGACTGGTGTGGCGGCGCGGCCGGCCGCGAACGGATCCGTTGCGGGCCGGCTTCGTCCTGTGGGCGGTGTGGTTGGCCACGTACTTCCTGGTGTTCAGCGCAGGGGCGATCGGCGGCCACACCTACTACATGGGGGTGTTGGCCGTTCCCCTGGCCGCGTTGTTCGGTGCCGGGACGGTGCAGTTCTGGCGTGCCTGGCTGCGCGGCGGGCGGCGCCGGGCGTGGGCGCTGCCGACCGTCGTCGTCGCAACGGTGGCCTGGTCGGCGGCGCTCGCGCGACTCTTTCCGACGTTCCTGCCGTGGTTGGCGCCGGTGGCGGTCGCGTTGGGGGTGGGCGCGCTGGTGCTGATGGCCCGCGCCCGCCCCGGCCGCACCGCCGGCACGGGTGCGGTGCGGCGGCGGACCGCCGTACTGGGGCTGGTCACCGGTCTCGTGGCGATGCTCCTGCCGTCCGCCGCCTGGGCGTCGTCGGTCCTCGACCCGGAGTACGGGCACTCCGGCATGGGCTCGACCGGGCCGGTCGCGAACTGGCACCGCCTGGCGGCCGAGCGGGCCGCCGCCGCGCGCCTGGCGGCCCACCGCCCCCGTCGCTCCGACGGCGCGCACCCGAACCCGAACGCGGGTGAGGCCGCCGCCGAGCCGTCCCCCGGCCGTTCCCCGGCCAAGTCCGCCGGCGCGCCCCCCGACGGTTCCGGACTCACCGCCGTCCAACAGCAACTCCTCGCCTACACCCGGGCCCACCAGGGCGGCGCCCGCTACCTCTTCGCCACCACCAGCTGGCGCACCGCCTCCCCGTACATCCTCCACGCCGGCGCCGCGGTGCTGCCGATGGGCGGCTTCACCGGCACCGCGCCCACCCCCACCGCGGCCGGCTTCCGCGAGCTAGTCGCCACCGGGCAGCTGCGGTACGTCGTACTCGGCGGCCCGGCCACCGACCCCGGTCGCGCCATCGCCCCATGGGTGCGCGCCCACTGCGACCGCGTACCGGGCCAGGCCCACCGGCTCTACCGCTGCGCGCCGGAGCCCGCCACGGCCCGGCCGGCTCCGGGGCGCTGACGGGCGACGGCAAGCCCCCACCCCGGCCGGCCCACCGGCGGGTCAGGGTTGCGTCAACGTCTGCGGAGCGCCGCACGGTTCGTGACGGTGGACGGTGACGATGCTCGCGGGACTCGGAGGACGAGTTCGCGCGCCGGCCGGTGACAGACCGCGGGGAAACGTTCCGCGCGGCACCGTCCGGCGCGCCGTGGTGCGGAAGGGGAGCACGTCATGCGGTGGGCCACCGAGGGGACCGGGGCGGCGGAGGAGCCGCGTCCCGGCAGGCTGAAGGTCTTCCTCGGGGCCGCTCCCGGCGTCGGCAAGACCTACCGGATGCTGGACGAGGGCCGGCGCCGGGCCGCCCGCGGCACGGACGTGCTGGTGGCGTTCGCCGAGTGCCACGGCCGGCCGGCCACCGAAGCGATGCTCGACGGGCTGACCGTGCTGCCCCGCCTGGTCCGCCGGCACCGCGACGCGGAACGCGCCGAACTCGACCTCGACCGGGTGCTGGAGCGGCGCCCCGCGGTGGCGCTGATCGACGAACTCGCCCACACCAACGCTCCGGGCGGTCGGCGCACCAAGCGGTGGCAGGACGTCGAGGAACTGCTCGCCGCCGGCATCGACGTGGTGGCCACCCTCAACATCCAGCATCTGGAGTCGCTCACCGACGTCGTCGAGAAGATCACGGGGGTGCCGCAGTTCGAGACGGTGCCCGACGAAGTGGTGCGCCGCGCCCACGAGATCGAACTCGTCGACCTGCCGGCCGAGGGCCTGCGCCGCCGCATGGCGCACGGCAACGTCTACCCGCCGGAGAAGGTCGACGCCGCCCTGTCGCACTACTTCCGCCTCGGCAACCTCAACGCACTGCGCGAACTGGCGCTGCTGTGGGTCGCCGGGCGGGTGGGCGAAGCGCTGTGCGCGTACCGGCACGACCATCGGATCGGCCCGGTGTGGGAGACCCGGGAACGGGTGGTGGTGGCGCTGACCGGTGGCCCGGAGGGCACGACCCTGATCCGTCGGGCCGCGCGGATCGTGAACCTCCCCCGGTCCCGCCACCCCGACCGCGCGGCCGAGACCGCCCTCTCCGCGGGCGACCTGCTGGCCGTGCACATCGCCCGCAGCGACGGGCCGGCCGGTTCCTCGGCCGCCGCGCTGGCCGGTCAGCGCCAGCTCGTCGAGAGCCTCGGCGGCAGCTACCACGCGGTGGTCGCCGACGACGTGCCCGCCGCCCTGCTGGACTTCGCCCGCGCCCAGAACGCCACCCAACTCGTCGTCGGTGCCAGCCGGCGCGGCCGACTGCGCCGGTTTCTCGCCCCGCGCGGGGTGGGGGAGACCGTCGTCGAACTCTCCGGCGACATCGACGTCCACACGGTCAGCCACGAACGCGCCGGGCAGGGGCGTGGCTGGCCGGTGGCCGGAAGCGGTCTGCCGCGCAGCCGGCGGGTGGCCGGGCCGATCGCCGGCCTGGTGCTGCCCCTGCTGCTGACTCTCGTCCTGCGTGCCGTCTCGGGGCCGCTCTCGCTCAACCTCACCAGCGAGGCGCTGCTGTTCCTGCTCACCGTGTTGGGCGTGGCGTGCATCGGAGGTGTGGTGTCCGCCCTGCTCGCCTCGGTGACGACCTCGCTGTTGCTGAACTACTACTTCCTGCCGCCCGTCGGGGAGTTCACCTTCGCCGGGGCGAACGTGGTGGTCGCGCAGGCCGCCTTCACGACCGTCGCGGTCACCGTCGCCGCGATCGTGGACCGCTCGCTGCGCCTGGGCCGGCGCGCCGCCCGGGCGACCGCGGAGGCCGAGACGCTGACCTCGTTGGCCGGCGGCATCCTGCGCGGGGACCGTGCCGTGCCCGCCCTCCTGGAACGCACCCGGGAGACCTTCGGCATGGACCGGATCGAGCTGCGTCCGCGAGTGCAGACGGGGGAGCCGTCGTGGCCGTCGCGCGTCGCCGACACTGTTGCCACTGTTGCCACTGTTGCCACTGTTGCCACGGGTGCCACGGGTGCCACGGGTGCCACGGGTGCCACGGGCGCCGCGGACCCGGTGCGGGGCCCGGCCGCCGCGGACGGGGCGGGCGCCGACCACCGCACCGAGGTGGCGATAGGGGACGACAGCGTGCTGGTGCTGACCGGGCGCCGGCTGCCCGCCTCCGAGCACCGGGTGCTCACCACCTTCGCCGCGCACCTGACCGCGGCCGTCGAACGGGCCCGGCTCGCCGAGACGGCCGCCGAGGTCGAAGTGGTCAAGGCGGCCAACCGGATGCGCACCGCGCTGCTGGCCGCGGTCGGTCACGACCTGCGTACCCCGCTCGCCGGCAGCTGGGCCGCGATCAGCTCGCTGCGCAGCCGCGACGTGGAGTTCTCCGCCGAGGACCGGGACGAACTCCTCGCCACCGCCGAGGAGTCGCTCGCCAAACTCAGCCGCCTGGTCGACAACCTCCTGGACATGAGCAGACTCCAGGCCGGCGCGCTGACCCCGCACCGGGAGCCGGTGGCGCTGGCCGACGTGCTGGCGGCCGCACTGGACACCCTGCCCGACTCACCCCCGCAGGCGTCCGGCCGCGTCGTCGCCCGCGGGCTGGAGGAAGCCCCCGACGCGCTCGCGGACCCGCCGCTGCTGGAGCGCGTCATCGCCAACCTGGTGTCCAACGCGGTGCGCCACTCGCCGGCCGGCCGGCCGGTCACGATCGGCGCCAGCGCGCTCGCCGGCCGCGTCGAGCTGCGGATCATCGACCGCGGTCCGGGCATTCAACTGCCCGACCGGGAGCGGGCGTTCGAGCCGTTCCAGCGCCTCGGCGACACCGACAACACCACCGGCCTCGGACTCGGCCTGGCGCTCTCCCGCGGCCTGACGGAGGCGATGGGCGGCACGCTCGTCCCGGAAGAGACGCCCGGCGGCGGCCTCACCATGGTCGTGTCGCTGCCGGCCGCACCGGCACCGATCGTCACCGCGGCCCCCGCGGTACCGGGCAGCGGCGCCCTCCCCGTGGCCGGGGTGGGCGCCGGCGCAACGGAGTTGGGGATCCGTCGCCACCGAGGACGCTAGGCCGGGCGCGCCGTATCCTGACGACGAACGCCGGGTGCGTCCAACACCGAGGGAGCCGGCATGTGGTCGGGCACGCACGACGATGACCTGGAACAGACCGTACGCGCCCTCGCCGGGGAGATCGCGCGCAGGCGCTCGGTCCAACGGGCCAGGGCCGCCGCGCGCGCACGGGAGTGGGTGGCGCAGAGCCGGCGGACCGCCCGGGCGACCGAGGACACCGAACTCCAACGCCGCGCGGTCCTGGGGCAGATCCCGGCGGCCGAGTACAAGGCCCGCACGGTCGCTCGGGCGGCAGGCGTCGAGGTGGGCCGCAACCCGTTCGCACGCTAGTGTGCCGGGGTGAGCCATCACGTCGTCATGGGATTCGGGCCCGCCGGGGCGGCCACCGCTCGACTGCTCGTCGCGCGGGGGCACGCGGTGCGGGTCGTCACCACCTCCGGCCGCAGTCCGGAGCCGGGCATCGAGCACGTCGCGTGCGACGCGCGGGACCGCGAGCGGCTGACGGAGATCGTGCGGGGCGCCGTCGCGCTCCACGGCTGTGCCGCACCGCCCTACCACCGGTGGGCGGAGGACTGGCCGCCGCTGGTCTCGTCGCTCTGCGCGGTGGCCGAGGAGACCGGCGCGGTCCTCGTCATGCTGGGCAACCTCTACGGCTACGGTCCGGTCGACGGTCCGCTGACCGAGGACCTGCCGCTCGCCGCGACCGGCGTCAAGGGCCGGGTGCGGGCCAGCGGATGGGAACAGGTGCTGCGCCGGCAAGAAGAGGGCCGCCTCAGGGCCGTCGAGGTACGGGCCGCGGACTTCTTCGGGCCCGGCGTGACCGACGGCGGGCACCTGGCGGCCCAGGTGGTGCCGCGGCTGCTGCGCGGCAAACCGGTCTCCGTGCTCGGGGACCCGGACGCTCCGCACAGCTGGAGCTACCTCCCCGACGTCGCCGCCGCGCTGGTCGAGGTCGCGGGCGAGGAACGGGCCTGGGGACGGGCCTGGCACGTCCCGACGGAACCGGCGCAGTCCGCCCGGCAGATGATCGACCGCCTCGCCGCCCGCGCCGGAACCGGCCCCGTCGCGGTGCGCAGGCTGCCGCCGGTCGCGCTGGGCGTCGCCGGGCTCTTCTCCCCGCTGATGCGCGAACTCAAGGAAATCCGCTACCAGTTCGACCGCCCGTTCGTGATGGACGCACGCGCCTACGAAGCCGCCTTCGCCGTACGGGCCACCCCCGTGGACGAACAGGTCGACGCGACGGTGGACTGGTGGCGGGCGCGATCGACCACCGGCACCGCGTGACGGTCGGGCCGCGGAACGACCCCGTCCGACCGGGCCGCGGTCAGGCCGCGACGGCCTCCACGAGGGACGCGAAGGCGGGCGTGCGCAGGATCCGGGTGCGGCGCAGGCCGGCACGGGCGAAGAGGCCGTCCAACTCCTTCGGGCCGCGTCGTCTGCCGGTCACGAGCGTCATCATCGCCACGTCCAACGCCTCGCCCGGAGGCGGGGCGTTGCCCGGCACCGGCACGACATCGACGACCAGCACCCGGCCGTCCGGCGCCAGCCCGCGCCGGCAGGCGGTCAGGACGCGCACCGCCGCGTCGTCGTCCCAGGCGTGCAGGACGCGCTGGAGCACGTAGACGTCGCCGCCGTCCGGCACGGCGGTGAACACGTCGCCGGGCTCGGCCCGCCAGCGCCCGGCGAGCCCCGGCTCGTCCAGCACGTGGTCCGCCAGCGCGGGCGCCCGGTCCAACAGCACGCCGGTCAGCCCCGGGTGGCGCCGCAGGACCTGCCGCAGCAACCCGCCCCGCCCACCGCCCACGTCGACCACGGTGCCCCGCTCGGGGAACGGGTACGCGCCGGCGACCAGGGCGTCCAGCGGCTCGGCGAACGCCGCCATGCCGGTGTCGAAGAGTTCCCGGGCGGTGGCGTCCTCCTTGAGGTACTCGAAGAACGGCGCGCCGACGACCTGGGGGAAGCCCGGTCTGCCGGTCCGTATGGTCGCGTCGAGGGCCGACGACGCGCGCACGAACAACGCGTCGGTCAGCAGCAGCACCGCGTCGCGCAGCGAGCCCGGCACCCCGGCGCGCAGGAACTGCGCGGCCGGTGTGAGGTGGAAGGCGCCGTTGGCGTCCTCGCGGAAGATCCCGCGCGAGGCGAGATAGCGCAGGCACCGGCGCAGGAACGCGGCGTCCGTGCCGGTGAGTCGGGCGAGTTCGGCGGCGGTGCGGGGGCCGCCGGCCAGATGGTCGGCCAGGTGGTGGACGGCGGCCATCCGCAACGCCGCGGAGTACAGGTGCCCCAGTGACTGGTCGATCAGGTGCGCCGCTCCCGCGTGCGCCGTGGCCTCGGTCAGATCGGGGTGGTCGGTGGGGTTCGGGGTGTTCACCGGCAGCCTCCGGGCAGATGGTCGGTGAGTCGGGCGGATGCCCCTCGCTCGTGCCGCGCCCTGCCGCCCTCGCCACCGCCCCGTGCACAACTCCCTCCCGGCCTGGCGGCCGAGGGCTTCCCGACCCGCCGGACAGGTTCGTCGCGGGAACGTGGGGTCAGTCGGCGGAGGTGTCCAGGAACGGCAGGACCGCCCCCGTCAACAACGGGGATTCGAGAATGGCGCAGCACGTTGCACCGGGCAAGACTGCCCACCGCACCAGGCGGGACGGGCCGGTCCGGCAACCGGGAGGGCGGGCCGCCACAACCCGCCCACCCCCGGCCCGGGACGGTGCCCCGTC
>LIQL01000300.1 GCA_001418405.1 Streptomyces diastatochromogenes | reverse complement strand
GCGAACCGGACCCGGACCCGGAACCGGCCCCGCTCCTGGTCGCCCCCGCGCCCCGTTCCCGGTTCGCCTGCGGCGCCGTCCAACTGCTGCCCGGCGCGCTCGCCCTCGCCACCGTCGCCGCCCACGCCGCCGTGCGGCACCCGACCCGGCACCTCGTCGCGGCAGTCGACGCCGCCGGGCTGCTGCTGACCGCCCTCGCCCTGCGGCTGGCGCTGCGGCACGGGCCACTGCGGCTGCGCCACCGCCCCGGGTCCCGGGCCGTGGTGCTGTGGGCCGGCTGGACGGTGGGCTACGCGGTCTACGGGGACTGGTTGCTGGCGCAGCTGCTCTCCGGCGGACCCGACGTGCCCGGCCCGCACCCGCGGGCGGCCGTCGCCACCGCCGTGGCGCTGGCCTGCGCGGTCGTCCCGGCCGCCGGGTGCGCCCACTGGTTCGCGGTCCGCGGCCGCCGCGGACTGGCCAGCAGCCGCGCCCTGGCCGAACTCGCCTCCCGGGTGCGGCCGTTGCTGGTCGGCGCCACGGGGTTCTTCCTGGGCGCCGCGCTGGCGCTGGCGGTCGGCGCGCACCTGCTGCTCGCCGGTGCGGGCCGCCCCGGCGGCAGGTCGGCCGTCCTCGCGGCCGGCGCGCTGGCGCTGCTGCTCTTCCTCGCCCGGCTGCTCGCGGTGCACGGCTTCCCGACGGCCGCCGCGGCCGGCCTGGGCAGCGCCGCCGCCCTGGAAGCGGCGGCCCTGTGCCTGGTCCTGGCCGCCCGGTTGCCCGGGCTGGCGCCGCTCGGCACTCCGGTGGAGACCCTGGTCGCCGCCGCCGGACCGGCCGCGGTCCCCGCCGCCGCGTGCGCCCTCGGGGCCCTGGGCCTGCTCGCCCGCGGGCTGCGGGCGCTCACCGGCGCCTGCGCGCACCCGCCCGCCGCCGCACCCGAACGCCGCGGCGGCACCCCTCTCACCGACCGGCCGGAGGCCCACCGGTGACGAGGTGCCCCACCAGCCCGTACGGGGCTGCGTACTCCGTGTACTCCGTGTACTCCGTGTACTCCGCGTATTCCGCGTTCCGCACGGCGCGGCGCCCCGATGCCGCCGCGCCGTGCGGAACGCG
>LIQL01000030.1 GCA_001418405.1 Streptomyces diastatochromogenes | reverse complement strand
GCGACCCGGTGACCGGATCGGCCTGCTCTTCTCGCACGGCGCCGAGATGATCGCGGCCCTGCTCGGCGTGCTGAGGGCCGGCATGTCCTACGTACCGCTGGACGCCTCCTACCCCGAGGACCGGCTCCGTTTCATGGCCGACGACGCCGGCGTGCGGGCGCTGGTCGCCCTCGCGGACAACGCGCCGCTCGCCGGTCGACTGGCCGGGCAGCGGCCGGTGTTGGCGTACGAGGACCTGGTTCCGACGGACGCGGATGCCCGGGCACGGGCGGACGGAGCCGGCGCGGCCCCCGCGCACGGGGCAGCGGAGGTCCCGGTACGGCCGGACGGCGAGGCGTACGTCCTCTACACCTCCGGTTCCACCGGGCGGCCCAAGCCCGTCGCGCAGCTCCACCGCAACGTCCTGCACCACACCCGGGTCTGGACCGACGGCCTGGGCATCGGCCCGCTGGACCGGGTCACCCTGCAGTCCGCCTACAGCTGGGACTCCGCGGTCCAGGACACCTTCGCCGCCCTGCTCAACGGGGCCGCGCTGTACCCGGTCGACCTGAAGTCCCTCGGCATCACCGGGCTGCTGGACTGGATGGCCGCCGAACGCGTCACGGTCTACCACTCCACGCTCCCCGTCTTCCGCGCCCTGGTGCGGGCCATGGAGTCGCGCGCCACCGAACTCCCCGCCATGCGGATGCTCGCCCTCGGCGGCGACACCCTGCACCTCGCCGACCTCGACGCCGCCCGACGGTCCTTCGGGGCGCACTGCCGGGTCGCCGGGGCCTACGGCTCCACCGAGTGCTCCTGCGCCCTGCTGCGCGTCGCCGACCGGAACTACCGCCCGCCCACCGGGGTGTTCCCGCTCGGGCACCCGGTCCCGGAGACGGAGGTGCGCCTGGAGGACGCCGAGGGGCGCACGGTGCCGGGACCGGGCGAGGGCGAGATCGTCGTCGCGAGCCGGTACCTCGCGCCGGGCGCCGTCACGGACGGCCGGACCTACCGCACCGGCGACCTCGCCCGGCGCCTCGACGACGGCACGCTGCTGCTGATCGGGCGGCGCGACTTCCAGGTGAAGATCTCCGGGATCCGGGTGGAGACCGGGGAGGTGGAGAGCGCGCTGAAGGACCTCCCGCAGGTGCGCGAGGCGGTCGTGATGCCGTTCGACGACCGGCTGGGCGAACGGCAGCTCGCCGCCTACCTGGTGACCACCGACGCCACCCGCCCCGAGCCGTCCGCGCTGCGCGCCGCACTGCGGGGCGTGCTGCCCGCCCACGCCGTCCCCACCGCGTACGTCTTCCTGACTGCCCTGCCGCTGACGCCCAATCACAAGATCGACCGCGCGGCGCTGCCGCATCCGCACCGTGCGACGGACCCGGGCCGGTCCGCTGACCCGGGCGACGGTCCCGCACCGGCGGGCGCCGGTCCGCTGACCCGGGCGGTGGCCGCGGCCTGGTGCGAGGCACTGGACGTCGGCACCGTCGGCCCGGACGACAACTTCTTCGACCTGGGCGGCACCTCGCTGCGGATGGCCACCGTGCACGAACGCCTCACCCGCACCGTCGCCCCCGACCTGCGGATGACCGACCTCTACCGGGCGCCCACCCTCCGCAGCCTGGTCGCGCTCCTCGGCGGCGCCGAACGGTCGGACTCCCGGGCGGGCGCCGCCCGCGGGGCCCGCCGCCGCGCCGCCCACGGCGGCCGTCGCGCCGCCGCCCGTACCCGCACGGCCCCACCGACCCCGAACGACCGGCAAACAGGAGGCACTTGTGACTGACCGTCCCCGCGGTGCGACGGCCGCCACGGCGACCCCCGCCGACACCGCGCCCGACGGCCGGATCGCCATCGTCGGCCTGGACTGCCGGCTGCCCGGAGCGCGGAACCACGACGAGTTCTGGCGCAACCTGGTGGCGGGCACCGACCACCTCACCGACGTCGACGAGGAGCGGCTGCGCGCCTCCGGAGTGGCTCCGGAGACGTTCACCAACCCCCGTTACGTCCCGCGCGCTTCGGTCCTGGACGACGTCGACCTCTTCGACGCCTCGTTCTTCTACCTCAGCGCCCGCGAGGCCGAACGGATGGACCCGCAACTGCGGCTCTTCCTCCAGTCCGCCTGGTCCGCGCTGGAGCACAGCGGCCACGACTCCGAGCAGTACCCCGGCCGCGTCGGCGTCTTCGCCGGCGCGCTGACCAGCACCTACCTCCTGCACAACGTGCTGACCGGCGAACGCGGCTTCAACGGCTCGCTGCCGAAGATGCGCGAGGACCTCGCCACCCTCATGGGCAACGACCCCAACTACCTCGCCACCAGGGCCTCTTACCACCTCAACCTCACCGGGCCGAGCATCTCGGTGCAGACCGCCTGCTCCACCTCGCTGGTCGCCGTCCACCTGGCCGTGCAGAGCCTGCTCGCGCAGGAGTGCGACGCGGCGCTGGCCGGCGGGGTGGCGCTGCGCTTCCCGCAGGACGCCGGCTACCTCCACGAGACCGACGGGATCACCTCGGCGACCGGCAGCGTCCGCCCCTTCGACGCGGCGGCCGACGGCACGCTGTTCGGCAACGGCCTCGGCGTCGTCGTCCTCAAGCGCCTGGAGGACGCGCTCGCCGAGGGCGACACCGTCTGGGCGGTGCTGCGCGGCTCCGCGGTCGGCAACGACGGCGCCGACCGCGTCGGCTACCCCGCACCGGGCGTCGCCGGGCAGGCCGCCGTCCTGGCCGAGGCGCTCGCGGTGGCCGACGTGGACCCCGCGACCGTCAGCTACCTGGAGGCCCACGGCACCGGCACCACGATGGGCGACCCCATCGAACTGGCCGCCGCGGCACAGTCCTACGACGTGGCCGACGCGCCACCGCTGACCATCGGGTCGGTCAAGGCCAACCTCGGCCACCTCAGCACCGCGGCCGGCGTCACCGCGCTGATCAAGTGCGTCCTGATGCTGCACCACCGCACACTGGTCCCCACCCCGCACTTCACCGAGTGGAACCCGCAGTGCGCCGTGGCGGGCACCCGCTTCCGCGTCGGCACGCGCACCGAGCCGTGGCGGTCCGCGGACGGCGGACCGCTGCGCTGCGCACTCACCTCCACCGGCATGGGCGGCACCACCGCGCACGTCGTCCTGGAGGAGGCCCCCGCGGCGGACCCCGCCGCCCGGGACGCCCAGCCCGCACCGCCGGTGGTGCTGCTGCCGGTCTCCGCCAAGTCCCCGGCCGCGCTGGAGACCGCACGCCAGGCGTTGGCCGACCACCTGGAAGCGCTCGCCCCGGAGCCAGGTCCCGCGGACGAAGACGCCGCGCCGGACGACACCGCCCTCGACGACACCGCGCACACCCTCGCCACCGGCCGCCGCACCTTCAACTACCGCGCCGTGGTCACCGCCCCCGACCGGGCGACCGCCGTACGCGCCCTGCGCACCGCCGATCCGCGCCACACCCACCAGGATTCCGGCCAGCCCGCCGACCGCCCGGTGGTCCTGCTCTTCCCGGGCCAGGGCGCCCAACACCCCGGCATGGGCGAGGGCTGGTACGCGCACCTGCCGGTCTTCCGCGCCGAACTGGACGCCTGCGCCGAACTCCTCGCCCCGCACCTCGGCCTGGACCTGCGGGACGCCCTCTACCCGCGCCTGCGCGGCTACCACGGCGCGCCGCACGACCTGGGCCGCACCCGCCTGACCCAGCCCGCCCTGTTCGCGGTCGAGTACGCGCTCGCCCGGCAGTGGTCGGCGTGGGGCGTGCGCCCGAGCGCCCTGATCGGCCACAGCGTCGGCGAGTACGTGGCCGCCACCCTCGCCGGGGTGTTCCGGCTGCCCGACGCGCTCCGCGTCGTCGCCGAGCGCGGCCGGCTGATGGACGAACTGCCCGGCGGGGTGATGGCCGCGGTGATGCTCTCGCCCGCGGAACTGACCCCGTACCTCGAAGGCGGCGACGTCGCACTCGCCGCGGTCAACGAACCGGCCGTGTGCACCGTCGCCGGCACCAAGGAAGCCGTCCGCGAGCTGACCACCCGGCTGACCGCCGACGGCGTCGCCCACCGCAAGGTCGTCACCTCGCACGCCTTCCACTCGGCGATGGTGGACCCCGCGGTCGGCCCGTTCACCGAGGTGCTGCGCGGCGTCGAACTCCACCGCCCGCAGATCCCGTTCCTCTCCAACCGCACCGGGACCTGGATCCGCGACGAGGAGGCACAGGACCCCGAGTACTGGGGCGGACACCTGCGTGCGACGGTGCAGTTCGCCGACTGCCTCGGCACGGTCCTGGCCGCCGACGACGAGCACGTCTTCGTCGAGGTCGGTCCCGGCCAGACGCTGGCCACCTTCACCCGCCGGCACCCGGACCGCGAGACCGGCGTGCCGGTCCTCACCTCCGCGGCCCGCGGCCGGGACGCAGGCGCCGACCTGACGGCCGTGACCGCCGCGCTCGGCCGGCTGTGGGCCGCCGGCCTCACCGTGGACTGGCAGGGCTACTACGCCGACCGCGGCCGGGCCCGGGTTCCGCTGCCCACCTACCCGTTCGAGGGGACCCGCTACTGGGTCGAGCCCGGCAGCGGCCCGCTCACCGGAACCGGCGGCACTCCCGGGGCGGTGCGCAAACTGCCGCTCGACCAGTGGTTCTCCACCCCCGTGTGGCGGCAGGCCGTCGGCACCCTCGACGCGACCCCCGAACCGATCGCCGACCCGGTCCTGCTGTTCGCCGACGCCGGCGGCACCGCCGCGCGGCTGACCCGGCACGCCTTCGCGGGCGAGGTACTCACCGTCACCGCCGGCACCGACTACGCCCGCGACGGCGACACCTGGACGATCCGGCCGGACTCCGAGGAGGACCACGCCCGGCTCGTCGGCGACCTCCTCGCCGAAGAACGGCTCCCGGACCGCATCGTGCACGCCTGGTCCACCGCCCCGCTGCCCGCGGAACGCGGCAAGGAGCGCTTCGAACAGGCCCAACGGCACGGTGTCTACAGCCTGATAGCCCTGGTCAAGGCGGTCAGCGCGCACGGCGTCACGCACCCCCTGCAACTCGACCTGATCAGCGCCGGCGCCTACGCCCTCAGCCCGGCCGAGCCCGAACCGGCCGCCGAACTGGCCCCGCTCGCCGTCGCCGCCCGGGTCATCGGCCAGGAACACGGCAACATCGGCTCCCGCCACTTCGACCTCCCCGGCACCCCCGACGACCGGTCGCTGCGCACCCTCGCCGCCGAACTGGCCGGTCGGCGCCGCCCCGAGGTCGCCACCACCCTGCGCGGCGCCACCCGCTGGATCGCCGACCTGGAACCCGTACGCGCCGACTGGACCGCCAAGGCCACCTCCCGGCTGCGCGACGGCGGCGTCTACCTGATCACCGGCGGCCTCGGCGAGATCGGCTCCACCCTCGCGCACTGGCTGCGCCGCGAGTGCCCCGGCGCCCGCCTCGCGCTGCTCACCCGCGATCCGCTGCCGCCGCGCGAGACGTGGGACGCCTGGCTCGCCGAGCACGAGGCGGACGACCCGACAGCCCTGCGCATGACCCGGCTGAGGGCGCTGGCCGCCGAGGGCCCCGAACCGTTGCTGGTCCACGCCGACGTGGCCGACGAGGACGCACTGCGCACCGCCGTGGAGCAGGTCACCGGTCACTTCGGCGCGCTGGACGGGGTGGTGCACGCGGCCGGCCTGCCCAGCGAGCAGTGGGACCGGGCGATCACCGCGGCCAGCGTCGAGCAGTGCCAATGGCACTTCGCCCCCAAGGCACACGGCCAGATCGCCCTGGAGAAGGTCCTCGCCGACCACCCGGTCGACTTCTGCCTGCTGCTGTCCTCACTGGCCGGCGTGCTCGGCGGGCTGCGGCTGCTCGGCTACGGCGCCGCCAACCACTTCATGGACGTCGCCGCGGAGCGCGCCAACCGCGGTCTGGACCGCACGGTGTGGATCAGCGCCGCCTGGGACGTCTGGCAGCACCACCAGGACGAGAAGCGGGCGATCTCCGCGATCGGCCGCAGCATGGACGACAAGGCGATCCAGCCCGAGGAGGGACTGGAGGCCGTACGCCGGCTGTTGACGCTGCGCGACGTCTCCCACGTCGCCGTCTCGACCTGGGACGTCGCCCACCGGCTGGACCAGTGGGTGCGCGACGAGCGGATCGCCCGGCCCACCACCGGCGGCACGGCGGCCGCGGCCGCGGACGGCGACGGACCGGATGGCGGCGCGGACGATCTGACCGAACAGGTCGCGCGGTTGGTGCGCGGCGCGCTGGGCCGCGAGGACATGCCGCTGGACGGCGACATCTTCGAGTTCGGCGGCGATTCGCTGCTGATCGTGCGGTTGCTGTCGGACGTCCGGGACCAGTTCTCGGCCGAGGTGCCGCTCGCCGACGTGCTCGGCGAGCCGACGCCCAGGGCGCTGGCCCGCTTCGTGCAGGAGCGGATCGACGCCCGCACCCAGGGAGCGGCGGCGGCCGACGACGACGTCGAGGCGTTGGCCGCGGAGCTGGCCGCGCTCGATCCGGACGAGGTCGAACGCCTGCTGGCCGAGGCCCAACAGGCAACCGCCCAGCAGGAACAGGAGCGCTGACCGTGGACTTCAGTCTGATCTTCTTCTCCGGCGACGAGAAGAACAAGTACCGCTTCGTGCTCGACGCGGCCCGCTACGCGGACGAGAACGGCTTCACCGCGATCTGGACCCCGGAGCGGCACTTCCACCGCTTCGGCGGCCTCTACCCCAACCCCTCGGTGCTCGGCGCCGGCCTGGCGATGACCACCCAGCGGCTGCAGATCCGAGCCGGCAGCGTCATCCTCCCGCTGCACAGCCCGATCCGGGTCGCCGAGGAGTGGTCGGTGGTCGACAACCTCTCCCGCGGCCGCGCCGGCATCGCCCTGGCCACCGGCTTCAGCCCGCTGGACTTCGCCATCAAACCGGACGGCTGGCAGGACCGCAGGCAGCGCACCTTCGACGCGGTCACCACCCTGCGCGAACTGTGGGAGGGTGCCCCGGTCTACGTCCAGGACGGCCTGGGCAACCACGTCGAGGTGGAGCTGCACCCGCAGCCCGTACAGCCCGAACTGCCCATCTGGCTGACCTGCACCAAGAGCGCCGAGACCTTCGAGACCGCGGGCCGGCTCGGCTGCAACGTGCTGACCGCGCTCATCGACATGACCAACGAGGAACTGGAGGAGAAGCTCGCCCTCTACTACACGACCCTCGAACAGTACGGACACGACCCCGAGGGCACCACGGTCACGCTGATGCTGCACACCTTCATCGGTACCGACCTGGAGGAGGTGCGGGAGACGGTCTGGCCGCCGTTCAGCGACTACCTGCGGTCGTTCTTCACCGTCATCGACTCCCAGAAGAAGAACCTCGCCCCGGGCGCGGGCGTCCGCGACATCTCGGCCGGCGACCAGGACGAACTGATCAAGTTCGCCTTCGACAAGTACTTCGAGAAGGGCGCGCTGCTCGGCACGCCGGACTCCTGCACGAAGGTCGTCGACCGCTTCCAGGGCATGGGCGTGAACGAGATCGCCTGCCTGATCGACTTCGGCGTCGACGAATCCCTCGTCGTGGAGAGCCTCAGCCACCTCAACGAACTCCGGAGGCGCTACGCATGACCGCCGACCTCACGGCCCGCCTCGCCGCCCTCACCCCCGAACAACGAGCCCTGCTCCGCGCCCGACTGCCCGAAGCCCGCCGCGCCACACAGCAGTTGACGCCAAGTCAACTGCGCCTGTGGCGCACCAGGCAGTGGGTGGGCGAACGCCCGGTGGACGTGGTCTGCCAGGCAGTCCACCTCACCGGCGCCCCCGTCGACCTCGACCTGCTCGCCGAGCGGGTGCGCGGCTTCGCGGCCGCTCACGAGGCACTGCGCACCACCTTCGACGGCACCGCGGCGGACGGCACGGGCGTCCGTCCGGTCGTACGGGAGGAACTGCCGCCGCGCCTGGTCCGCACCCGCTGTGCGGGGGCCGACGCCGCCCACGCGCTCGCCCGCGAGCTGGCCGCCGAACCGTTCGACCTGACGCACGGCCCGCTGCTGCGAGTGGCCCTCGCCGAAGGGGCGACGGCCGACGAGGCATGGCTGCTGGTCGTGGTGCCCAACCTCGTCTTCGACGCCTGGTCCTTCGAACTGCTGCTGGACGAACTGGCCCGGCCCGCGGACACCGACCCGCCGGCGGCGCCGCCCTTCCGCGACGCCGCCCGCGACCAGCGCGGCTGGCTGGCGAGCGCCGCCGGCCGGGCGGCCGCCGCGCACTGGGCGTCCGAGGTCGCCGACGCCCCGCCGCCGCTGCCGGCCGACCGACCGCGCTCCGCGGGCACCGCCCGGACGGGCGCCCGGGTGGACTTCGCGCTCTCCCGCACGGTCTCCGACGGCATCCTGGCGGCGGCCCAGCGCGCGGCGACCACCGCCTACGCCGGCTGGCTCGCCGTCGCCTGGGCCGCGCTCGCCGAGCACGGCGGCCGCGACGACGTGCTGCTCGGCACGTTCACCGCCGGCCGGGACCGGCCCGGCAGCACCGACGTCGTCGGCTACCTGCTCAACGTGCTGCCGGTGCGACTGCGCGACGCCGGGGACGGCTCGCACGCCGCGCGCACCCGGGCCGCCGGCGCGGCCACCAGGGCCCAACTCGCCCACGCCGCCTACCCAGGCGAGCTGATCACCGAGCGGCGCCGGGTGCCGGGCACCCACCCGCTCCTGGACGCCGTCTTCGTCTTCGACAACCTTGGGGAGGCCACCCGCGAGATCCAGGGCGCCCGGGTGACCACCGCCGACCTGGACAAAGGCACCGCGCGCTACGACCTGACGCTCGCCGTCTACCCCGGCCCGGACGGGGCACAGGGCTGGCTGGAGTACGACACCGAGCTGTACGAGGAGGGCACCGCGCGGCGCATCGTCGAGCGGTTCACCGCGCTCGCCGAGCAAGCCGCCGAGGAAGCCGCCCGGGCCGAACCCGGCAAGGGGGGACCCGCATGATCACCCCACGGCTCTGTGCCCCGGCGTACGAGCTGGGCGAGTACGCCGAGCCCGTGGCCGACCTCCCCGAGCTCCAGGCGGATCCCGCGATCGCCGCCGAACTGACCGCCCCCGCGGCCGGGTTCGACACCTACCGATGGTCGGACGCGCCCGTCGTGGAGCTGATGGCCGCCGCCGTCCAACGCACCCTGGGCGAGGCCGGCGTCCCGGGCGACGAGGTCGACCTCGTGCTGCTCGCCACCGACTCGCTGCCGCAGGGCCGCGCGGCGCAGCGCGACGTCGCCGAACTCCTCACCGAGACCGGACTGACCCGGGCCACGGCGAGCACCCTCGGCCTGATGGACTGCGCCACCGCCATGGCCGCCCTCGGCACCGCGGCGTCCCTCGTCCGGGACGGCAGCGCGCGACACGTCCTGGTCGTCTCCGGAGACCTGGCCGACCTCGCCGCAGGAGGCGACCGGGTGGTGGCCGGCGGCGTGGCCATCGCCAGCGACGCGGCCGCCTCGGCACTGGTGTCCGCCACCGCCCCCGGCCTGCCGGTGCTGGGAATGGCCCATCACACCTCGCCCCCGACCGCTTCCGGCGGCGGGGCGCGGAAGGAGCTGACCGCGAAGGTCACCGCCCACCGGGAGCTGTTCGCCCGCCTGGCGGCGCACCACCCGCACCGGCCCGAGGACGTCCGCGCCGTACTGCCCAGCCACTTCGCCCGCATGGTGCTGGAGATCTACCTCTCCGACGTCGGCCACGGCGGCGACAAGCTGGCGCTCGGCAACGTCGGACGGATCGCGCACTGCCTGGGCAGCGATCCGCTGATCGACCTCGCCGACCGGCTCGCCGGCACGGACCCGGCCGGTGCGCGGACCGCGCCCGGCACCGACGACGGCCACCTGGTGCTGCTCGGCGCGGGCATCTCGCACCTGGCCGCCGTACTGCTGGGCGCGCGGCCCCTGCCGGACGCCTCGGAGGGAGCGCTCTGAACGGCCACGGCCCGGCCGGCCGCGCCTACCTGAACGGTTGCGCCGCCGCACTGGGCGAGGAGCGCCGCAAGGTGGCCGACCTGCCGGAGTACGCGGCCGAACCGCCGCGCCGCGCCTGCGCGTTCGACGAGTACCGGCTCGCCCGGGGCAGCGTGCTGGACCTGCTGCGCCCGGCCCTGCGCGACGCGTTGGCCGCGGCGCGGACGCCCCCGGCGGCGGTGGACACCGTGCTGTTCGCCACCGAGTCGCTGCCCGGGGGCGACGCGTCCCAGACCGCCGTCGCCGCACTGCTGGACGAGCTGGGGATGCGGAACGCGTACCCGCTGGCGCTCGGTCTCGCCGACTGCTCCACCGCGACGGCGGCCCTCGCCGTCGCCGCGGCGCTGGTGACGTCGGGGGCGGCCCGGACCGTGGCGGTGGCCTCGGGTGACCTGGTGCGCACGGCGGAGCCGGGCAGCCGGGTCCTGCTCGGCGGTGCGGCGGTGGGGAGCGACGGGGCCGCCGCGGCCGTCGTCTCCGGCCGGCGGTACGGGTGGGAGGTCGTCGGCGGCGCCCGCCAGGTCTGCTACGACCTCGTCGGACCGGGACCGGCCGCCGAACGCCTGCAAGCTCAACTGATGACCTATCAGGAGCTGTTCCGGGGGCTCTGGTCGGCCACCGGGCTGACGCCGGGCGACGTCTCCGCGGTCCTGTCGAGCAACCTCGCAGCGGACGTCCTCCAGGCGTTCCTGGGCGAGGCCGGCTTCGCACCCCGCCAGCTCTACCAGGACAACGTGGGCCGGATCGCGCACTGCCTGGGCAGCGATCCGCTGATCAATCTCACCGATCGTACGAAGGCGGGCACCACGAGGTCGGCGTACCCCGTGGTCGCCCTGCTGGGCTCAAGTGCGGCACACCTGGCCGCCGTTCTGCTACGCGCCGTGGAGGAATGAAACAGCATGTCACCTGTCGAGGAGAGGATCGCCGCGATCTGGCGGGAGATCCTGGGCCCGGACCTGGCGCCCGAGGCGGCGATCGGCGTCGAGGACGACTTCTTCGCCCTGGGCGGCACGTCCCTCCAGGCCATGGCCCTGGTGCAGCGACTGCGCGAGGAGTTCGGGATCCCCCTGGGGCTGAGCGCGGTCGTGGCGGACGCCACCCTGGGCGGGGTCGGCGCCGCGGTCACCAGCGGCGGGGGAGCCGTTCGGTCATGAAGTGGGAGTCTGTGGCCGCCCTGGGCACACTGCCGCCCCGCACGCGGGTGGTGATGGGCGCCAACCTGATCAGCTCGGTGGGCACCGGACTCGTACAGCCCTTCCTCGTCCTGTACCTGACCCGGGTGCGCGGACTGTCGGTGGGCACCGCCACCGCCGTCATCTCGGTCATCGCGCTCGCGTCGCTGGTCGGCGGCCCGTTCGCGGGCCGCCTCGCCGACGGCGTCGGCATCCGCCGCACGGCGGCCCTGGCCATGGCCACCGCCGCCGTCGGCACCAGCGGCTTCGCATTGGTGACGACGGTGTGGGGCGCCGTCCTCGCCGGCTCGCTCTACGGGCTGGCCTACGGCGCGATGCTCTCCGTGTGGAACGTCGTCATCGCCGGCAGCACCGAGGGCCGGACCCGCTCCGCCGCCTTCGGCCTGCAGTTCGTCGCGCTCAACGCCGGCGTCGGACTCGGCGGCGTGCTGGGCGGTCTCTTCGCCTCGACCGCCGACCCCGGCCGTTTCCAGTGGCTGTACGTCACCGACGGGCTGTCGTTCCTGCTGGCCGGGGCGTTGCTGGTGGCCGCCGTCGGCAGGCCGCGGACGGCGGCGCCGACCGGCCCGGTCCCCGGCCGCACGGCCGACGTCGCCGGGCGGGGCTACGCAGCCGTGCTGCGCGACCGCCAGTTGCTCAAGGTCCTGGCACTGACCCTCGCGCTCATGGTGGTCGGCTACGGCCAACTGGAGTCCAGCATCCCGGGACTGGTCGCGGTCCAGGGCCTGGACGCTCGCGTCATGGCCTGGGCGTTCGTGGCCAACACCTGCTGCATCGTGCTCATCCAGGCCCTGGCCGTCACCCGGATCTCCCGGACCGGGCCCGCCGCACTGCTCGCCGCCACGGCAACCAGCTGGGCCGGCTGCTGGCTGCTGCTCCTCCTGGCGATGACCAGCGGACGGCCGGCTCTCGAAGCCGCCTTGGTCGTCGGCGCGCTGGCGGTCTTCGCCGTCGGCGAGGCGCTGCTGGCCGTCGCACTGCCCACGCTCGTCAACGGCCTGGCCCCCGAAGCGCTGCGCGGCCGGTACAACGGCGCCTACTCGGCTGCGATGTCCGCGGGCCTGGTGCTCGGCCCGCTGCTGGGCGGACGGCTGCTGGCCGGCACCCACGCCTGGCTGCTGCCGGTCGTCCTGGGACTGGGCTGCCTGGCGTGCGTCGGGGGCGCGCTGCGACTGGGCCGGCAGGCGTCGACGGCGCCCGTGGCGCCCCGGGCGACCCCGGACGCGCGCACCGAGGAGACACCCGGGGCACCGGACCGACTGGAGCACATGGAAGGTGGAGGGGTGCGATGACGGACCGACCGGGCAGCGGACACGGCGGGGGCACGATCCACGGGGTGTTCCGGCAACGCGCCGCCGAACGACCGGACGCCCCCGCGCTCATCCACCGGGACACCACCGTCAGCTACCGGACGCTGGACCGGGCCTCGGACGCCTTCGCGGCCGAACTCGCCCGCGCCGGCGTGGGCCCCGGTGACGTGGTGCCGGTACTGATGCCGCGGTCACCGCGGTTCGTCGCGACCGTGCTCGCGGTGCTCAAACGCGGTGCCGCCTACGCGGCCCTGGACCCGCGCTGGCCCCGCTCCCGGGTGGCGCAACTGGTGGCGCGGACCGACGCCCCGCTGCTCGCCGCGGCCCCGTCCCACGCGCAGGGCTGGTCATGCCCGGTGTGGGTCCCCGAAGCCGATCTGGGAGGGGTGGCCGCTGGTCCCGCCGTGGACCTCGACGCGCCGCCGGTCCGGGAGACGGACACCGCGTGCCTCTTCTTCACCTCGGGCAGCACCGGCCGCCCCAAGGGAGTGCTGTCCCCGCACGCCGGCACGGTCCGACTGTTCGCCCCGGCCCGCTTCATGAGCGTCGGCCCCGGCACGGTCATGCCGCAGGCCGCCCCGCTGCCCTGGGACGCCGCCTCCCTGGAACTCTGGTCGATGCTGCTGGGCGGCGGCACCAGCGTGCTGGTCGACGAGCCCTACCTGACCGCGCACGCGCTCAGCACCCTCGTCCGCAACGCCGGACTCAACACCCTCTGGCTCACCGCCTCGATCTTCCACATGCTCGTCGAGGAGGACCTCGGCTGCTTCGACGGCGTACGGCAGTTGTTGGTGGGCGGCGAACGGCTCTCGCCCGCGCACGTCCACCGCTTCGTCGCCGCGCACCCCGACACCGCGCTGGTGAACGGGTACGGGCCCGTCGAGTCCACCGTCTTCACCACGACCCACCGGATCACTCCCGCCGACTGCACCGCGGGAGGTGAGATCCCCGTGGGCCGCCCGGTGGCCCGTACCGAGGTGTTCGTCCTGGACGAGCGGTCGCGGCCGTGCCCGCCGGGCACCACCGGCGAGATCTGCGTGGCCGGCGCCGGCCTCGCCAACGGCTACCTGGCCGATCCCGCCCAGACCGCGAAGAGCTTCACCGACATCGAGACCGCCCCCGACGGCCCGCGCCGGATCTACCGCACCGGGGACCTCGGCCACTTCTCGGCCGACGGCGTGCTGCACTACGCCGGCCGGGCCGACCGGCAGGTCAAGGTGCGCGGGCACCGCATCGAACCCGGCGAGGTGGAGGCCCGGATCGCCGCGCTCCCGGGCGTCGGCCGCTGCGTCGTCGTCCCCCTCATGGAACGGGGCGCCTGCGTGGGGCTGGCCGCCGCCGGGGTGTACGCGGCGGCCAGCCCCACGCAG
>LIQL01000003.1 GCA_001418405.1 Streptomyces diastatochromogenes | reverse complement strand
GACTTAACGCCCACTGAGCGGTCCTGCTTCGCACCGCCGGGGTTGGTTCGTGGTTGGTGATGGCTGGTTTTGGCTGCTTCGGATGGTCGCTGTGTCGTGCATTATCGATCTTCGAGGGGCCGGCCGGAGGCGGGTGCTTGTGGGCGGTTGACGGTTGCGGTGTGGGCCTGTCGTGGCTGCCCGGGGTTGCGCCGTGCGGGCCCGGACGGACTGAGTGGTGTGGCGTGTTCGCCTTGTCGCATCGTCGTTGTGCGCCGGGCGGGGGCCGCATCCCGGCGTAGTCCGGCGCACCGTGCGTCGCGGGGAGGTTGTGCCGTGCCGGGGCTTTGTGTGCATTGTTCTGAAGGTAGCGGCCGCAACCAGACCTGCGTGGAGGTCAGCTGTGAGATTCCGGTTACTGGGTCCCTTGAGCGTGGAGTGCGACGGAGTTCCGGTGATGGCGGGAGGCCCGAAGCAACAGGCGTTGTTGGGCCTGCTGGTCGTTCGGGTGGGCAGTGTCGTGTCGGTGCCGCAGATCACCGACACCTTGTGGCGGCGGAGTCCGCCCGCGACGGCGCAGGCTCAGATTCACAGCAGGATATGCGCGCTGCGGCGCGTGCTCGGCGCGGAGGCGATTGTGACCTATCCGTCGGGCTATCTGCTGGACGTGGATCCGGGCGCGGTCGATGCACGGTGTTTCGAGGAGGAGGTCGAGCGGGCGATCACGGTGGAGTCCTCGGGCGATCCCCACCGCGCGGTCGCGATGTTGCGCGCCGCACTGGGCCGGTGGCGTGGCGAGTTCGCTTTCCGGCATGTGGAGGGGGAGGCGTTCGAGAGGGAGGCGGGGCGTTTGGAGGAGTTGCGGCTCCTGGCGCTGGAACACCGCATCGGTGTCGAGCTGGAGCTCGGAGGATGTGCTGAACTTGTGCCGGAGTTGGTGGATTTGACGGCGGCTCATTCTGCACAGGAGCGGTTGCATCGCCATCTGATGGTGGCGCTGTGCCGTAGTGGGCGGCGGGGTGATGCCTTTGACGTCTACTGGAGTCTGCGTCGGCGCTTGGCGGAGGAGTTCGGTGCAGCCCCGGCCCCCGACATCCAGCAGCTGTACCAGAAGCTGCTGTCCGGCTCTGCCTGGGAATCCGACTCCGGACCTGCCTGGGAGTCCGGTTCCGGTGCTGTCTCGGAGTCCGGTTCCGGTGATGGTCGGGTGTCCCGTGGTCAATCGATGGCCAGGACGACGGCCGGGTACCTTCCGAACAGTCAGATCCCCTCGGACATTCCGGATTTCACCGGGCGAGACGGCGAGGTGGAGCGGATCGTCGCCCACCTCGTCGACGGTCGCGACGGGTACGCGGACACCGCTCCTCGCTGCGTGGTTGTCTGTGGACTGCCGGGTGTGGGTAAGAGTGCGCTGGCCGTGCGTGTTGCGCATGTCCTGCGGGGCGAGTTCGCCGATGGCCTGTTGTACGTCGATGCCGCTGCCTTTCCGGGTGCGGAGGCTGGGTGCAAGGACATCCTGGGGAGGCTGTTGCGGGGGCTGGGTGTCCCCGACGCATCGATGCCGGACACCGCGGGGGAGCGGCAGGACCTGTACCGGACGTTGGTGGCTTCCCGTCGTGTCCTGGTGGTGGTCGACAATGCCGCCGAGCTTGAGGATTTGCGGTATCTGATTCCCCCCGGTGGTCGGTGCGCGGTGCTGGTGACAACGCAGGCCGCGAACCTCACTGTTGAGGGTGCGCTACGTGTTCCGTTGGGGCCGTTGGGGCCCGAGGAGGCGTGGGAGCTGGTTCGTTCGGGTCTGCCGGTGGGGCGGTTGGTGGGGCAGGCTCGGGATACGGACAAGGTGCTGCGGTTGTGTGGGGGCCTGCCCGTGGCGATCCGCTGTGTTGGCTCGCTTCTTGCCGCCCGCCCGCATTGGTCGATGGCGGATGTGCACGACGCGCTGACCATGGAGGAGAAGTGGCTCGCCCGGCCGGGTGTACCGGAGCGTGGCATTGTGCGTGTCTTCGATGCGGCGTGTGCGCGGCTGCCGGAGCACATGCGGCGGGCTCTGTCGGCGTTGGCGGTGTTCGATGTCGGGATGCTGACGCCGTGGATCGCGGGTGCGGTGATGGGCTGTTCTACGGCGGAGGCCGGCGAGTTGTTGGATGATCTCGCTGACCGTTGTCTGGTGGTTCCGACGTGGTCGGACCGTTCGGGTTCGTGGGCGTATGCGGTGCACCATCTGCTCCGGGTTCATCTGCGGGCTCGTATGGTCCCTGCGGATTTCCGGGCCGTTCTTGTTCGTGCACTGTCCTGTTGGTTGCGTCTGGTTGAGGGTGTCGTCGGCGACGGTGGTGGCGACCGGGTACTGATGGGCTCGGCGTACCGGGACAGTCACCTTGACCACCATGCCGCTGCGGCCTGGGAGCTGCTCGTTGCCGGTTGGACGGACAGCGGTCACTCCGAGGTCGAACGGTGTTTCCTGGACGCTGTGCTGGAGCAGTCCTGCCGCCATGGCTTGGTCGACTCCGAGCGCCTGAGCGCCTTTGTGAAGGGGCGGAGTTGCGCGGAGTTGCGTGAGGTTCTGCGTGTTGCGTACCGGGCGGCGATCGGCGTGTGTGCCTGGGACGGCGGTGACGATGCGTCGGACGGCCGCCTTTCCGCCCCCGGCGACCATCTGGTTCCGTGCCGCTGACCTGTCCGACAGGCGGCCCGGTACCGCCCGTACCCCTCCCCGAGGGGGTGGGCCTGAGCGGCGTTCCGCCGTGCGCTGTGGCCGTATGGGGTACTCGGGCATGACTGCCGGCCGTGCTCGGGCGGACGGGTGCGGCTGCTGGCCGTCCTGGGTGAGTGGGCGCGGCAGTCGGCTGCCGGGGATCTCACTGCTGCCGTTTCTCGGCGGCTGGTGGGGCTGTCGATGTGTCCGTACCGCTCGCCTCCTTTGGCCCCTCGTCTCCGTCGCCCGCTTCGACTTTGTTATCTGCGTTGTCTGCGTTGTGTGTGTTGGTTTTGTCGGCGGTGGGTGTGCGCAGGGTGAGGAGGGCGACGGTTGCGCCGGCGAGGGCGAAGGCGAGGCCGGTGGTCATGGTGACTGTTTGTGCTTGGGTGAAGGCGTTGCGGGCTGCGTCGGCGATGCCGGTCAGGTCCGGGTGCGCGGTGGCGTACTGGAGTGTCGCGTCCAGTGAGCTGCTGGCGTGTGTGGGGATGTCGGTGGGGAGTAGGTTGCGGTAAATGGTTGCCAGGAGGCTGCCCAGGACCGCGACGCCGAGGGCGATTCCCATCTGTTGGTGGGTGTCGTTGAGTGCGGAGCCCATTCCTGCGCGGTGGGGTGGTACGGCGCCCAGTACGGTGCTGGTTCCTGCTGGGCTGGCGAAGCCGGTGCCGGCGCCGCACAGCAGCAGTCCCAGTGCGACGAGGGCGTAGTTGCTGGTGGGGGTGAGGGCGATCAGCACCGCGAAGCCGCAGGCCGTGATCGTGAATCCGGTGACGATGGAGGCGCGAGGGCCGATGCGTGCCGGTGCGCGTCCTCCGAAGGTTGATCCGATGACTACGCCGACGGCCAGTGGCACCACGGCCAGGCCTGTTTGTGAGGCGCTGAATCCGTGGACCAGCTGGAGGTACTGGCTGAGGATGAACAGTGTGCTTCCGGTGGCTACGGACAGTAGCGCGATGGCGAAGCTGGCCCCGGCGAACCTTCGGTCGCGGTACAGGCGCAGGTCGACCATCGGCTCCTGAGCCCGGGTCTGGCGCAGACCGAAGGCGAGCAGGGTGGCGCCGGCGAGTGCGGCGGCGCCGATCACGGAGGGTGCGGTGAACCCCTTCTCGGGCACGGAGATCACCGCCCATACCAGCGCCACCATGCCCACCGTCATCAGTACGGCGCCGAGCGGGTCCAGCGGGCGGCGTACGGGGTCCTTGGATTCGGGTACCAGCTTGAGTGTCCCGGCCAGTGCCACCGCGACCATCGGCAGGTTGATCACGAAGACACCGGCCCAGCTCCACCGGTCCACCAGTACCCCGCCGAGCAACGGCCCCAGCCCCATGGCTGCCGAGGCGACCGCCGCCCATGCAGCGAAAGCCCTGGGCCGCTCGTGGGCGGGGAAGATCTGCACGATCACCGCCAGCGTGGCGGGCATCACCAGTGCCGCTCCCACCCCCATGGCCGCGCGCATCCCGATGAGCCACCACACCGACTGCGCCAGGATCGCGCCGACCGAGGTCAGCGCGAAGACGATGAGCCCGATGATCATCGTGCGCCGTCGCCCGTAACGGTCGGAGATCACGCCGGCGGCCACCAGCAGGCCGCCGAACATCACCACGTAGGCGTCCAGGACGGCCTGGAGCTCGCCGGTCGAGGCGGCAAAGGCCTGACCGATCGAGGGCATGGCCACGTTGAGGACCGTGTTGTCGATGACGATCACCAGCAGCGCCGCGCACAGCGCCACGAGGATGAGCCACCGCCGGGGATGCCCCTGTTCCTGTGCTGTTTCTTCCCCTGTCTGTGCTGCAGCTTTGGGCACCTCGGGCTCCTCGGCAGTTGGTTGGTCCATCACTTGCCCCCTCCCATCCAGCAAGGAATGAGTAATCCAACAATGTATGGTTGCTCGACCACTGTACATGGGGAGTAGGCTCCTGGCCATGAGTGCCAAGCCCAAGCACCCAGCGGCGCATGCAGCCCCGGGGGATGTGTGGTTCCGTGAGGCGAAGAAGAGGGCGCGATCGGGGCCGCAGCTGACGCGCGAGAAGATCGTTGCCGCCGCGGTGGATCTGCTGGACGCCCAGGGTGTGCAACACCTCACCATGCGCAACCTCGCCGAGCGCCTGCAGGCCCACGCGACCAGCCTCTACTGGCACGTGGCGACCAAGGACGACGTCCTCGACCTCGCCCTGGACGCGGTCTTCGCCGAGATCGACCTGCCCGCCAGTCACCACGCGTCCTGGCGCGAGGACGTCGTCACCTTCATGACCGAGCTGCGCCGCGCTCTGCTGCGACACCCCTGGGCCGCGGCACTGGCGAACAGCCGTCCCCTGGTCGGCCCGCACGCCCTGTCCCGCTCGGAATTCGTCTACGCCGCACTGGTCACCGCCGGTTTCACCGGCCCCGACCTCTCCGCCGCGGCCGCCGCGATCACCACCTACGTCACCGGTACCGCCTCCTCCGAAGCGGTCTGGCAGCAGCACGACGAAGCCGGCGTACGCTCTGTCGTCCACCATCACCTTCAGGCCCAACAGGCCCGGTACCCCACCCTGGCCGGCCACTTCCCGCTTTCCAGCGACGACTGGACCGCCCACTTCACCCGGGGCATGAACTTCCTCTTGGACGGCCTCGCCGCCAACCGCCCGGCCCCCTGACGCCCCCTGACTTCGATTCACCGCAGCAACTACCTCAACCAACGCTCATTCGCCAGCGCTCACCGCGGCCGGGAACCCCTCACTCCTCGAAGCGGCATGACCTGCCTGGGGTGTGTCCAGTAGACGGCCCTGTCTCACTTTCGGTGGTTACGGAGCGTGCTGCTATCCGAGGAGGATGCGGTGCCGAAGCAGGGTGAAGCCTGCTCGTCCATGCATCTGGCGTGCGATCCGTTTGGTCTTGGTGTTGACGCCCTCGGTGGGGCCGTTGCTGTACGGAAGTGTGAGCCCGGCGATCACGGCGTCGAGGTCCCGGTCCAGTCCCCGGGTGAAGGCATGTAGATGGGGCAGGTCGGCTGCTCGGACTTGGGCGATCCAGCGCGTGAGCGCGTCGGCGTTGTCGGCGTGCGGTGTAAGAAGCGGGGCGAAGTCCCGGATGCCGATGGCCAGTTGGGTCATCTCGGGGCATGCGGTGGTGAGCTTGGCCAGGAGCTGGTGTTGCTCGACCTTGAGGTTGTCGGGCCTGGTCAGCAGCATCCGAGCGAGCCTGCGTGGGGAGATATGGCTGCGGTCGGCGTCCGCGCGGCCCTGGTTGATGTACTTGTGCAGGAGGTTCAGGCAGCCCGTGAAGCCGAGGGCTTTGATCTCTTCGAAGAGGTGCTTGACGGGGACGCCGGGATCCTCGGCTCGGCGTTTGCGCAGGTGCTCGCGGTAGGGATCAACAAGGCTGGCACGGTACTTGGGGACGCGGAGCATGCGCTCGGGCCGATCGGCGCGGGCGTAGCGTTTGACGGTGTTCAGGGCCAGTTGGAGACGGCGAGCGCATTCGAGCAGGCCGACGCCCTGATCGAGCAGGCCGTGGACCTGGTGCCAGCGTTCCAGCGTGGTCTGGGCGCGGGGCCCCTCATAGATGGGCGCGTCCAGCACAGTGGCCCAGCAGGCGCTGTGCGCCTTGACCTCGCTCAGTGGGCGTTAAGTCCGATCTTCCTCGGTTCGTGATCGCTCGATCGTGGTACTGATCGCCGTACGAGCCGTCGAGTGAGCA
>LIQL01000299.1 GCA_001418405.1 Streptomyces diastatochromogenes | reverse complement strand
GTCCCACGCTGGAGGACGGCGACCGTGTGCGGGCCCGGACGGTCGTCGTGGCCACCGGTGCGCGCTACCGACGACTGGACCTGCCCGGCCTGGACCGGTTCGAGGGCAACGGCATCCACTACGCCGCCACCCTCATGGAGGCCGGCTTGTGCGAGGACGAGGAGGTCGCGGTCCTCGGTGGAGCCAACTCCGCCGGTCAGGCCGCGGNNTGCAGATGCTCATCCGCGGCCCGGGCCTGTCCGAGACCATGTCCCGCTACCTCCAGGACCGCATGGAGGCGACCGACCGGATCCTCGTGCACCCGCACACCGAACTCACCGGGCTTGAGGGCGACGAGCACCTCACCGGGGTGCGGTGGGCCGACAACCGGACCGGCGCCGAGGAGTTCCGGCCGATCGCCAACGTCTTCCTGATGCTCGGCGCCACCCCCAACACCGACTGGCTGCAAGGCTGCCTGGAGACCGACGACAGGCACTTCATCCGCGTCGGTGCGGACGTCACCGACCACCGGACGCGTGCTGACGGTGCGCCACCGTCCGGTCTGGAGACCAGTCTGCCCGGCGTCTTCGCGGTCGGCGACGTCCGCGCCGGGTCCGTCAAACGGGTCGCCTCCGCCGTCGGCGAAGGCTCCGTCGTCGTCGCAGCCGTCCATCGCGCCCTCGCGACCGACAGGCCGTGAGGAGTGGCACGGCCCGGGAGTCCGCACCCCTCAGAGGCTGCGGGCGATGATGTCGCCGGTGGCGGTCGTCGCGTGCACGGTGAGGTGGTCGGCGGCGCCGTCTGTGCTCTGGAGCGAGTTGCGGATCCGGCCGTTGGAGGTGCCGCCGTCCAGGGACGCGGAGACCCCGGCGGCGGCGCAGACCTCCACCTCACCGGCGTCGGTGCGCAGCACCACCGTGCCGCGCACCGCCTCGGCGATGCGGATGTCGCCCTTGCTGGTGCGGATCTGCGCGGGGCCGCCGAGGCGGGCGATCGAGACGTCGCCGGCACTGGTGGTGAGGTGGGCGCTCGCGACCTCGTCGAGGGTGATCGCGCCGTGCGCGCTGTCGACGGTGACGTCGCCGAAGCGTCCGACGGCCCGGAACGCGACGCTGGCCGCAGTCGTCTCGATCCGGGAGCCAGTGGGCAGTTGGACGGTGGCCTCGACGGATCCGGAGGGGCCGAAGTACTGGTTCTTCGCCGAGGCGGCGATCTGCAGGACGCCGTCGCGGTAGGTCACGGTGGTCTCTTCCGCCACCTTGACGTCACGGCTCTTCGAGGCGTCCGCAGGCAGGATCTCGACCGTGGTGTCGGACTGGTCGACCGCGATGAACTTCACGCGCCCGGCGGGAAGGTCGAGGACGGCGGTGATCGGCTCGGGGGTGTTGAAGGTCGGCATGGCGATGCTCTCCTGAGGGTTCGTCGGGGCGTCCCGCTGGTGTGAGGACGCCTGTCGTGGTGGTCGAAGCAGGCGAGTGCCTGACGACTGACTCCACTCTCGACGGACGCCCTGACACCGGGCCGTCACCGCGCTGACGTGACCGCTGACACGACACCCGCCACGTCAGAACGGCACCGTCCGGGCCCGGCAGTTCACGGCCACCGTGGTCCAGCGGCACCACGGAGCACTGCGGTACGGGGTCGCGCCCTACGTGACGACGGTGTCCAACTGGGTCAGCGGAGCACGACGACCTGCGTTGGGAGGTCGTCCCGTGCCTGTTCCCCAGCGTGGCGGATCCGCCGCGGCAGCAGTGCTCGCGTCAGGCGAGCCGGTCCACGGGTCCGGGACCCCGGCAATCACGAATCCCACGGATCGGTCGCACGTCGATGTCCCGTCTACATGACTCTCATGGATCGGTCGCGCGTCGATGTCCCGTCTAGCGGAAACGCTGCACGTGCTCTTCCGCCCACGACCGGAACGTGCGCGCCGGCGCTCCGGTGATCTCCTCCACCGTGGAGGTGATCAGCTGCGATTCAGGTCGGGTGTCAGCACTGGCCAACAGCGCCTCGACGAGAGCGGGTGGCCTGCCGTCGGCGAGCATCCGCTGACGTGCGACCGCTACCGGGACCTCCTCGAAGCGCGTCGGGTGGCCGATCGCGTCCCCGATCATGTGTACCTGCTCGGCTCTGCCGAGTACCTGGGGACCCGTCAGGACGTGTTTCCTGCCCTCATGTCCGGCATCGGTGAGGGCATACACCGCCACGGCTGCGACGTCGCGTTCGTGGATCACCGCCGTGGCCGCCATGTCGGGGCCGCGGACGACGTGCGTGGTGCGTATCTGCTCGGCCCACCCCAGCGCGTTGGAGGCGAGGGTGTTCGACCGCAGGAAAGTCCACTCCAGGCCCGAGGCTTCGATCAGGCGCTCCATGTCGGCGTGGAGCTGGTTGATCGGGTCGGTCTGGCGTTCGGCGTCATCGTTCACTCCCGACGACGAGAGGTAGACGATGCGGTGAGCATGCCGTGCCGTCGCCTCCAGTACGGCAGGGGCGTACTCGGTCGTGAGGAACGGCCAGATCAGGAACACCGTGTCGCTCCCGGCCAGTGCCCGCTCCAGCGTGTCCGGCCGGGTCAGGTCCCCGCCCACCACCTCTGCTCCCTCAGGTAGCCCGGCCGACGCGGGCTCACGTGCCAGTGCCCGCACCGCGGCGCCTGTGGTCACGAGTCGGACGACAACCTGCCGGCCGACATTGCCAGTTGCACCGATCACAAGAATTCCACTCATGACCACGTCAGCCCCGCCCCTGCCCGAGGTATTCCGAGGCTGCCCCGAGACGGTGCCGATACGATCCCGAGGCGACCCCGAGATGCTCCGTGGCGCGGCCGGCTGCTGCCGCAGTCGCTCCGGGAGCCTTCTACCCCAGCCAGCTCGTCAAGGGCAACCATCGATCCACGGATATTGACGATTGCTGAGAACGGCGCATCGGCTGTGGCTTCCGCCGAGTGAAGTTTCCTCCTCGCGGCGATTCCCTGCCCTTGGGAGGAAATTCCGGTGTATTCGAAACTCGGTCAAATGGATATTTGATCGTGTAGAAATTCTGAGGGATCTGCATCCTTTCGTTGCGTAAGCATGAGTGGCGGCCGCTCGAATTGGGTGAGGCGCGAAAGGTGCCGTGTAGGAGTATCGGCTTCCTCTCGCGCCTCGTCATGCGTGCACTGGATACTCGTCACGCACAAAGTAGGACGACGAGTCCCCTGCAGTCTCCGTCGCCGCCGCCGTGGTGATGGCCCTCCGGGAGGAGGAACGCCCAGGGGTCCTGACCGCCCGATCGGAATCTTCCCTGGTCCTCATCGTGACGGATTTCGGTCGAGAGTGCCTTGGTGCTCTTGGTGGTCTGCGGGATCGCATTCGCGGCTGCTGCTGTCGCGGGCGCCCCCATCGCGAGGGTGAAACTCGCGGCGGCGCTGATCGCGAATATTCGCAGAGACTTCTGCGGGTAATTTACGCGTGTCGTGTTCATGGAACAATCATGCACACATGCGGAGGCGCATCACCCTCGGAGGCGGGCCGATCGAGTGAGGTGCGGGAATCCGTAGTAGCTGTCTATTGCGTGATTTTGATGCCCGGTCAGTGATTACTCGTCACTGCGACCGCCTCGCCGTAATTTCATCAGTATTCGATGATTTGGTGCCGCGCGGCCAGTCTTCGGTAGTCGCGGATTCCGTGTCGCCCACGTTCCGGCGCTGTTGAAGGTCGCCCCGTCCTCCATCGGGGTTGGCTGTCCGCGTTTATGGCTGAGGCTGCCCGAGGCTGATGTGGACGTAGGTGAAAGCCTCGTCGGCGCGTGGGGCGCGGGTCCAGGATCGGGTGGTGAAGGTGTGGAGCTTGCCTTGGGTCAGTGCGAAGTGGGGGAGTGAGAGACCGAGTTCGGTATGCAGGGCCCGCAGCATGCGTAGTTCGCGGTCCGGTTCGGTGTCCTCGGGGTGGAACAGGCGTGCCGGGTCCAGTGCCTCGGGGATCGTGCCGGAGCGTTGGATCTCCGTGCCCTGCACGGTGAAGGCGTAGAGCTCCTTGCCGCCGTCGGCCACCGACAGGTGGAACGCGGACGGGTCGTCGCCTGGGCTCTGGCGCCTCGGGTCGCGCCAGACCACCACCGCGCGGCCGGACGAGGACGCGGCCCGGGCGGGCGACTGGAACAGCGTGTTCAAGCGGTGACCCGAAAAGCCGTCGAAGGCGAAGGCCCACCCTTCGGCGGTGCGGCCGACGGCGACCACCGCCCGGTCCTCCCAGAGCTCCACTCCCTCCCGCTCGTGGGGTCGGGGCGCCCGCCACGTCGCATCGCGCGGATCGATGGGTGCGCTCAGTTCGGCGGCTTCCTCGCCGATGAGGGCGGGCAGGTCGGTGGGGGCGATCCCCTCGACCCAGACGCAGCGGTACCCGTTGTGTGGCTGCCGGTTCGCCGACGGCTCCGTCAGCCACACGAGGCCCGGCGGGTCGAGATCCGGCACCGGCTCCGGAGTGGGTCCTGTCTCTCCGGTCCGTGGTGTCGCGAGCATCTCCCGGCCGCGCTCCGGGGTGATCAGCGGTCCCAGGATCGGATCGGCGAGCAGGCCGAGCGGGGCGATCAGGGAGGGGCCGGGAGCCGCCCAGAGCGGGAGCGCGTCCCGTAGCACGCGCCATGCGGTGTCGGTTGCTCCCCAGCGGGCCGCCTCCCGGGCCTGGGCGACGGCCCGACCCCAAGGGCCGTCAGGCGCGTAGCGATGGGTGCCGTCCCGCACCGTGCTCAGTACGGCTTCGGCGGTCTTCCGGTCGGCGCCGCGGGCGGCCATCATCCCGAGCCAGTGGTCGTCTTCGCCCGGCCGCCAGTCGCCGGCCGTTGCCTGCTTCAGAGCCTGCACGGGGAGGATCTCGGGCAGGTAGCGCGGGTCGGCCACCAGGTTGCCGTAGTCCTGGGAGCTGCACGGGGTCAGTAGATGCCGGAGCTGGTTGAGCAGGACGCCGCTGTGCGGCCGTCCGAAGGACAGTGCCTCCTCAAGCAGGGGCAGCGCCTCCTCGTGCCGGCCGCCCAGGGCCAGCAGGCGGGCCTGTTCCACATGGGCGTCCTGGACGCGCGTGGTCGCGTTCACGAAGTCGGGTCTGTTCGCCCGGTCGCTGTGGAAGCGGCGGTACATGGCCTGCATGTAGGCACGGAACGACGGGTAGCGCCGGGGTGATTCACCGTGCCAGCCCTGGTAGACGTAGACCGCCCACTCGCCGTCCTCGTCGCTGTCGCCGGGGTCGAGCAGGGCGTTCGTCATGTCGGAATCCGTCTCCAACCGCAGTGCCCGTCGCCACATGCCTGCCAGCAGGACTTCCGCCCTGCCGGGGGTGTCGCCCAGACCCTCCTCGTACAGCGGGGTCATGTCGTACGGATCGCCGAACCAGTCGATGTCCGCGGCCCCGCCCAGCTGATATACCCCCACCATCTGGCCCACCTGCCACCCATCGCTCACGGCCAGGAACTCCCGGTACGAGGGCGGCAACCGCCGCCCCAGCCGCTTCTCGGCCGCGGCGATCGCTGCCTCCTCGGCCCCGGGTCTGCCCAGCAGGACGTCGCCCGGCGCCTCCTCCTCGTCCTTGTCCTCGGCGTCGCGCGGAACCCATTCGTCCTGCCAACGCGTCAGGAAATCCTGCCAGTTGAAGGAATCGTCACTCATGGACCGGATGGTGCCATCAGGCACTGACAACGGCCGTCGACCTGCTCCGGGGCCGCTCAGGCCAACCGGCGTCCGCGCCCCTGCTTGCCCGTGAAGGCCCGTGAAGGCCCGTGAAGCAGGCGATCAGCGGGGCAGTCGGGCGGGGCACAGGAGGGCGGCGCGGCGGTGGGCGGGGATCCGTACAGGGCCGGCATGCGCGACCATGACTGGATGGACGCTCGTTTCCTCGGCATTGCCGAGTTGGTCGAAGCCCCGTCCGTGGCGGTCGTGGTCGACGTCATGCGCGCCTTCACGGTGGCCTCCTGGGCCTTCGCGCGGGGAGCCGACAAGATAGTTCTTGCCGGGTCGCTGGACGAAGCCCTGGCGCTCAAGGCTCGCCACCCAGATTGGTTGGCGCTCAAGGACGGTCCGCCGGCACCCGGGTTCGACACCGTCAACTCGCCCGGCCTGTTGCGGTCCATGGACCTCGGCGGACGGACCGTCGTGCAGAAAACCACGGCCGGGACGGTCGGCGCCCTTGCGGTCAAGGAGGCGTCGCTGGTGCTGTGCGCGGGCTTCGTGGTGGCGGAGGCGACGGCTCGGGTGTTGCGCACCCGCGGGTGTAACGGTGTCACATTCGTGATCACCGGTGAGGACGGGCAGGCCGAGGAAGATCTGGCGTGCGCCCAGTACATCGCTCGGCGGGCCACCGAGGCCCGGACGGATGCAGCTGAGTTCCTCCGCCGTGCTGCTGCCTCGCGTGCTGCCGCCGAACTGGCGGAGGGGGTGCGTCAAGGAGCCCATCCCGACGACGTCGCACTCTGTCTTGAGCTCGACCGGTTCCCCTTTGCCATGGTGGCGACCTCGGAGGACTCGCTCATGGTCCTCCGTACGTGCGCCGTGCCCGATTCGACCGACGCGGCTGCGAGCTGACCTCATCTCAACTCCGTTCAGTCGCAGTCGCAGTTTCAGTCGCAGTCCCGTCGTGCGAGAACCGGTATGCGTCTGGCGTGCGGCATTCGCCATGCGGCGTCTGCTGCCCGTCCCGGTGACGGTGGTGCGCAGGGGCGGCAAGGGCTTGGAACGGGGCCGAGAGCATGGAACGGTTCCCGATGGGGTGGCGGCGGGGTATGGGGTCGCTGCCGATGCGGCCGCGCCACTCGCGGGGGCGGAAGACGAACGAGGAGGGCGTGGCGAGGTGAGGGTGGTTGAGGTTACTGACGATGTACAGGACCAGTGCACGCAGTTGGGGTCCGGAGTCGTGTGCGCGCTGAGGGTGCTGTGCGCCCAGCTGGTGGACGATCCGCTGAGGGGCGTTCCCGGATGGGATCCGTCGATGTACGTGGTCCACGTCGACGGCGAGACCTTTGAAGACTGTCCGGCGCTGGACGTGCACTACGCCTACGGGCCGCCGGCGCTGGACGAGGGCGTGGTGCAGGTGCACAGGGTTGACGTGCTGCCCCATGCGCCGGCGCGGATGGCAGAGCCCGAGCCCGTGGGGCCGAGCGAGCGGCCGCTTGAGGATGCGGTGCAGGCACGGCAGGCGACCGAAGCGTGGCAGCGCATCGGGAGCTGGCTGCGACGGCATGCCCCGACGACGCACGCGGCGCTCAAGTCCGGTGCTTCGGAGGCCGAGTTGGCCGCGCTGGAGGAGGTCCTCGGCGTGCGGATCCCCGTACCGCTGCGGGCGCTGTGGCGCCAGTGTGCGGGGAGCCGTGACGTGCGCGGGGCAGGGCTGTTTCCCGATCACGGTTGGGCCTTGATGGACCTCGATGCGGTGGCGAGGTCGTACGAGGGGCACATCACCAGTCAGCGTCGGTGGGAGCAGCAGTTCGGCGCGGAGGAAGGGATGCCGTTGTGGAAGTCGTCCTGGTTCCCCTTCTGCTCGTGGAGCGTCACGGATCTGAGCCACGGCAGGTTCGTTGACGGCGAGACGGGCGAAACCGGGAGTTGGGGCGAGACGGCTGAGCGCACGGTCGAGGACGAGTCGCTGACCATGCTGTTGGAGGAGATGGCCGACAGGCTGGAGTACCCGAAGCTGTTCCCGGGCTACGAGCCGGGGCTGATCGGCGGCATGTTGGTGTGGGGGCCGCCGCATGCTCCCGAGGAGAGGGCCTTGTGGGAACCGTGGAGCGGTTGAGGCGCCCCGAAGGAGAGGGGGCCGGACAGACCTATGTCCGGTCCCCTCTCCTTCGGGGCGCCTGAGCGCGGTAGGCGGTGCGGCTGCTCTCCGGCGCCACGAGCCGGCGGGTTGGCGTCCGCAGGCTCGACCGCACCGGGCCAGTCACGGGCCAGTCACGGGCCGGTCACTGGTCAGCCGCTGGTCACCCGTTGCCACAACCGGTCGCCGTCGCCCTCGCCGCCGTGGTCGCCCTCGCCGTCGAGCACGTGCCGACCGATCCGCTGCTGCCAGGCCCGTTCGCCGCCGTCCTCGTCGCGCCAGGACCACATGCGGGTGGTGGCCAGGCGGAGCGGGCTGAGTTCGGTGAAGCCGATGGCGCCGTGCAGTTGGTGGGCGATGCGGGTGATCTCGGCCACCGAGGCGGCGGCCTGTGCGGCGGCGAGCCAGGCGGTGAACTCCGCGGAGTCCGGCTCGGCCAGCGCGGCGGCGGCCGCCTCGACGGCCGCGGTGACCAGGGCCGCTTCTTCGACGAGCTTGGCCTCCTCCTGCTTGACGGCCTGGAAGTGGCTCAACGGTCGGCCGAACTGTACGCGCGAGGCGGTGTGGGCGACCGTCAGTTCCACGCAGCGGCGGGCCGCACCGGCGATCAGGGCGGCCCGGGCCAGGCCGGAACGCCATTCGGCCTCCCGGACCAGCGCGGCCGGAACGCGGCGGACCCGCGCGGCGGGGACGGTCACGTCGAGCAGCACCAGGTCGTCCCGGGGCTCGCCCGCCAGGTTGGCGCCCGTCACCTGCCGCCACTCGGCGGCTTCGAGGAGGAAGAGCACGGGCCCGCCCCACGGGCCCTCGGTCAGCACGACCGCGGCTTCGGCGGCCCGGGCCCACGGCACCCGGTGCAGCGTGCCGCTGACCCGCAGGGCGTCATCGGTGCCTGCCGCTCCCGTCGGCCCGACCCTGCTGCCGGTGTCCACGTGGGCGAACCGCACGTCGAGCGGGCCGGTCGCCACGGTGAGGTGGCCGTCCGGGACGGCGAGCCCGGCCGCGGCCAGCAGCGGGCGCGCCACGAGCAGCGTTTCGGCGAGCGGTGCCGGGGTGTGGTGGTGGCCGGCTTCCCGGGCCAGGGCCACCAGGGTGGTCGGCGGCGCATCGAGCGGCGGCAGGGCGTCGGCGGCGCGTTCGGCGGAGGGTGCGGCAGGGTGTTCGGTGGCGGATTCGGTGCTCATCGGGACAGCTCCAGACCTCGGGTGATGATGCCGCGCAGGATTTCGTTGGTGCCGCCGCGCAGTGTGTATCCCGGCGCGTGCAGGATCGCGGTGGCCAGCAGTTCGGGGTAGCTGCCGCGGGTGGCGTCGAAGCGGGCGGTGGTCGGAAGGATCTCGCGGACCTCGTTGACGAGTTCGCCCTCGAAGCGGGTCCCGAGGTCCTTGACCAGGGCCGCCTGCACGTCGGCGGGTCGGCCGGCCGCCAGGGCCGCGGCCACTCCCAACGACAGCTGCCGGATGGCCGACAGGCGCGCGGTGAGCCGGCCCACGCGGGACTGCTGTTCGGGGCTGCCTCCGCCGGTCCGTTGCATCTGCTCCACCAGGGCGGTCAGGAGCGGAAGCGTGGACAGGAAACGTTCGGGACCGCTGCGCTCCAGGGCCAGTTCGCCGGTGACCTGCTGCCAGCCGTCGCCGGGGCGTCCGAGCAGTGCGTCGTCGGTGAGTTCGACGCCCTCCAGGTGGCAGTAGTTGAAGGTGTGTTCGCCGCTGAGCAGACGGATCGGCTCGACGCGGACGTGCGGATCGCGCAGGTTGACGATGAACTGGCTCAGCCCGGCGTGGCGGTCCTCGGACTCGTCGGTCCGGGCGAGCACGATCGCGTGGTCGTTGACGTGCGCGCCGCCCGTCCACATCTTGGTGCCGGTCAGCCGCCAGCCGTCGTCGGTCCGCTCCGCCCGGGTCCGAACCGAGGCCAGGTCCGAGCCGCTGTCCCGCTCGCTCATCCCGATCGAGAAGAAGCACGCGCCGGCGGCGATCCGGGGCAGGAAGTGGCTCCGTTGCGCCTCGGTGCCGTGGCGCAGGATGGTGGGTCCGGCCTGCCGGTCGGCGACCCAGTGGGCCGACACGGGGGCGCCGGCGGCCAGCAACTCCTCGATGACGACGTAGCGTTCGAGGTTGCTGCGTCCGCCACCGCCGTACTTCCGCGGCAGGGTCATGCCGACCCAGCCGCGCCGGGCCAGGCGGCGGGTGAACGCGGGGTCCCAGCCGGTCAGCCAGGAATCAGGCCGACCCAGGATGGTGCCGGCGGCCCGTTCCCCGGCGAGGAAGTCGCGCACCTCCTGTCGTAACTGGACCGTCTCGCGGGGAAGTTGGACGGCCCCGGGATCGAGGGCGGAGAGCGTCATCGGGGTGCTCCTCAGACAAGGTGATGGGAATGCACAGTGGTGGTGGGTGCGAAGTGGGCGCGGGGTGGGTACCGTGCCGGCGACTGTGGTCAGGCGCCCGTGAAGTGCGGGTGGCGGCGCTCCCGGCGTGCCTGGACGCCCTCGCGGAAGTCGTCGGTGGTGGTCGTCACGGGCTGGGCGAGCGCCTCCCAGGCCAGTGCCCGTTCGACGGTGGGCTGCCCCTGGGCCAGACCGCTCTTGGTCAGCCGGACCGCCAGTGGGGCCGCGGCGGCGATCTCGTCGGCCACGTCGAGTGCGGCCGGAAGCACCCGGTCGGCCGGCAGCGCCTCGTGGACCATGCCGAGGGCGGCGGCCCGCGCTCCGCTGATCAGCCGTCCGGTCAGCAGCAGTTCCCGTGCCCTCGCCGGGCCGACGGCCTCGGCGAGCAGGGCGGTGGTGGCCATGCCCGGGTGCAGGCCGAGCCGGACGAACGGCGCGCCGAGCTTCGCCTCCGCCGCGGCGTACCGCAGGTCGCAGGCGAGAGCCAGCGCCAGTCCGGCGCCCACCGCATGGCCGTTGACGGCCGCGACGGTGGGGACGGGCAGGTCACGGACGGCCAGCCAGGTCCGGTAGAAGTCGGAAAGTTGGGCCCGGGTGCCGGAGAGGCCCTGGCCGTGTTGGTCGGCGAGTTCTCCCAGGTCTGCGCCCGAGCAGAAGGCGGGGCCGGTCCCGGTGATCACGACGGCGCGCAGGTCGGGCGCCTGGCGCAGGGACCGCATGGCGCGCCGCCACTGTGCGGTCAGCCGCCCGGTCATCGGATTGCGCCGGTCGGGGTTGTCGAAGGTGAGCACCGTGACGCCGTTCGGTCGGTGCTCGACGCGCAGCGGTTCCCGCTCGTGCGGCGCTGCCTGTTCGTCCAGGGGTGGTTGCTCGGTCACGAGTCCTCGATTCGGCCTGTGGGTAGGGGAGTTGGCGGTCGATGGTTGGCGGCGCCGCGGGCCTGGTGCCGGGGCGACGTGGACTGCGGGTCCGGGGAGCGGTCACGGCCGACGGCTCAGGCGGACGGTCGGTGGCCGATCTCGGCGAGGACCTCCTCGGTGTGTTCGCCGATCTGCGGGCAGTGCCGGTGCAGGCCGGCGGGCGTGGCCCAGAAGCGCACGGGCTGGCCGATGAGGCGGTAGCCGCCCTCGGTGGGGTGTTCGGCCTCCTGGAGCAGCCCGCCTTCGGCGGCGTAGGTGCTGGTGGCGGCCTCCGCCAGGCTCAGCACCGGGGCGGCGGGGATGCTCTTCGCGTCGCAGAACCCCTGCCATTCCGCGGTGGTGTGCCGGGGCGTGAACTCCCCCACGAGTACGTAGAGTTCGTCGGCGTTGCGGACGCGCGCGGTGAACGACGCGAAACGTGGGTCGTCGGCCAGTTCCGGGCGGTCGACGAAGGCGAAGAAGTCACGCCAGTTGCGGTCGCTGTAGGGCAGGATGCACATCCAGCCGTCCGCCGTGCGGGAGGCCGTGCGGCGGGGGCTGAGTGCCCGCGGGTAGCCGATGGGCCCGGCGGGTGGGTTGTGGGTGGCCGCTGCCAGGTGCTCGACGAGGTTGAAGGCCAGCATGGTGTCGGCCATCGGGACCTCCACGTGCTGGCCCTGGCCGGTGCGGTCACGGTGATGGAGCGCGGCGAGCACCGACTGCACGATCACCAGGCCGCAGACCTTGTCAGCCAGCACCGTGGGCACGTAGTGCGGGACGCCGCTGACCTGCTCGTTCAGCCATACCAGGCCGGAGGCTGCCTGCACGACGTCGTCGTAGGCCGCATGCCCGCCGAGGGGCGAATCGCTGCGGAAGCCCTGGGCGTTGAGGTAGACCAGGCCGGAGTTGACGTCGGCCACGTCCTCGTACGACAGGTTGAGGCGCCGCAGGGCCTGTGGGCGGACGTTGGTGAGGAAGACGTCCGCGCTCGCGAGGAGGGCGAGCAGGGCGTCGCGGCCGCCCGGGGCCTTGAGGTCGAGGGCGACGCTGCGCTTGTTGCGGTTGAGGTTGAGGGCTATCACCCCCATCCCGGGACTGCGGGTCGGCGGGTAGTGGCGGGTCAGGTCACCGGCCGGCGGTTCGACCTTGATCACGTCCGCCCCGAGGTCGCCGAGCTGTTGGGCCGCGTACGGGGCCATGATCACGCTGGCCAGCTCGACCACCCGCACGCCGTTCAGCGGACCGACGCCACCGTCCGCTTCCCGTCCTGTCGCCATGGCACGTCTCCGATCTCCACCGGGCCCGGCTTCACGCGCCGGGCCGTTGACCGCCAGTCAAATCCCAGGCACCCCATATCGTCCAATACTTCTTTCCGGCATCTTCCATATGCTGTGTCATATGGAATTGACCCAGCGCCTCCTCCAACAGGTCGTCGTGTTGGCCGAGGAACAGCACTTCGGTCGTGCCGCCGAGCGACTCGCCATGCGGCAGCCACCGCTCAGCCAGGCGATCCAACGACTGGAGCGCGGCCTCGGCGTCGCCCTGTTCGACCGCCTTCCGCGGGGGGCCCGACTCACCCCGGCCGGCCGCGCGTTCGCCGAGGACGCCCGGCGGCTGCTCGAAGCGCAGGCCGCCGCCGTGGACCGGGCGCGGCGGATCGCCAGCGGACACGAGGGCGAACTCCGGCTCGGGTTCATCAGCAGCCTCGGCTACGACTTCCTGCCGCGCCTGCTGCGCCGTACCCACGCGCAGTTGCCCGGACTGCGGCTGCACCTGGGACAACACCCCTCGGCGGAACTGCTCGACATGCTCCAGGCCGGAACGCTCGACCTCGCGCTCGTCCGGCTCCCCGTCACCGGCACGGAACGGCTGACGGTCCGTCGAATCGGCGTGGAACGGCTGGTGGCGGTCCTTCCCGAACACCATCCGCTCGCCACCGCGGCACGCCTCGACCTGCGGGAACTCGCCGGAGAGCAGTTCGCGATGCCCAAGCCGGGCGCCCTGCCCGGGTTGGCCGAGCAGGTCGCGCTCGCCTGCGCACAGGCCGGCTTCACACCCCGACCGCGCGGCCAGGCGGACGACCTGCCGGGACTGCTCAGCTACGTCGCCGCCGGCCTGTGCCTGGCGCTCGCCCCCGAGCAGGTACGCACACTGGGCATCCCGGGCGTGGCCTACCGCCCCCTGCGCGGCGATTCCCCCTACCTGGAGACCGCGGTCGCCGCCGTGCACCGCTCGGACGGCCCCGACGCCGCCGTGCAACAGGTACTGAAGCTGATCGACGCCTGCGACCTGCCGCCCGAGACCGACCCGTCGACCGCGCGACGCAACGGCGGCTAACGGGGACCGTTCACCCGACAACAAGCCGATACAAAGCGGGAGATGAGCACCACAACGCCCTGCTATGGTGCGCCGATGCCATCGATCAAGCAGTTCCAAGTCACCTTCGACTGCGCGGAGCCTGAGCGCCTCGCTCGGTTCTGGTGCGAGGTGCTGGGGTACGTCGTGTCGCCGCCACCGCAGGGGTTCGCCACGTGGGACGACTTCGACCGCTCCCGGCCTCCTGAGGACCGGGGTTCCTGGTGCGCCTGTGGCGATCCGTCCGGCGTGGGCCCGCGACTGTTCTTTCAGCGCGTTCCCGAATCCAAGATCGTCAAGAACCGAGTCCATCTCGACGTGCGGGTCGGCACCGGACTCGTGGGTGAAGAACGCCTCGCCGCGCTCGAAGCCGAGTGCACACGAGTGGTCGCGCTCGGCGCGGTGCGCGTGCAACTCCTTTACGACGGCCACGACTCGTGCATCGTGATGCAGGACATCGAGGGCAACGAGTTCTGTCTCGACTGAGGATGTCCCTCCTCGCGGCAGGGCGGCCCAAGAACGCCGGAAGTGACTCGTCCCCCGTGCCGTGGACGGGGGCCCGGCGCACGGCCGGGGAGCGAGACGAGCGCATGCGGTGGAGCCCCGCCGGAATTCCGGCGGGGCTCCGGCGCGTAACGGGCCTTAGCCGGGTGTTAGTGGAGCGGCAGTGTCGCGGTAGTGGTGCCGGCCAGAGTGGTTGTCGTACCGAGGAGAGAACGACTTCGACTTCCCTGGGGGGACCCGAGATGACTGCCAGCACCGCTACCCGCTCCGCTCGTCGCCGCACCCTGCGCGTTGCCGCCGCTGCTCTGACGGCGGCTGCCGCGTTCTCCCTGACGGCCTGCTCCGGTTCGGACGCGGCGGGTTCCAAGGCGGGGGGTCAGTCGGGTACGGGTGTGGCCGCGGAGGCCAGCGGTGTGGGTTCGGCCGACTCCAGTGGCGCGGATTCCCAGGCCGGGGCGCAGGGTACCGAGGCTCAGCCGGACAGCGCCAAGGCGGGTTCCGGCAACGGTACTTCGGCCCGGTCCGGCGGCACCTCGGCCCGTGCCGGCTCCGGTGCCACTGCGGCGAAGAGCGGTGGGAAGGTCCCGTTCTGCCGCACGTCGGACCTGATCATGGATGCCTCGGACAGCTCGCCCGACCAGAAGGTGGGCGAGATCACCGTCCAGATGACGAACAAGGGTGGCAGTACCTGCTCGGCGGCGGGCTTCGCGGGCGTCGACCTGAAGGACGCCGACGGCACCTCCGCCCCGGTGCACCGCGGCGGTGAGGTGCCCCGCATCACCGACCTGAAGCCGGGTGACACCGCCACCTTCAGCATCTCGTACAAGGTCGACTTCAGCGGCGACAGCCTGGCCAGCCCGACCGACATCATCGTGACGCCGCCGAACGAGACCCACAGCGTCGACCTCAAGTGGCCCGCGGACGCCCTGAAGCTGGGCGGCTCGTACGACGAGAGCATCCAGGTCCACCCGGTCGGCATCGCCAACTGACCACCGTGAAAGGGCCGGCCCGGCATGCCGATAGGCAACTCCTGGGCCCCCGCGCTGATGACGCCTGTTCTCGCACGGCTGCGACGGACGGGCGTCCAGCGCTGAGTGAGGCTCGGGGCCCGACCGCGTTCGTCGTGTGGGTCGGCGCCACGGCACATGGCGGAGCAGCCAATCCGCTTCAAGGTCGATCGGCGCACGCACGTACGGCGTTTGAGGGTCCGTCAGCGATGTGCCACAGCATTTCCCGGAGTGCTGCGGCAGGAACTCCACCGCGATGACGGCCACCTGCGGCAGACGATTCCGGCAGTCGGGGCAAGACGAGTGCATCAACTGCGGCAGTGCGGGAAAGGTGGGGCGGTTATGGCGGTCGAACCGGTGACCGGGTCCGAGCGCGGGAGCGAGCCACGGCGGCCACGCGTCCAGGAGGTGCCCCCGACAGCCTCGCCCGTGTCGTACGCCGCAGCCGTCGAGCAGTACCTCACCTGCGCGGGGCTCGCGCAGTCCTCCGCGCGGGTCTACCGGATCTCGCTGACGACATGGGCTTGGATGCTCGCGGGCGAACCGGCTCCGACCGGACCCGCCCGCCGGAGCGCGAAGCCGCCGGCCCTTCCCGTCGCCGCGATCGACGCCCCGACGCTGCCCGACGTGCTCGCCGAACTGGCGGCAGCCCGGGCGGACGAGATGGACGCGCACACCGTCAACCGGGAACTGTCGATCGCGCGCAAGGCAATCGGCTGGTGGCAGCAGCAGGGCTGGGTCGAGCGCGATCCGACGATCGGCATCGAGCGGCGACCGGCGCCGCCCGACCGCACCAAGGCCCTGACCGAGAGCCAACTCGCCGCCCTGCGGCAACTGAACGTCTCCCTGCGGGAGAAGACGTTCTGGAGAATGCTCTACGAATCGGCGGCGCGGGCCGACGAGGTGCTGCGCCTGAACGTCGAGGACCTGCAACCGGCGGACAGGCGCGGGCGGATCACCGCCAAGGACGGGGCAACGGAGTGGATTCACTGGCAGTCCGGCACCGCGCAGCTCCTGCCCCGGCTGATCGCCGGCCGGGGCCGCGGCCCGCTGTTCCTCACCGACCGCAAGGCCCCGGCCCGCACACCGTCGGCGGATGTGTGCCCCGAGACGGGCCGGGCCCGCCTCTCCTACCGCCGCGCCGAGGAGATCTTCGAGAGGGCCACCCGGCTGCTGGCCAACCCGCTCGCCTCTCCGGAGGACGTCGAGGACGTGGACGGCTGGACCCTGCACCGGCTCCGCCGCAGCGCACTCACCCGCGACGCCGAGGAGCGTGACGTGCGGTCCGGTGCCGCCGACCCGGTCGCCCGACAGGGGGCCGAGCGGGACTCCGGCGCCCGCCGGCGGAGTTGAGCCGGGCACCCGGGGCCGCCCCTCGACGGCGGCGGCGCGTGAGGCGTTCATCGACGTGCTCATCGCCGGGGTCAGGGGCCGGCAGGGAGCTGTCAGCCGGTCGAACGGATCCGGTAACTGACCGCGGCGTAGGGAAAGTTGCCCTGTCCGAGGGTGCCCGTCCGGAAGTACAGGTCGCCCGCCTGGCCCGGGGCGCCCGTCGTGCAGTCCTTGTTGAAGAAGACGTCTACGGACTGGTTCGACGCGGCGTAGAAGGAGCGGACCGGGGCGGTGAGTTCCTGGCACACCCCGACCTTCGTGAGGTCGAGCTGGACGGCGGTCCCGGTCCGGTCGGCGCCCGTGTAGAAGGTGACGCTGCCGAGCGTGGCGGCCTGTGCCTGGCTCGCCCCGGCCAGGCACAGGGTGGCCGCGGCGGCGGCGACGACGGCTCTGCTCGCACGGCGATGGTTCGTCTTCACAGGTGTTACCTCACTTCTCGTCACATGTCAGGAATGCCATGAAGGAAGCCCGTGACCCCGGTGGCCTGGGGCAACGCGAGTCACTTTGCTTCATCGTTCAACGAGAAGGAAGGGGGAATCCGGTCAGGAAGGCGCAGTGACACTCGGGCTCCCAGGAGCACAATCCCCGTCCGCCGGGGGCCGCTGAGCAGCACGGCGGGGCTGCCGGACGCGGATACGTTCCGGTCCGGCAGCCCCGGTGAGAGGTGCGGAAGCACTCGGCAGGTGCACGCGCATCGCCTCTGCGGTGCGGCGCGCCAACTGCCGCCCCGATGGCGCTAGTCGGTGACTTCGATCTTGCCGTTGGGGGAGGCGGTTGCGGAGGCGGGGGCCGCATCGGCGGTGGTGTTGGGTGTGGCGCTGCCGCCCTTGCCCCCGGTCACGCGCCTCAGCATGCTCGCCAGGTCGACTCCTGCGACCGAGTCGAGGAGTTCCACGCCCTGGGCGACGTTGTTCGCCACCGTGCGGGGGAGTTGGCCCGCTCCGTCGGTCGAGATCACCGTCAGCTTGTCGACGGCACCGAGCGGTTCGGACGCCTTGGCGACGACCTGGGGGAGCACCTCGACCAGCATCTGGAGGACGGCGGCGTCACCGTAGCGGGCGAAGGCGTCGGCCTTCTTGTGCATGGCCTCGGCCTCTGCGGTGCCCTTCGCGGCGAGTGCCGCCGCCTCCGACTCGCCCTCCAGCCGGACGGCCTCGGCGAGCGCGGCGCGGTGCAGCTTCTCGCCCTCACCGGTGAGCCGGGCGCGTTCCGCGGTGGCTTCGGCCTCCTTGACCTGGGCGATCCGGCGGGCCTCGGCTTCCTGCTCGGCCTGGTACCGGGCGGCGTCGGCGGGCTTGCGGACCTTGGTGTCCAACTCCCGGTCGGTGAGCGCCGCCTGGCGTTCGGCGACCTTCTCCTGTTCGGAGAGCACCTCCTGCTGGCGTGCGGCCTCCGCGAGCGGGCCGGCCGCGTTCGCCTTGGCGGCCGCGGCCTCGGTCTCGACCCGGATCTCGGCCTGCTTGAGGTAGAGCGTCCGCTCCGCGACCGCGATCTCCTCGGCGGCCTTCAGCCGCGCCTGCTCCGAAACCCGCTGGGCGTTCGCCTCCGCGATGTCCGCCTCCTGGCGGGCCCGTGCGGCCTCGGGCCGGCCGAGGTCCTCCAGGTAGGAGCCCTCGGTCGTGATGTCCTGGATCTGGAACGCGTCGAGGATCAGGCCCTGGCCGGACAGGCTGGCCTCGGCCTCCTCGGCGACCTGGCTGGCGAACGCGGCCCGGTCCCGGATGATGTCCTCGACCGACATCCGGCCGACGATCGCCCGCAGCGCGCCCGACAACACCTCCTGGGTGAAGCCGACGATGCCGTCCTGCTGCTGGAGGAACCGCTGTGCCGCGGCCCGGATGGCGTCCTCGCTGCCGCCGACCTTGACGATCGCGACGCCGTCGAGGTTGGCCTTCACGCCGCGCAGGGTGACCGCGCCGCGCACCGCGACCGGCAGGTGCCGGCTGGAGAGGTCCAGGGAGAAGCGCTGCTGGACGAACGGGACGACGAAGACGCCGCCTCCGACGACGACCTTCTGGCCGCTGTTGTCGACGCTGATCCGGCCGGTCTGCGGGTCGGTGGACTTCTTGCCGCGACGGCCGGTGATGATGAACGCCTCGTTCGGTCCGGCGACCTTGTAGCGCGTGATCACCGCCAGGGCGAGCAACACGACGAGGACGACGGCGCCTACGACGGCGACGATGACTGAACTCATGACAAATCCCCCCTGCCTTCCTGGGGGTAGGCAGATCAAGATGGTGGTTGGTGCGTTTCCGGTCCGGCGGCGAGTGCGCCGGGGCCGGGGGAGGGGCGGGGCCGGGCCCGCATCGGCGGCCGGGTCGGGCCCCGCCCCCGTTCAGCGTTCGACGGGGCGGACCGCCACCGAGGTGGACGTCAGCGATGCCTCGACCCAGATCTCGGCGCCCCGGGCCACCGGCGCGACGCTGCGGGCGGCCAGCTTCACGGGGTGCCCGGCGAGGCGGAGCAGCACCTCGCCGTACCCGTCGGCCGGGATCGCGGTCACCACCGAGCCGGCGGTGCCCACCAGGTCCTCCCGGCGCGGTGCCGAGTCGGTCTGGTCGCGCATCAGTGCCCGGCTGAGCCTCCAGGTGGCGGCCCCGGCCGCGGTGCCCGCCGCCAGTCCGATGCCGACGGCCGCCGCGGCGCCGAGCCCGGTGCCGCCCGACACGATCGCGCCGGCGAATCCGAACATCGACAGGAAGCCCGCGATGACCGGCAGTGACAGCAGGCCGTCGAGCCCGCCCAGCACGCCGCCGAACAGACCCTCCAGCAATCCGTCGAAGATCAACGCGAGTGCGAGGACGGCGATCCCGCCGATGCCGAGACCAAGAAACCAGGCCATGCGCAGCCCTCCCCCGCTCACTCGTTCCGCTCGAACGGGAACGATCGTGACACGTGCGGACGGCACCGCACATTGCCGCATTCCGGCAATCTTTATGCGCTCTTGATGTACAGCACTACCTGCTGATCTACCTAGATGGTCTTTTATCGTCCGGCTCTAGACATACCTCTTGACTCTGGTCAAAAGCGGAGGAAACTGGTTGTTAACCAGAAAGCCGGAGAGCCGCACCATCGACAAAGACGTTTGTTGATAAGAGACCCTTGACGTGGTTCTGGCTAGGCCCCCGGAAGCCCCGCGAACCGGAGCCTCGGCGACGACTGAGGTAGATGGTGGCGATGTGGACTCCCGGGGACTGTGTCGTCCGGAGCCGGTGAGTGGCCCCCTCCCGCCCAGCTGATGGGTTGGACGCAAGGGCAGGCCCGCCGGCTCGGATCACGTCTCATGAGCGGGCCGCTCGGTGCGGCCCGCTCACTGCTGTCCCCGCCACCCGCCCGGACCGCCTGTTCGCCGCTCCGTTCCCCGTTCCCCCCTTGCGTCCGCCGCGTGTCTCCGTGCTACCGGTCGCCGCCGGTGCAGGACTCGTGGGTCTTGACCACGGTGAGGGTGATCGGCTGGTGCGAGAACGGGGTGCCGGCCTTGGGGTGCTGGTCGCAGACCTTCCAGCTGGCGGGCCACAGGACATGGCGACTGGCGCCCCGGCCGTCCTTGAGCTGCACCTTGGTGTCGTAGTTGAGCTGGTGGTAGGCGGCGACCAGTCCCTTGCCGCTGAGGTGCGGCATGGTGCCGCCGTCGGCGTGTGCCGGACCGGTCGTGAAGAGGGCGGTCAGCGCGAGACCCGCGACGACGACGAGTCGTCCGGTCGGCGTGAAGGGTGCAGGCGGCGTGAGGGGTGGGAAGGGTGACGGGGGTGCAAGGGGACTGCGGGGCGACTGGGGCGCGATGCGCGCCATGCCGAGAATGAGCGAAGTGCCCGTGATGGTGGCTTTGTTCATGTCGGGAGAACGCGCTCCGCGGGTGACTGGTCACGGCGGGTCGCCAGATGGCCGGCCGGTCGGGTGGCTGGTCGGCGTACGGG
>LIQL01000298.1 GCA_001418405.1 Streptomyces diastatochromogenes | reverse complement strand
GCGGTGGCGGTGGCGGCGCTGGCCGGTTTGTTGGCGTGTGCCTGCGCGTTGGTTTTTCCCCTCCGCCCACCCCCCTTCGGGGGGTGGGCGGGTATGGACGGCCGGTAGGCCGGCCGTGGCCGCACCCACGCGAACGCGCACAACCAGCCGCCCCCGCCCCGCGGCCCGGATGATCTTCAGTGGTCTGGACCTCCGGAGTTATCCACAGCCCTGGTCGGCAGGTTGTGCCCCGCGTAACGTGATCAGTCAAGGATCGGGCACATGCCCTCTCACCTGCGATGGGACTGATAGACGTGAAGATCCTGATCTCCGCGGACATGGAGGGAGCCACGGGCGTGACGTGGCCCGCGGACGTGCTGCCGGGTACGCCGCAGTGGGAGCGCTGCCGCCACATGTTCACCTCCGACGTGAACGCCGCCATCGCCGGCTTCTTCGACGGCGGGGCGGACGAGGTGCTCGTCAACGAGGCCCACTGGACGATGCGCAACCTGCTGCTGGAGCAGCTCGACGAGCGCGCCGAGATGCTGACGGGCCGCCACAAGGCCCTGAGCATGGTCGAGGGCGTGCAGCGCGCAGACGTCGACGGCATCGCCTTCGTCGGCTACCACACCGGTGCCGGGACGGAAGGCGTGCTGGCGCACACCTATCTGGCCAACACCCTCACCGGCGTCTGGGTCAACGGGACACGCGCCAGCGAGGGGCATCTCAACTCCCTCGTCGTGGCCGAGTACGGGGTGCCCGTGGTGCTGGTGACGGGCGACGACCGGACGTGCGTCGACGCGCAGGGGTACGCCCCGCAGGCGCCCGGCGTGGCGGTCAAGGACTACGTCTCGCGCTACGCGGCGGTGTGTCGTCCGCCGGCCCGCACGGCGGCCGACATCAGGGCCGCGGCCTGCAAGGGCGCGGCGCTCGCGGTGCGTCATGACCCGGTCCGTGGCGGCCCGTTCCGGTTCGAGTTGGAGTTCGACGCCGAGCATCTGGTGGGGGCCGCGACATGCGTGCCCGGCGTGGAGCGCTGCGGCGAGCGCCGGGTGACGTATACCAGTCAGGAAATGTACGAAGCCATCCGGTGTTTCAAGGCGGTCACCACGGTCGTCTCGTCCGCCGTGGAGGAACAATATGGCTGAGATCCAACGGGCACAGGACGCGTCCGACCGGGACGCCGAGACGGTCGATCAGCAGGCGCTGGACGAGGTGGTGCGGTTCACCTCGGACCTGATCCGCATCGACACCAGCAATACCGGGGACGGCACCTGCCGGGAGCGCCCGGCGGCGGAGTACGTCGCCGAGCGGCTTGCCGAGGTGGGCATCGAGCCGGTCCTGCTGGAGCGCACCCCGGGACGCACCAACGTCGTCGCCCGCATCCGGGGCAGCGACCCGTCCGCGGACGCGCTCCTGGTGCACGGGCACCTCGACGTGGTCCCGGCCGAGCCCGCCGACTGGCAGGTCCACCCCTTCTCCGGGGAGGTCCGCGACGGTGTGGTCTGGGGCCGCGGCGCCATCGACATGAAGAACATGGACGCGATGATGCTCGCCACCGTCCGGCAATGGGCCCGCAGCGGTGTGCGGCCCCGGCGGGACGTCGTCCTGGCCTTCACCGCCGACGAGGAGGCCAGCGCCGAGGACGGCTCGGGATTCCTCGCCGACCACCACGCCGACCTCTTCGAAGGCTGCACCGAAGGCATCAGCGAATCGGGCGCCTTCACGTTCCACGCCGGCGGCGGAATGCGGATCTACCCGATCGCCGCGGGGGAGCGGGGCACCGCCTGGCTGAAGCTGACGGCCCGGGGCCGGGCCGGCCACGGCTCGAAGGTCAACCGCGACAACGCGGTCAGCCGGCTGGCCGACGCGGTGTCCCGGATCGGTGCGCACGAGTGGCCGGTGCGGCTCACCCCCACCGTCCGGGCGGCGCTGCGCGAGCTCGCCGCGCTGTACGACCTCGACGTCGACCCCGAGCGCCCCGACTTCGACGTCGACGCCCTCATGGCGAAGCTCGGCCCGGCCGCCAAGCTGGTCGAGCCGACGGTCCGCAACAGCGCCAACCCGACGATGCTCACCGCCGGCTACAAGGTCAACGTGATCCCGGGGTCCGCCACGGCCTACGTGGACGGCCGGGTCGTCCCCGGAGGGGAGGCGGAGTTCCGCACGACCATGGACGCGCTCACCGGACCCGACGTCAGCTGGGACTACCACCACGGCGAGGTGGCGCTCCAAGCCCCGGTCGACTCCTCGTCGTTCGCCGCGATGCGGGCCGCGATCGAGCGGTTCGACCCGGACGGGCACGTCGTGCCGTACTGCATGTCCGGGGGCACGGACGCCAAGCAGTTCTCCCGGCTCGGCATCGTCGGATACGGCTTCTCGCCGCTGAGGCTGCCGGAGGGGTTCGACTACCAGGCGCTCTTCCACGGCGTGGACGAGCGGGTGCCCGTGGAGGGCCTGCACTTCGGCGTCCGGGTCCTGGACCACTTCCTGCGGGGCGTGCCGGGGAGTCGCTGACCGACCTCCTGCGGGGGTGCGGTGGTCCGAGCCGGCCGTCGACGCACCGGCCGGCTCGGTCGCCGGACCGTCCGCCACGGAGGAGCCGACGGCCGGGGACGGCCATGGGCCGCCGGCGTGTGAGGTCGGCGGAGGCGGAGCCCGCCTCGTCGAGGTGCGGTGTGGCGCGTGGCCGGTGCCAGGGGGGTGGGCTGAGGCTCCCGGAAGGTCGTCCGTGGTGCGCCCGCACCCCCCGGGCTCGCCGTGACGTTGCGTCAAAACGAGGCCCCTGGCCGGCGCTGTGCACCGGCGCGTCTCGTGACCGTATCCGCGCCCACCGCACCCCGGCAAAGGGCGTGCCATCGCCCCATTTCCCGCCCAGATGCGATGAACTGACGTCCTATCACCGACGCACGTCACGAGCGTTGACATGTCCGTTACTCGTGTCACAACATGAGCGCGCCGTTACCGACTGGTTGGTACGACGTGTCCTTCTGGAGGTCTGCGTGCCCAGCGTGTCCCGAGCCGTGTCCCGCCCCGTGCTCCGCATGTCCCTCGCCCTGCTGACCGGCACCGCCCTCACCGCTCCCCTCGTCCTGAGCGCCCCCGCCGCCGCTGCGGGGGACGCCGCCGAGCGGTACACGGTCACCGCATTGAAGGTCACCATGCGGGCGGGCGACCGCCTGTGCGCGGTGGACGCGGACCTCTACCGCCCGACGGGCGTCAACGCCGCACACCCGGCGCCGGCCGTGCTGACCACCAACGGCTTCGGCGGCAGCAAGGCGGACGGCTCGACCAACGCCACCGCCCGGGCGTTCGCCGACCGCGGCTACGTCGCGCTCGCCTACTCCGGCCTCGGATTCGGCAAGACCGGCTGCCCGATCTCCCTCGACGACCCCCAGATCGACGGCAAGGCCGCGAGCCAGCTCATCGACCTGTTGGCCGGGACGCGCACCGCCGACGACGGCACCCGCATCGACTTCGTCGCCAAGGACCGCCCCGGCGATCCCCGGGTCGGCATGATCGGCGGGTCGTACGGCGGGGCGATCCAGATGGCCACCGCCGCGGTCGACCACCGCGTCGACGCACTGGTCCCGCTGATCACCTGGAACGACCTGTCCTACTCCCTCGACCCGAACAACGCCGCTCGCGCGAACGGCGTCAGCGGTCCGGTCCCCGGTGCGTACAAGTACCAGTGGACGAACGGGTTCTTCCTCATCGGGGAGGCGCAGGGGCTGCTCCACCCGGGGCTGGACTCGTCGCGGGCCGGCGGCGCCTGGTGCCTGCACTTCGTCGCGCCGGCCTGCCGCACCAAGCGGCTGCTGGACTCCCGCGCCTACCCGGCCGACGAGACCCGGACGATGCTCGCCTACGCCCGCAGCGTCTCCCCGGTCTCCTACCTGAAATCCGTCAAGGCGCCCACCCTGCTCGTCCAGGGCCAGGCCGACACCCTCTTCAACCTCAACGAGGCCGCCGCCACGTACCGGACGCTCGCCGCCCAGGGCACGCCCGTCAAGATGATCTGGCAGTCCTGGGGCCACAGCGGCGGGATGAAGGACCCGGCGCCGGGCGAACTCGACCTGGGCAAGGGGAATCTGGACACCAGCTACGTGGGTCGGCGGATCCTCGCCTGGTTCGACCGCTACCTCCGGCACCGGACGGCCACGAGCACCGGACCGGCCTTCGCGTACTACCGGGACTGGGTGAGCAGCGGTCCCACCTACGCCTCCTCGTCCGACTTCCCGGCGGGTGACGACCGTCGGCTGTACCTGTCCGGGGACGGCAAGCTCGTCGACGACCGTGCCAAGGTGGCCCGCGGAAGCCGCGACTACCGCAACCTGCGGGTCCCCACCAGTCACTCGGAGAACTCCCTGTCCGGCATGCTCGGACTCCCCGACCCGGAGCCCTACGACATCAAGGGCACCTACCTGGACTGGACCTCGGAGCCGGTGACCGGCGGGCCGTTGGACGTCGTGGGTGCCCCGAAGCTGACGCTGAAGGTCGTCTCGCCGCAGGCCGAGCAGGTGCAGAACTCCCGCGACGCGGCGGACAAGCTGGTGCTCTTCGCGAAGCTCTACGACGTCGCGCCGGACGGCCACAAGACGCTGGTGCACCGGTTGGTGGCCCCGGCCCGGGTGCCCGACGTGACCCGGAAGTTCACCGTGGAGCTCCCGGGCATCGTGCACCGCTATCAGCCGGGACACCGGTTGCGGCTGGTGATCGCCGCGAGCGACTCGGCCTATGTGGGCAATCGCGGCGTGAAGCGGGTGACGGTCACCAGCGCGCCCGGGGACGCCGGTGTCCTCGAACTGCCCGTCACCCAGGGGGCCGTGCCGTAGCGGGCGGACGGCTGCCGCGACGGGGGCGGCAGGGCCACGTGAGGTGGGCGCCGCGACACCCGACGCCGGTGGTCGGCCGGGCGCCGGGCGTCCGCACCGGCGACCGCTCGGGGCGGGTGCCGGTGCGGGGCGGTCCGTCGGCGTCAGTCCTCCGTGACCTCGATGGCCTGTACGGGGCAGGCGCGGGCGGCTTCGCGCACCAGGGGGTCGCCCCCGCCGTCCTCCCGGCCCGGCAGCAGGGCGCTGAACCCGTCGTCGTCCTGGGTGAACACCGACGGGGCGGTCAGTGCGCACTGACCGGAACCGATACAGACGCCGGTGTCGATGGTGATCCGCATCTTCGGAGCCCTTTCCTTGGCGTGCCGCGTGCGGTGGGCCGAACGGCGCTACCAGATCAGCGGCAGTTCGATCATTCCTTGGAGAGTTTCCCCCGGCTTGAAGGGAATTTCGGCAGCCGGCACGGCGAGTCGCAGGTCGGGCACTCGCCGGAACAGCGAGCGTAGCGCGATCTCCAACTCGGCGCGGGCCAGATTCTGGCCCAGGCACTGGTGGATGCCGAAGCCGAACGCGACGTGGTGGCGGGCCGAACGGTCGACATGGAGTTCGTCCGGTGACGGGTACGCCGTCGCGTCGCGGTTGATCAGGGAGGTGGAGAACACCACGCCGTCGCCGGTGCGGATGGTGTGCCCGGCGATCTCGATGTCGGCGGTCGCGACCCGCAGCATGCCGTCGGCTATGGACAAGAACCGCAGCAACTCCTCGACCGCGCCCGGCATCAGACTCTCGTCGGACCTCAACTGGGCCAACTGGTCGGGGTGTTCGAGGAGGGCGAAGGTGCCGAGGGAGATCATGTTGGCGGTGGTCTCGTGCCCGGCGACCAGCAGGACCATGGCCAGCCGGACCAGTTCCTGGTGTTGGAGCGTGCCGGCCCGGAGCCGCTCGGCGATCAGCTCGTCGAGCAGTCCGTCGCCCGGATCCGTCTCCTTGCGGGCCATCAGATCCGCGAGGTATCCCTCCAGTTCGCGTCGGGCCTGCTCGCTCTCCTCGGCCGTGCCTCCGCGGAGGATGCGGCGCGACCGGTCCTCGAAGAACTCGTGGTCCGCGTACGGGACGCCGAGCAGCGAGCAGATCACCATCGACGGGACGGGGAGCGCGAACGCGGAGACCAACTCGGCGGGTGGGCCCTGCTCCAGCATCCGGTCCAGGAGGCCGTCCACGATCTGTTGGATCTGCGGTCGGAGCGCGGCGGTCCGTTTGACGCTGAAGCTGGGGATCAGCATGCGGCGCTGAGTGTTGTGCTCGGGATCGTCCACGCCGATCAAGGGGGTGCGCACCCGCCGGACGGCCTCGAACCGCTCGACCGGGATGGGGAAGGCCGGATTCTGCCGGTCGGACGACAGGCGGGGGTCGACCAGCAGCGTCCGCGCCTCGGCGTGCCCGGTCACCGCCCAGACCTTGCGGCCGTTGTAGAAGCTGACGTGCGAGAGCGGACCGGATTCGCGCAGCGGCCGGTAGTTCGTCGGCGGGTGGTAGGGACAACTGCGGTCTTGAGGGAAGGGGATGGTTCCGGTCACGGTTCCTCCCGTGCGGGTGGGGAGTGAGTTGCTCGCCCGGGGGCACCGCCTGCTGCCGGCTGGCGTGCCTGCCGCGGGACGAGTCGTGCGCGCCGCGCTGCTCTCCGTGGGGACGGGTACCGGTCACCCCTGCACGCCGGCCGTCCGGCACAGGGGATGGCGGTCCCGTGGGGTGCGTTTGGTCGGTGCCTTCACCCCCTCTCGGCGGTGGCGTCCGCCGCCCGGTGCGGCGGGTCCGATGGTCGAACGTCCGGATCGGCCCCGGAGGTTCCCGCCGGATGCAGCAGGGTCTCCAGCACCGCGTCCAGGTGGCGCTCGCGGGCGAGGCCGTCCGGTAGGGAGCGGGGGACCGAGTGGCTCAGCTGGGTGTGCCCCAGGTAGGCGGTGTACGCGAGCAGGCCGCGGCGGTGCGCCTCGTCCTCGGGGAAGCCCAACTCGACGAAGAGGTCGGCGATGTGGCCGATCCGGCGGTCGGTCACCCGGGCGAGCACGGCCGACACCCGTGGATCGCCCGCTGAGGCCAGCAAGGAGACCTCCAGCGGATCCTCGGCGGCCCGGCGAGTGGCCCGCAGGAACAGGCGGCGGAGCCGTGCGCCCGGGTCGGGCTCGTCGGCCAGCTCGGCGATCGCCGCTTCGGTGCGGGCTTGTGCCCAGCGGTCCAGGGCGGCCTCGATCAAGGCGTCGCGGTTGGCGAAGTGCCAGTAGAAGCTGCCCTTCGTGGTGCCCAGCCGGGCCGCCAGCGGCTCGACGGCGACCGCGGAGAGGCCCCCTTCGCCCATGGCCGCCAGTGCCGCGTCCGCCCAGTCCTGCACGGTCAGTCGCTGCCGTGCGGCGCCGCCGCCGGTCCCCTTCGTCCGCTCTCGCACCATGACCATACGCTACCGTACGGTAAAAACATACGCCACCGTATGGAGGTGCCCCGGTGCGCACGATCCGCGACGCCCACGCCCGCACCGTCCACGCCCCCGCAGCGACCGCGGGGGCCCTCCTCGGCCACGTGGGCGGCGCGCCCGACCCGCCCTTCCCGGCACCCGCCTGGCCGCCGCTGCGCCTCGACCGGCCCCTGGGCGTCGGAGCCGACGGCGGGCACGGAACCGTCCGCTACCGCGTCGTCGCCCACGAACCGGGCCGCCGCATCCGCTTCGCCTTCGCCCCGGGCCGCTCCGGAGCGAGCCCGGGCCACCGCGAACTCACCGTGCGCCCCCTGGGGCCGGACCGCTGCCGGGTCGAGCACGTCCTGGAGTCCCGGCTCCCCCTCGCCCGCCGGATCGCCTGGCACCTGGCGATCGGCTGCGTGCACGCCACCGTCAGCGAGGAACTCCTCGACAACCTCGAACGCGCCGCCACCGAACGCCTCCGCACCCCCGTGCACCGCCCACCCCGCGCGCGACTGCTCAACCGCCTCCGATGGGACCGCCCGACGGCCGTACCCCTCCCTGCGGGCGCGACCCTGGCACGCAGTGCCTTCTCGTGTGTGGACTTCCGCGACGCCTGGCAGTTGCCGCTGCGACCCGGCATGCCGCGCGAACCGGGCGCGTGGCAGCGGGCGTTGCGCCGGGCCCCGTTCCCCGTCCTCGCCCGGCGGGGTGGCGAGACGCTGCTCGGCAAGGACGCCGGACACCTCGACTTCCGCGCGTCCCTGCTGGTCACCGACGACCACGTCACCCTCGGCACGGTGGTCCGCATCCACCACCGCGGCGGACGGCTCCACTGGGCCGCGCTACGCCGGCTCCACCCCTACGTCGCCCGCGGCGTGCTGCGCAGGACCCACCGCGAGGTGGCACTGTCCGCGCCCACCCCGGGGGAGCGCTGGTGGACGCACCACCCGTAGGCGCGTCACGGACGCCCCCACCTACTGGTCAAGGGTGGCACTCAGTGCCAGACTCGGTTCATGGTGCAACGAGACGACACGCGACGGCGGACCGCCGGCACGGACCAGGCATGGGCGGCGCTCGGCGGTGCCCCCGGGCTCACGGCGCGGATCTCCTACGACGGCCCGCCCGGCCTGCTCGCGGCCCGCCTCCCGGTCATGGCCCTGGCCCGCTCCACGGTGGCCGTCTGCGCGCTCGCCGCGGCCGAACTGGCCGCCCGGCGCGACGACGTCCCGCTGCCCGCCGTACGGGTCGACGACGGCGCCGTGGCCACCGCCTTCGTCAGCGAACGGCACCTCCGGATCGACGGCCGCGCCCCGACCTCCTTCGCACCGCTCTCCCGCTTCTGGCGCACCACCGACGGCTGGCTGCGCACCCACGCCAACTACCCCCACCACCGCACCCGTTTGCTCGACGCCCTGGGCCTGTCCGCCACCGCGACGCCCGCGGACGCGGAGGCCGCCATCGCCGCACGCCGCTGCGAAGACCTCCAAGAGGCCGTCCACGCGGCGGGCGGCCTGGCCGTCGCCGCCCGCACCCCCGAGGAGTGGTCCGCCCACGAACAGGGCGCCGCCGTCGCCCGCCATCCCCTGGTGACCCGGGAGGCCCTCGGTGCCGACGCCCCACCGCGCCGCCTGCCGGCCCGCGCCGGTGACCGCCTGCTGCCCGCCGCCGGGCTGCGGGTGCTGGACCTGACCCGGGTGATCGCCGGCCCGGTGGCCACCCGCACCCTCGCCCTCCTCGGGGCCGACGTCCTCCGCATCGACGCCCCGCAGCTGCCGGAGAGCCAGGACGCCCACTGCGACACCGGCTTCGGCAAGCGCTCCACCACCCTCGACCTGGGCTCGCGCAGCGGCCGCACGTCCTTCGAGGCGCTGTTGGCGGAGGCCGACGTCGTGGTGACCGGCTACCGCCCCGGCGCCCTGGACCGCCTCGGGCTCGCCCCCGAAGCCCTCGCCGAGCGCCGCCCCGGCCTGGTCGTGGCCCGCCTCTCCGCCTGGGGCGACGACGGCCCCTGGGGCGACCGCCGCGGATTCGACAGCCTCGTGCAGGTCGCGACCGGCATCGCCGCGGTCGAAGCGAGCGCGGACGGCACCCCGGGCGCACTGCCCGCGCAGGCACTGGACCACGGCACCGGCTACCTGCTGGCCGCGGCGGTCCTGCGGGCACTGACCGAGCAGTCCCGGACGGGCGGCTCACGCCTCGCGACGCTGGCTCTCGCCCGTACGGCGCGCTGGCTCATCGAGGACCTCACGGACGAGCCCGAGCCGGCCGGCCCCGAGGGCACCACGGACCCGACGGCCGCTCCCGGCCACGACCCCGCCCGCCACCTCCAAGAAACCCACAGTCCCGTAGGGCGGCTGCGGCACGCACTGCCTCCGGTGTCCTTCGCCGGAGGCCCGACCAACTGGAGCACACCGCCCGGCCGTTGGGGTACCGATGCGCCCGCCTGGCACCCCTCCGCACGCCCATAGGACCCTGACCGCACCCGTACCCGCACCCGCCCCCGTACACCGGCCCCGACCAGCCGTACCGACGCCGTGGCCCACGAGCGGGTAGCGGTCCGCCCGTAGGCCACGGGACGGCCGGTCACCAGGCGGAAGAACGCGGTTGGTCCGGTCTCGCCGCCCCTCGTACGATCTGCGGATGACGAGCACCGACCGCTATCTCGCACGTGGCCCCCGGGTGGGCATCCGGCACTTCACCGCCGCGGACCGGGCGGAGTTCACCGCGCTCAGCCGGCAGAGCGCCGACCTGCACCGGCCCTGGCTCTTCCCGCCGGACGACGACGCCGCGTTCGACGGGTACCTGGCGCGGCTCCAGGAACCGCTCCGGGAGGGCTTCTTGATCTGCGAGCACGACAGCGGCCGGATCGCGGGCTACCTCACGATCAACAACATCGTGCACGGCGCCTTCCGCAGCGGCGCCATCGGCTACGGTGCCTTCGCGCCCGCCGCCGGCCGCGGCCTGATGAGCGAGGGCCTGCGACTGGTGCTCCGGTACGCCTTCGACCACCTGGGGCTGCACCGCCTGGAGGCCAACATCCAGCCGACCAACAGACAGTCGATCTCCCTGGTCGAGCGCGCGGGCTTCCGCCTGGAGGGGTTCTCCCCGGACTTCCTCTTCGTCGACGGCGCCTGGCGCGACCACGAGCGCTGGGCCGTCACCCGTGAGATGGTCCCTGAGGACGCAGACGACCAGACGGACCGGAAGGACCCGGCCGACCGGGCGGTCCAGGAGGGCGACCGGGCGGACCGGGACGTCCGGAGAGGCGGCGAGGCGGAGTGAACGATTCCAAGGGCGCGGGGGACGTCGTCGTCCGACGCGCCGTACCGATCTTCCGGATCTTCGACGTGGCCAAGGCGCACGACTTCTACGTCGACTACCTCGGCTGCACCATCGACTGGGAACACCGCTTCGCACCCGACATGCCGCTCTACACCCAGGTCTCCCGCAGCGGCCTGGTGCTGCACCTCTCCGAGCACCACGGCGACGCCACGCCCGGCTCCACCGTCTACGTCGAGCTGACCGGCGTGCGGGCCCTGCACGCCGAACTGACCGCCAAGGACTACCCCTACCTGCGGCCCGGCCTGGAGGAGGACGAGTTCGGCACCGGCCTCACCCTGATCGACCCCTTCGGCAACCGGCTCCGCTTCAACGAGCCGCGCCCCGACGAACCGGGGAAGTGACGCACCCCCACGCGACGCCCTCCAACGGGAGCGCCCCTAGTGTCCCTAGCGGCCCTTCCGGTTGATCTTCATCGTGTCCATGTCGGTCGCGGTGGACCGCAGCTCCCGATGGCCCAGCCCCGCCGCCCGCAGCGCGGCCTCCGCCTTCTCCTCCCCGAGCGCGGCGGCCATCTCCTCGCCGTACTCGGCGTCCGAGACGATGACGAAGCGGTAACTGAAGGCGTGCAGCGCGGCGTCGTAGGTCAGCGAGCCCTCGGCGGTGAACTGCATCTGCGCGAGCCCGTGGTCCTCGACCTCGGCGAGCAGCGTCGCCCGGGCCTCCTCCGTGAGCTGGTCCCACTTGCCGCGGACGATCACTCGGTAGGTGTGCTGCGTGGCCATCTCCACCGCTTCCGTTCTGCTCGACGTTCCCCGTGTGCAGCAGTAGAGGCTATGCCGCACCGCCCCCGCGCCGCCCGGCAATTACCGTGCAACCCCCTGCAACGACCGGCCGTTTGTACGCCGCCCGTTACGATCGCCGCATGCGCCGGAACGTGTTGATCGATGCTCCGTCCAACCTGGGACTGCGACCGCCCGCCCCCGGTGTGGTGCCCGGCTGCTACAAGCTCGCCGGGGCGCTGCGGGAACAGGGACTGCTGCGACGGCTCGGCGCCCTGGAGGGCGGCGTGGTGGTGCCGCCCCGATACGGCCTGGGGGACTGGCGCGAGGGGGACGGGGACTTCCACGCCCCGGCGATCGCCTCGTACAGCGCGCGACTCGCCCGCCGGGTGCAGGGCCACGTGCGCAGCGGCGACTTCCCCGTCGTCCTCGGCGGCGACTGCAGCATCCTGCTCGGCGCGGTGCTCGCCCTGCGGCGACTGGGCCGGTACGGCGTCGCCTATCTGGACGGGCACGGTGACTTCCGGCACCCCGACAACACCGCGGTGGCCGGCCCGGTGGGCGCCGCCGCCGGCGAGGGCGTCGCACAGATCACCGGGCGCGGCCAGGCCGAGCTGACGGACATCGAGGGACTGCGCCCGTACGTCCGCGACGAGGACGTGTGCCTCCTCGGGGTCCGCGACGCGGACGTGGACCAACCCGAGCTGGCCGGACTCGGCATCAGTTGCACCAACGTCGGCGGGATCCGGCGGCACGGGCCGGAAGCGGTCGCCCGGGAGGCACTGCGACACCTGCAGAACTCCCCACTGGACGGCTTCTGGATCCACCTGGACGCGGACGTGCTGGACCCCACCGTCATGCCCGCGGTGGACAGCCCCGACCCCGGTGGCCTGTTCACCGAGGAACTCCGTTCGCTGCTCGCCCCGTTGGCCGCCTCCCCGCGCTGCGTGGGCGTGACCGTGGCGATCTACGACCCGGACCGCGACCCCGACGGCTCCGGGGCGGTCCTGCTGGCCGACCTCCTGACGGACGTTTTTGCGCAACCCTGACCCCAGCTGGCCAACGGCAGCCCTGTTCAGACGGGCCGTCACGTTGTTCCATGGTCAACAAGGGGCCGCCACAGCCGAGGTGGTCCGGTCCGACCTTGCGAGGCAGCCGTGGCCACCAGCGTGCACCGCACCACCCTCACCCTCCCCATGGCCGCCCTCGGCCCGGACAACCCGCTGCCCGCACTGCACGGGGTCGGCGACGCGCACCGCGTCGAGATCCCCCAGGACGCCGCGCTGCCCGCCGACATGGCACGGCAGACCGGCTACGCACCGCTGCGCTCGATCCTGCCCACCCAAATGCGGGACGGTTACGGCCGGGAGCGCCACCTGACCGACATCGACGCACTGGTGATCGAGAACGACCGGTTGCGTGTCACCGTCCTGCCCGGACTCGGCGGCCGGGTGCACTCCCTCCACCACAAGCCCACCGACCGCGAACTCCTCTACCGCAACCCGGTGGTGCAGCCCGCTGCCTTCGCCCTCAACGGGGCATGGTTCTCCGGCGGCATCGAATGGAACGTCGGCGCCACCGGCCACACCACCCTCTCCTGCGCCCCCCTGCACGCCGCCCGGGTACCCGCACCCGACGGCGGGACGATGCTGCGCCTGTGGGAGTGGGAACGCCTGCGCGACCTGCCCTTCCAGGTCGACCTGTGGCTGCCCGACGACGCCGAGTTCCTCTACGTCGGCGTGCGCATCCGCAATCCCCACCACCACACCGCCCCGGCGTACTGGTGGTCCAACACCGCCGTACCCGAAGACGCGCACACCCGCGTACTGGCCCCCGCCGAAGCCGCCTGGCACTTCGGATACCAACGCACCCTGCGCCACGTCCCGGTGCCGGAGTCCGACGGGGCCGACCGCACCTACCCGCTGCGCAGCGAGTTCCCCGCCGACTACTTCTACGACCTGCCCCAGGGCGCGCGCCCCTGGATCGCCTCCCTCGACCGCGACGGCCACGGCCTGGTGCAGACCTCCACCGGCACCCTGTCCGGCCGCAAGCTCTTCCTGTGGGGATCCGGCCGGGCCGGCCGCCGCTGGCAGCGCTGGCTCACCGAGCCCGGCACCGCCGGCTACGCGGAGATCCAGGCCGGCCTCGCCCGCACCCAACTGGAGCACGTCCCCCTCGAAGCCGGCGGCCAATTCACCTGGCTGGAGGCGTACGGACCGCTGAGCGCCGACCCGTCGGCGGTGCACGGCACCGACTGGGCGGCGGCGCGCGACGCCGTCGAGGCCCGACTGTCCGAAGTCCTGCCGCGGGCCGACGTCGACGCCGCGTACGCCGCCTGGCTCCCCCACGCCGACCAGGAACCCAAGGAACACCTCGCCACCGGCTCCGGCTGGGGCGCCCTCGAAACGGCCCGGGCGGGCCTGGACCTCCCCGGCACGCCCTTCGACCCGGCCACGCTGAGCGCCGCGCAGCAGCCCTGGCTGACCCTGCTCAGGACCGGGGAACTGCCCGCCGCCCCGCTCCCCGGCCCCGCGCTGGTCTCCCCGGCCTGGCGCGACCTCCTGGAATCCGCCCGTCCTGGTGCGGCCGCCGAGTACCACCTCGGACTCGCCCAGTGGCACGCCGGCGACCGCGCGCAGGCCGTCCGCAGCTGGGAACGCGCCCTGGCCCATGGCGCCGGCTGCCTTCCGCTGTACTGCCTGGCCGTCGCCGAGTCCGCGGCGGGCGAAGCCGCGCACGCCGCCGACCGCTTCACCGAGGCGTTCGCCTGCGCCACCAGGTCGGCCGCGTCCGACGATCCGGCGACCGCCCGGATCTGGCGGGAGACCTTGCCGGCCCTCGCGCGCACGGCGATCCCCGCGCTGCTCGCGGCGGAACGGGCCGACGGGGCCGCGGCGATGCTGGCCGCACTGCGCCCGGCAGAGCGTGCCGGCGGCCGCTTCCGACTGCTGACGGCACAGGTCCTGCTCGCCCAGGGGCAGCCGCGGGCGGCACGGGAGGTCTTCGACGAGGGCTTCGAGATCGCCGACCTGCAGGAGGGCGCGGAGGTGCTGAGCGACACCTGGTACGCCATCGCCGAACGACTGGTCGTGGCGGACGGTCCGGTGACCGCGGAGGCCGCGGAACGGGCCCGGGCGGAGCATCCACTGCCCGAACGGTACGAGTTCCGGATGCGCCCGACGGATCCGGCGTAGCGGAGCGGCGTGGGGCTCCCGGCGGGCCGTCCCGCCGGGAGCCCGCCCCGTTTCCGCGCTGGCATATGCCATTTGGAAAAGGGTGCCGGACTCCGGAATCCCCGCCGATAGTCACGCGTTGTGACGGTCATGAAGGCAATCACCACGAACGGTTACGGCGGACCCGAGGTCCTCACCCTCTCCGAGCAACCCGAACCCAAGGTCGGACCCGACTCGGTGCTGATCCGGGTGAAGGCCGCCGGCGTCAATCCGGTCGACTGGAAGATCGTCGCCGGCCACCTCGACGGCATGATGCACGTCCACTTCCCCCTCATCCCCGGCTGGGACGTCGCCGGGGTGGTCGAGGCCGTGGGCGCCGACGCCTCCGAGTACGCGGTCGGCGACGAAGTCATCGGCTACGTCCGCAAGGACGAGGTGCAACACGGCGCGTACGCCGAACTCGTCGCCGCGCCGGTGCGCACCCTGGCCCGCAAGCCCGACTCGCTCAACTGGCACCAGGCCGCCGGTCTGCCCCTGGCGGGGCTGACGGCCTATCAGTCGCTCAAGCGGGCCCGGACCAGAGCGGGCGACCTCGTGCTGGTGCACGCCGCCGCCGGTGGGGTCGGCTCACTCGCCGTGCAGATCGCCGTCGCCGAGGGGGCTCGCGTGATCGGCACCGCCAGCGAGCGCAACCACGACTTCCTCCGCTCCCTGGGCGCCGAACCCGTCACCTACGGCGAGGGCCTCGCGGACCGGGTCCGCGATCTGGCGCCCCAAGGCGTCGACGTGGCACTGGACTTCGTCGGCGGCGGGGCCGTCGACGTCTCCCGGGCTCTGCTCAAGGAGCCGAGCCGCGTCGTGTCGATCGCCGACGGCGAGGTCCGGGCGAAGGGCGGGCACATGGTGTGGGCCAGACCGGACAGCGCCGACCTGACCGCACTGGCCATCCTCGCCGACGCGGGAAAGCTGACCGTGCCGGTCGACGCGGTGCTTCCCCTGCCGGAAGCCGCCGAGGCGTTCCGACTCAGCATGGCTGGCCGCACCCGCGGCAAGATCGTCCTGGAGGTGTGACGGACGTGCGGGCGCGATCGCCTCGGCGGCGAGATCCGCCGGGGCACCACCGAGCGGAACGCACGGGAGGCGAGGGCGCGACGGGCGACGCCGTGCGGAGCGCGACGCCGCCTAGGCGCCCTGGTTGCGGTCGACGTACTCGAAGACCGAACCGTCCGGATGACGGGCGATCAGGTTGCGGCCGATGGGGGTGGCCAGCGGCCCGGCGATGATGTCCGCACCGACCGCGGTGAGATCGGCCACCGCCACGTCCACGTCCTGCACGGCGATGGTCGCGGCGATCTTGCGCAGCACCGACAGTTCCGCTTCCGGGCCGCTCATCAGGAAGAAGCACCCGACCGCCGCGACCGCCACCCCACCGCGTTGGAAGCGGATCGCCTCGGCGCCGGTCAACCGTTCGTACGTCTTGACCGCGGCATCGAGGTCGCCGACACATACCCGAAGTGAGGTCCCCAGAATGTCCATATGGATCAGCCTAGTTGGGCTCCCCACGGCTGCGCTAACCCCAGGTCGCGGTGTGACCACGCCGTGCCGACACAGTGGAGACGGCGTGACGGCGAGAGGAGGCTGACGCTACGTCACACCCGGCACAGCACCTCGCCGTGCAGCATCGCGAACCACCCGTCCTCCTGGGCACCCCACTCCCGCCACGCCGCGGCGATGCGGGACAGCTCCTCGGTGGTGGCGTGCCCGCCGTCAACCGCCAGCCTGGCGTAGGAGGAGGCGACCGTACGGTCCGCCCACAGCTCCGACCACCAGACCCGCTCCTCCGGGGTCCGGTAGCACCAGGTGCTCGCGGACGCGGTGATGCTCTCCGGCGGGAAGCCGGCCTGGCGTGCCCAGGCGTGCAGTCGGCGTCCGGCGTCCGGCTCGCCGCCGTTGGCGCGCGCCACCCGCCGGTACAGGTCCAACCAGCCGTCCATGCCCTCGACTTCCGGATACCAGGTCATGGTGGCGTAGTCCGAGTCGCGCACGGCGACGATGCCGCCGGGCTTGGTGACGCGACGCATCTCGCGCAGCGCCTGCACGGGATCGCCCACGTGCTGCAGCACTTGGTGGGCGTGCGTCACGCAGAAGGTGTCGTCGGGGAAGTCCAGTGCGTGGACGTCGCCGACCGCGAAGCGGATGTTCTCCACTCCGCGGGCGGCGGCCGTGGCGCGGGCCTGCTCCAGGACGGCGGGTGCGTGCTCCAGGCCGGTGACGTGGCCGTCCGGCACCAGGCCGGCCGAGGTCGGCGGTGATGGTGCCGGACGGCCACGTCA
>LIQL01000297.1 GCA_001418405.1 Streptomyces diastatochromogenes | reverse complement strand
GTGGAGGAAACGTACACTTCAGCGTCGTTCGTGCGCCTCCTAGGGTCAACCCCCGAGACGGGACACCCCCACCGCCCCGCTCGCCTCTTCTCCCACTTCCACCCCGAAGCGCCTCACCCCGCTTCGCCCTTGCTCCCCTCGCTCCTCCCCTCTCCCCTCGGCGCAGTTGGAAGGGATGGCCCATGGCTGTCGACTACGCGGTGATCGTTCTCTATCTGGCCGGCATGCTCGCCATGGGGTGGTGGGGCATGCGGCGCGCCACCTCGAAGAGCGACTTCCTGGTCGCCGGGCGGCGGCTGGGCCCCGTGATGTACTCCGGGACCATGGCCGCGATCGTGCTCGGCGGCGCCTCCACCATCGGCGGCGTCGGACTCGGCTACCAGTACGGGCTGTCCGGGGCGTGGATGGTCTTCACCATCGGCCTCGGGCTGCTGGGCCTGAGCGTCTTCTTCTCCGCCCGGATCGCCCGGCTGAAGGTCTACACCGTCTCCGAGATGCTGGACCTGCGCTACGGCGGCGCCGCCGGGCTCATCTCCGGCGTGGTCATGTGGGCGTACACCCTGATGCTCGCGGTGACCTCGACCCTCGCCTACGCGACCATCTTCGACGTGCTGTTCGGACTCGACCGCACGCTGGCGATCGTCCTCGGCGGGGCGATCGTGGTGGCGTACTCGACGCTCGGCGGGATGTGGTCGATCACCCTGACCGACATGGTGCAGTTCGTCGTCAAGACGATCGGCGTCCTGCTGCTCCTGCTGCCCCTCGCACTCGTCAAGGCGGGCGGCTTCGCCCAGTTGAAGGCCCAACTGCCGAGCGACTACTTCGCGCCGCTGGGCATCGGCGGCCAGACCGTCTTCACCTACGTCCTGATCTACTCGTTCGGGATGCTGATCGGGCAGGACATCTGGCAGCGCGTGTTCACCGCGCGCAGCGACCGGGTCGCGCGCCTGGGCGGCACCGCGGCCGGCACGTACTGCCTGGTGTACGCGGTGGCCGGGGCGGTCATCGGCACCGCGGCCAAGGTCCTCTACCCTCATCTGGGCAGCCCCGACGACGCGTTCGCGACGATCGTGAAGGACGCGCTGCCGGTGGGGGTGCGCGGGCTGGTGCTGGCGGCGGCGCTGTCCGCGGTGATGTCGACGTCGTCGGGCGCGCTGATCGCCTGCGCGACGGTGGCCAACAACGACATCTGGGCGCGGGTGCGGCGGGGGGTCGGGCGCCGGCCGGCGGAGCACCGCGGGTCCCCCGAGGAACAGTCCTCCGAGGGGCAGTCCCCCGAGGCGTCCGCGGGCCACGACGAGGTGCGGGGGAACCGGCTGTTCATCCTCCTCATGGGCGTCGCGGTGATCGTCATCGCGCTCGCGCTGAACGACGTCGTCGAGGCGCTCACCCTCGCCTACAACGTGCTGGTCGGCGGGTTGCTGGTGCCCATCCTCGGGGGGCTGCTGTGGAAGCGCGGCAACGCCGCCGGGGCGCTGGCGTCGGTCGTGGTCGGCGGGGTGACCGTGGTCGGCCTGATGGTCGCCCTCGGGGTCCTCGCCAACGAGCCCATCTACTACGGGCTGTTGGCCTCCCTCGTGTCCTACGTGGCGGTCAGTCTGGCCACCCGGCCCACGGACGCGGCGGTCCTGGCGGCCTGGCGGGAACGGTTGGGCCCGCGGCCCGCCGCCGTGGCGGGCGCCCCGGGCCCGGCCGGCGACTGACCGCGCACCGCCCCGCGCCCCGCCGGGCGCCGATCGACCCCGACGAGACGGAAGAGAACACCACGATGAGCACCACCCCGAACCCCGGCCCGAACCCCGGCCCGACCTCCGGCCCGACCTCCGATGCGGCCGCTGCCGCCACCCCGGCGCACCCCTCGCCCCGCACCGGCGGCGACCTGGTGATGGAGTCGCTCGCCGCGCTGGGCGCCGACACCGTCTTCGGCCTCCCCGGCCAACACGCCCTCGGCCTCTTCGACGCGCTGCGCCGCGCCCCGGGCGTGCGGTACGTGGGGTTGCGGACGGAGAACAACGCGGGCTTCGCCGCCGACGCCTACGCCCGGACCACGCACCGGGTCGCCCCGCTGCTGGTCTCCACCGGTCCCGGCGCGCTGCTGACGCTGCCCGCGCTCCAGGAGGCGGCCGCCGGTTCGGCCGCCGTCCTGGCCCTCGGCAGCCAGGTGCCGGTGGCCGGGCTCGGCGGCGGCCGCCACGGCTACCTGCACGAACTCCCCGACCAGGCGGCCGCGTTCCGGGGCGTGGTGAAGTCCGTGCACACGGTGCGGACGGCGTCGCAGATCCCGTCCGCGGTGGCGGCGGCGTGGGAGTCGGCGGTGAGTGTCCCGCACGGGCCGGTGTGGCTGGAGATCCCGCAGGACGTGCTGCTGGCGCCGGTCGACGTCCCGCCGGTCGTCGAACTCCCGCTCCACGTGCAGGAGTTGCCACCACGGCGGGAAGTGATCGCGGAGGCCGCCCGGCGACTGGGGACGGCCCGGCGGCCGGTGATCCTGGCCGGCGGGGGCGTCGTACGGGCCGGGGCGGAGGCCGAACTACTGGCGCTGGCCGAGCGGCTGCGGGCGCCGGTGGCGACCACCTTCGGGGGCAAGGGCGCCTTCCCCTGGGAGCATCCGCTCTCCCTCCAGTCCTGGTTGGAGGACCGCCACACCACCGACTTCCTGGAGGACGCGGACACCCTCCTGGTGGTCGGTTCGGGGCTCGGCGAACTCTCCTCGAACTACCACACCTTCCGACCGCGCGGCCGGGTCGTCCAGATCGAGGCGGACCTCGGCAAGTTGGAGTCCAACCACGCCGGGCTGGGCATCCACGCGGACGCCCGGGCGGCGCTGGCGGCCCTACTGGCCGAGCTTCCGGAGGGACGCCCGGTGGGGGCGCCGTCCGCCGACGGGCCCGAGGCCGCCGTGGCCGCGCTGCTGGCCCGGGTCCGCGACCGGCTCGACGGCCAGGGGCTGGCGGCGGAGCGGGAGATCCTCGCCGCGGTGCGCGCGGCGCTGCCCGACGACGCGGTCAGCTGCTGGGACATGACGATCCTGGCCTACTGGGCCTGGTCCGCGTTCGACGCGCGGGGGACCAACGCGCTGCACTCCGCGCAGGGCGCCGGCGGCCTGGGCTACGGCTTCCCGGCGGCGCTGGGCGCGGCCGTCGCCGACCCGGGACGACCGGTGCTGGCGGTCTCGGGGGACGGCGGCGCGATGTACTCGCTCGCCGAACTGGCCACGGCCCGCCAGTACGACCTGCCGGTGACCTGGCTGATCGTGGACGACGGCGGCTACGGCATCCTGCGCGAGTACATGACCGACGCGTTCGGCGCGACCGCCGCCGAGGCCACCGAGCTCACCCGGCCGGACTTCGTGGCGCTGGCCGGGTCGTTCGGGGTGCCGGCGGTCCGGACCACCCCGGAGCGGCTGGGCGCGGACCTGGCCGCGGCGCTGGCCGCCCCCGGTCCGTCGGTCGTCGTCCTGCCGGCCCTCCTGCGGATGTTCGCCCCCACGCACCTGACGGCGTGAGGGCGCCCGATCACGCCCCGACCCGTCCCTGCACCAGCTGGGCGAGCGCGGCGTGCACCTCGTCGACCGACCGCTCCGGCTGGAACGACTGCCAGTCCAGCGCGGCGACCAGCACCATCCCGAGCAGCGCCGAGGCGGTCAGCGGCACGTCGAGTTCGTCGCTGAGCTCCCCGCCGTGCACGGCGTCCCGCAGCACCGACTCGACGACCGCCAGGGCGCGGCCCCGTACGGAGGTGAGGGTGGCGCGCCAGGTGCGGTTGGTGCGCCAGAGCTCGGCGACGTAGAGCTGGGTGAGGGCGGGGGAGCCGGCGATGAAGTCCAGGCCGGCGCGGATCATCGCGTCGAGCGCGTCGACCCGGGTACCGCCGCCGGCCACGGTCCGGTCGGCGGCGGTGCGCAGGGAGGCGGCGAGCAGGTCGACGCCGTCCCGCAGGAGTTCCTCGTAGAGGACGTTCTTGCTGCTGAAGTTGTAGTAGACGGTGCCCTTGGCGACGCCGGCGCGCTCGGCGATCTCCTCGACCGTGGTGGCGGAGAAGCCCTGTTCGGCGATGAGAATGACGGCGGCGTCGAAGAGCCGCCGCCGGGTCGACGTGCGGCGGGGGGCGGCGCCGGCGACGGCACCGCCCCCCTTGCCGGAGCGGCTGCTCACAGGCTGAGCTCCGGGTGCAGGTCCTTCATCCGCACGACCTGGCGGCTGCGCGCCGCGAGGGCGGTGAGGGCCAGCGCGCCGAGCGTGAACGCGGCGAGCACGATGCTGCCCTGCCAGACGACGTCCAGGTCGCCACCGGTGATCAGCCGGCGCAGGCCGTCGACGACGTAGCTCATCGGCAGGAACGGGTGGATCGCCGAGAAGAACGCCGGGCTGGTCTGCACCGGGTAGGTGCCGCCCGCCGAGGTCAGCTGGAGCATCAGGATGACCAGCGTCAACACCCGGCCCGCCGGGCCGAAGAAGGCGCTCAGCAACTGGATGACGGCGGTGAAGCAGGCCGTCGCCAGCATCAGGAACCCGATGGTGGCACCCGCGCGGTCCATCTCCAGCCCCAGCGCCCAGTGCAGCACGGCCATCAGGGCCAGCACCTGGACGACGCCGATGGCGAAGGCCGGCAGCCAGGAGCCGAGCGCGATCCGCCAACCGGGCGCGCCCGCGGCCAGTGCCCGCTTGCCGAGCGGCGCCAGCAGCATGTACGCGACCATCGCGCCGACCCAGAGGGAGAGCGGGATGAAGTACGGGGCGAGGCCGGTGCCGTAGTTGGGCGCCTTGTGCATCGACTTGGCGGCCAGCTTGACCGGGTCGGACATCACGTCGGTCCGGTCGTCGCGGTCCTTCTTGTCGTAGTCGGGGATCTTGGCGACCCCGCTGTGCAACCCGGTGGCCAGCTGGTTGGCGCCGTCCTTGAGCTTGTACAGACCGCCGCTGAGCTGCTCGGCGCCGTCGTGGGCGGTGCCGAGGCCGTCGTGGAGCTGCCCGGCACCGTCGGCGAGCTGCCCGGCGCCGTTGTGGAGCTGCCCGGCACCGTTGGCGAGGTCGCCGGCGCCGTTGGCGAGGGCACCGATGCCGTTGGCGAACTGGCCGGCGCCGTCGGCAACCTTGTGGGCACCTGCGTTGAGCGTGTTGATCTGGCCGATGGCGGTGTCGGCCCGGTCGGCGATGCCCGGCGCCTGCTGGGCGACCAGCACGGCGCCCTGGTGCAGCTCACGCAACTTGGCCTGCCATTGGCCGAAGTCCGTGTGCGCGATGGCGTCGTTGACCTTCTCCGCCAGGTCGGCGGCGGTGGCGGTTCCCGCCGCGATGCCCTTCAGCTTGGCGCAGTCGGTGTCCGTGGAGACCTGCCCGCCGCACTGCTCCTGGTAGAGGGAAGCGGCGTCGTTGGCGTTCTTGCGGGCCTCGGCGGCGGCCTTGGCGGAGTTGCCGGGCAGCTTGCCGAGGTCTTCGTCGAGCTTCTGGCTGAGGTCGGCGACGACCTGCGCCTTCTCGCCGATCTCCTTGCCGTGCTCCCGCAGGAAGGGCAGGTCCTTCTTGGCGATGCCCTGGACCTTGTCGGCGAGCTGCTGGGTGCCGTCCGCGATCCGACCGGCGCCCTGGCTGAGCTCCTTGGCCTTGGCGGCGGCCTGCGCCGTTCCGTTGCTCAGGTCCCCCGCGCCCTTGCCCAGCTTGCCGAGCCCGTTGTTGAGGTCCCCGACACCCTTGTCGAGCTTGCCCGCCCCGTCGTTCAGCTTCCCCAGCCCGTCGGCCAGTTCGCCGGTCTTCTCCCGGGCGGTGCCCAGTCCCTCGTCGACCTTGCCCGCGCCGTCCGCCGCCTTGGCGGTCTCGTCGTGCAGGTCGGAGAACGACACGAAGATCTTGTCGAGGAACGCCCGGCTGGACTTGGACGACGTCTTGGCGCGGATCTCGGAGAACACCGTCTTGGAGATCGAGCCGACGATGTAGTTGTTGGCGTCGTTGGTGCGGACCTGGAGGGCGCCGGTCTGCGGGTCGTCACCGCCGCTGGAGGCGATCTTCTCGCTGAAGTTCTTCGGGACGGTCAGCGACAGGTAGAAGTCGCCCTTCTCCAGGCCCTTGGCGGCGTCGGAGGCGCTGACCTCCTTCCAGTCGAAGGTCTTGCTGTCCTTGACGTTCTTCGCCAGGTCGGCGCCGGCGGTCAGCTTCTTGCCGTCGGAGGTGGCGCCCTGGTCCTCGTTGACCAGCGCGACCGGGATCTTGTCCAGCCGGCTGTAGGGGTCCCAGAAGGAGCAGAGGTAGAGCGCTCCGTACAGCAGCGGGATGAGCATGAGGGCGACCAGGCCAAGGCGGGGGAGCTTGCCCCGGCCGAAGCGCCTCAGCTCAAGCGCGGCCAGTCTCGGCGAACGCATGCGCCGCTTCCTCCTCGTGGGTGTCGGGGGTGCCGCCGGTGGCGGGGGAGTCGGTGGTGTCGGGGGTGTCGCGGGTGGCAGTCGCGCCGGTGGTGACGATCAGGGCGTCCGCCGGGGCGTCGGAGGCGACCGCGACCACGGTGGTGCCGGCCAGCGCCACGTCCCGCAGCAACTGCCAGGCCGTGGCGCGCTCTTCCGCCGACAGCTTCAGGTCGAGGTCGTCGACGGCCAGCAGGTGCGGCTGGTGCATCACCGCGAGCGCCACCGACAGCCGGAGCGCCTCCAGCCGTTCCAGGTCGCGCACGCAGGTCCGCAGGCCCTTGGGCAGGGTGTCCGGGTCGAGGCCGGCGGCCGCCAGGGCGGCGTCCACCACGGCCCGGGTGGCTTCCCGGCGGCGGCTGCCCCAGAGGAACGGGGCGCCCCGGCGGCCCAAGAGGGCCTGTTCCCGGAGGTGTTCGGCGACGGTGAGGGCCGGTTCGAGGTCGGCGACGCCGGGCACGTGCGCGAGCGCGGTGCGCCCGCGGACCGTTCCCATCCGCTTCGGCAGCGGGAACCCGGCGACCGTGGCGTGCCCCTCGGTGATCCGCATCCGGCCGGTGAGCGCGAGCAGCAGGCAGGTGCGGCCGGA
>LIQL01000296.1 GCA_001418405.1 Streptomyces diastatochromogenes | reverse complement strand
AGATGGGTATAAGAGCCAGGCTTTCCGGTGTCCCCGGGCGGGTGGCGGGGTGGCGGGGGTCAGGCCCGGCGGAAGGTGAGGGTCTCCCCCAGGGCGCCGGCCCGCCACAGGTCCTGGCAGGCGTCGGCCATCCGGTCCAGGCCGTCGACGACCGAGCCCCAGACGATGCCCGGCACCCAGCCCGCGTCACCGTTGATCAGCAGGTTGTTGCGCTCGTAGAAGAGCGCGAGGTCGACGACGGTGGCGCGGCCGCGGTGCTTGGCCGCGCTCTCGTAGCCGTAGGAGGCGGTGCCCAACTGGGTGTCGCTGAAGGTGAAATAGCACAGGTCGCCGGGGATCGGGGTGATCGTCGGGTTCTCCAGCGGCGGCTCCTCGGGCGCGAACGGCGGGACCAGCGCGTAGATCTCGTTGCGGGCGTACTTGGCGTGGTAGACGTCGCCGCCGAGCGGGAGGGCGTCCCAGACGGCTGCGCACGTGAGCGGGGCGCGATCGTCGAGCAACTTGGCCGTGCAGCTGACGCCGCGCTTGTCCAGGGAGACTTCGATGAAGCGATCGGTCATATCCCGAGCGTAGGGGGCATTACCGGCGTACGGAACATCTCCCGTGCCGGTGTGAAGGGCTGGAAACCATCGGCATAGGTGTGAACGGTTCGGGTAGCCGCGCGCCCATGGCTCCACCACAGAGCACGACCTCAGACAATCTGATATCTCGCCCTCCGCTAAGACATCACACCCAGGGACACGACATCACCGGACAACGGACCAGTGGCATCCGCCGCCGGTCGCTGCTCGCGGGGGTAGCGGCGCTCGGTGCAGCGGGTGCGATGGGCGCGGCGAGCGGCTGCAGCCGGGTGCCGACCACGAACGCGACGGGCGGCGGCGAGCTGCTGGACCGGCTGCGCAAGAAGGGCTCGGTCACCCTGGGCCTGGCCGGGGAGCAGCCGTACGGCTACATCGGCACCGACGGCAAGATGACCGGTTCGGCGCCCACCATCGCCCGGGTGATCTTCAAGCGGCTCGGCGTCCCGCGCGTCGAGCCCTTCCCGACCGACTTCGGTTCGCTGATCGTCGGGCTGAACTCCCAACAGTTCGACGTGGTCGCGGCCGGGATGTACATCAACCCCGACCGCTGCGCGCAGGTCATCTTCGCCGATCCCGAGTACCAGATGCTGGACGCCTTCATCGTCCGCAAGGGCAATCCGCTGAAGCTGCTCACCTACAAGGACATCGCCCGGACCGGGGCGCGGATGGCCACCGGCGTCGGCTACGCCGAGATCGACTACGCCAAAGAGGCCGGGGTCACCAAAATCACCACGCTGCCCGACCAGTTGGCGGGTCTGCTGGCGGTCGAGCAGGGGCGGGTGGACGTCTTCGTCGGGACCGCGGTGACGGTGCGCAACGTGGTGAAGCAGTCGCGGACCACCAAGGCGGAGGCGACACCCGAGGTCACCCCGTACGTGAAGGGCAAGCCGGTGATCGACGTCGGCGGCTTCGCGTTCCGCACCCCGGAGACCAACCTGCGGGACGCGTTCAACCGGGAACTCCACAAGATGAAGCGGTCCGGGGAACTCCTGGACCTCATGCGGCCCTTCGGCTTCACCGCGCAGCAGATGACGAAGATCACCGCCAAGGAGAAGTGCCGGCCATGAGCGACATCACCTGGGGTCTGTGGGAACTCCTCCTCAAAGGCGTCTGGATCACCGTCCAGCTGACCGTCTACAGCGCGGCCCTGGCCGCCGTCGTGGCCTTCGGGATCGGCCTCGCGCGCACCCACCCGCGGTGGATCGTGCGGTTCCTGTCCGGGGCCTACTTCGAGGTCTTCCGCGGAACCTCCGCGCTGATCTTGATGTTCTGGATGTTCTTCGTGCTGCCGATGGGATTCGGCTGGCAGTTGGCCCCGATGTGGGCCGCGGTGCTGACGTTGGGCCTGACCTACGGCGCGTACGGTTCCGAGGTCGTCCGCGGCGCGATCGCCGCGGTGCCGGCGGGCCAGCGCGAGGCCGGCATCGCGCTGAGCTTCTCGCCCGCCCAGCAGTTGCGGAAGGTCGTCCTGCCGCAGGCGTGGCCGGGCATGGTCCCGCCGTTCAACAACCTGCTGATCGAGCTGCTCAAGGGCACCGCGCTGGTGTCGATCCTGGGCGTCGGCGACATCGCGTTCGGCGCCTCCCTGGTGCGCAACGCCACCGCGCAGAGCGCCCCCGTCTACACGATCATCCTGGTGATGTACTTCGTCCTGGCGTTCGCCCTGACCCGCGGGATGCGGGCGGTGGAGCGGCACGCCAAGGCGGGCGTCGGGCAGGCGCCGGCCAAGCGGTCGCGGCTGCGGTCCGCCACCGGCCCGGCGGTCACCGGTACCGCCGCTCGCGCGGAAGGTGAGGCCCGATGACGTTCGACTGGTCCGCGATCGGCGCCTTCCTGCCGATGTTCTGGAAGGGCGTGCTGGTCACCCTGCAGGCCCTGGCCCTGGGTTCCCTGATCGCCTTCGCACTCGGCCTGGTCTGGGCGCTGGCCCAGCGCTCGTCCTTGAAGGTGGTGCGCTGGCCGGTGACCGTGGTCACCGAGTTCGTGCGCAACACCCCGCTGCTGGTGCAGCTGTTCTTCCTCTTCTACGTGATGCCCGAGTGGGGCCTGACGCTCAGCGCCCTGGCCACCGGCGTGATCGGGCTGGGTCTGCACTACTCGACGTACACCGCCGAGGTCTACCGCGCCGGCATCGACGGCGTCCCGGCCGGCCAGTGGGAGGCGGCCGTCGCGCTCAGCCTGTCGCGCCGCCGCACCTGGACCGCGGTGATCCTGCCGCAGGCGATCCGCCGGGTGGTCCCCGCTCTTGGCAACTACGTGATCGCGATGCTCAAGGACTCGCCGATGCTCTTCGCCATCGGCGTGCTGGAGATGCTGGGCGAGGCCCGGCAGTTCTCGTCCCAGACCTTCCAGACCATCGAGCCGTACACGCTCGTCGGGGTCGCCTTCATCGCCATCGCCTACCCCGCTTCCCTTCTCCTGCGAGCCCTGGAGCGCCGCCTTGTCCGCTGAGCACAGCACCCCGAACACCCCGCCCACCGTCGGCGACGGCGCGAACTCCGGGGAGACCGAACTGATCCACTTCGACAAGGTCACCAAGCGGTTCGGGACGCACACCGTCCTCGACGCGCTCGACATGAAGGTCTTCGCCGGCAAGCACGTCACCCTGATCGGCCCGTCCGGCTCCGGCAAGACCACGATCCTGCGGCTGATGATGACGCTGCTGAAGCCCGACGAGGGCACCATCAAGCTGGGCGACCGGTACCTGACCCACGAGGAGAAGGGCGGCAAGCTCGTCCCCGCGAGCGACCGCTACAGCCGGGAGATCCGCAAGAACATCGGCATGGTCTTCCAGCAGTTCAACCTGTTCCCCAACATGAAGGTGCTGCGGAACATCACCGAGGCCCCGGTGCACGTCCTCGGGCTGGACAAGGACGCCGCCGAGGAGCGCGCCCGCGAGCTGCTCGAACTCGTCGGCCTCACCGCCCACCTCGACAAGTACCCGACGCAGCTCTCCGGCGGTCAGCAGCAGCGGGTCGCCATCGCCCGGGCCCTGGCCATGCGCCCGCAGGTCCTGCTGCTGGACGAGGTGACCTCGGCCCTCGACCCGGAGTTGGTGGCCGGCGTCCTGGACCTGCTGCGGGACATCGCGCACTCCACGGACATCACCATGCTCTGCGTGACGCACGAGATGAACTTCGCCCGGGACATCTCCGACTGCGTGATGATGTTCGACGCCGGGCGGGTCATCGAGTTCGGCCCGCCGGAGCAGATCTTCACGGAGCCGGAGAACGAACGGACCCGGGAGTTCCTGAGCGCGGTGCTGTAGGCGGCGCGACGGGCGGCGCCCCACGAGGGCGCCGCCACGGGGCGTGCGGGAGCGCACCGCGTGGTGCGTGCTCCGGCGCGCCCCCGTCCGCCGTCCCCTTCCCGGGCGTTCAGAGGCCGTTCCCCGGCGCACCGGGAGTTTTGAGACATCCGCGTCCCCTGCGTCGGACGTGACGGATGAGGCGTACGCATCCCTGGCGGAAAAGAACGCACCAGGCGGAACGGTGAGGCGCCCGAGCCTCAGGCGAAAACCCGACGCTCCGTCAACTTCGCACGTCACCACCGGCCGTCAACCCCGGCCGTCAGCGGACCGTGCACGCCGCCCCGGCCCGCCGTTGTCGCCGGTCCGCGCCGGATCCCCCGTTCCGTTCATGACTAGGGCATATGCCAGAGTGCAGGGCGCCTGCACAGACGCGTGAACCGACCCGGTTTTCAGTCAAGACCCCCTCCATCCGGGCCCGTTGACCGCTATCGTGATACGAGCCCGTTGTCCGGAAGCGGCCCGCGTACCCCGCGGTCGCGGCCGAAAACGACGGTCACGACGCAAGCGGTACCAACCTGCTAGGGGGACACCGTGGCGCTGAAGCCCGAGCCGACCGCGCCGTTCCATTCGGTGCAGTACGCCCTCCGCGTGCTCGAAACGATCTCCCGGCACGCCGATGGCGTGACGGACGCGCAGATCGCCCGCGAGTCCGGACTGCCGGCAGCCCACCTCACCCAGCTGCTGTCGATGCTGCGCCGGGAAGGCTACGCGCAGCAGCTCGCCGACGGCGCGTACGTCGTCGGCGAGTCGCTGCTCCTGCTCGGCTCAGGCGCCGACCGCAGCCGCGCCCTGTGCGACAAGTTGCAGCGCACGCTGGACCAGCTCCGTGATTCGGTCGGGGCGGCGGTCTACATCAGCCGGTACATCGACGGCGAGGTCAAGATCCTCCACTACGCCGACGGCCCGCTGGCGCCCAAGGTCAACGAGTGGGCCGAGTTCCGCCGCACGGCGCACGCCAGCGCGGTCGGCAAGTGCCTGCTGGCCCAGCTCGACCACGACGGCCGGATGGACCACCTCTCGCGCCACAAGACCGCCCGGCTCACCTCCCGGACGATCACCAACGAGAAGGTGCTGTTCCACAAGCTGGACAGCCAGCCGCCGACCGTCCCCGTCCTGGACCTCCAGGAGTACGCGGTGGGCACGGTCTGCGCCGCGGTGCCGATCACCGCCGGCAAGACGGTCGGCTGCCTGGCCCTGTCCATGCCGCTGGAGCACGCCCACCGGCTGCGGCAGGCCGCCGACACCCTCAACCGCAAGGCCGCGCCGGTCCTGCTGTCGCTGGCGATCTGAGGTCGGCGCGGTCCCGGTGCGGGCCGTGCCGGGGCTGATCGCGCGGGTGGTCATGAGCACCCCTCTCGACCAGGTAGTATTTCTTTTGTCAGCGCGCGCCGCTAGCTCAGTTGGTTAGAGCAGCTGACTCTTAATCAGCGGGTCCGGGGTTCGAGTCCCTGGCGGCGCACGTACGAAGTGGGCGCCCTCGGTTTACCGGGGGCGCCCACTTCTTTTGCGTTCCGGACCGCGGCCGGCCGGCGCCGGGCCGGGCCTCAGCGGTCGACTTCAGCGATCGACTTCAGCGGTCGTCTTCAGCGGTCGAGGAGGTGCTCCCGGCCGTGCTCGCGGTACTGCGCCAGGAGAGCGGCACGGTCATCGTCCGTGAAGCGGCGGTACCTCGCCGAGGGGGCCGGGGCCGAGGCGGTGGGAGCGGGACGGTCGGCCGGCCGCTGGTCGGCCGGGGCGATCGGCCGCCACCAGACCGCATCCGGGCAGCGGAAACCGGCCCGCCGGAGGGCGACCCGGTGCACCTTGTGGGTCGCGGTGACCGGCAACGCGGCGACGGTCCGCACGAAGCGGGGCGCCATCTTCGTGCCGAGGTCGGGCTGGGCGGTGAGGAAGGCGGCGAAGTCGTCCGCGTCGAAGGCCGTGCCGTCGGGGAGCACGAGGGCCGCCATGACCTGGTCGCCGGCGACCGGGTCGGGCACGGCGTAGACGGCGACGCCGAGGGCCGGGGCGTAGCGGGCGAGGATGTTCTCGATCATCGCGGCGGCCAGGTTCTCGCTGTCGACCCGCAACCGGTCGTGCGCCCGCCCGGCGAAGTGGAAGAACCCGGCCGGGTCGCGGAAGAACAGGTCGCCGGTCCAGTACCAGCCCGCGCCGACGCCGTCCGGCGACCGGCCCCGGGTGCGGGCGGCGGTGGCCTCCGGGTTGCGCCAATAGCCCTCGAAGGCGCTGCGCCCGCGGTTGACCAGCTCACCTATGGCCTCGTCCCCGTTGAGCAGTCGGCCCGCCGGGTCGAGGCGGGCGCGCGGCAGCTCGTCGCCGGTCTCCGGGTCGACGACGGCGAGGTCGTCGCCGGGGGCGGGCCGGCCGAGGGCGCCGGGCGGGGTGTCCGAGGTGCGCTGCAGCGCCGCGCCGCCCTCGGAGGAGCCGTACCCCTCGACGAGGCGGACGCCGAACCGGGCGGCGAAGCGGGCGGCGTCGACGGCGCCCGCCTCCGTCCCGAATCCGGTGCGCAGCGCGTGGTCGCGGTCGTCGGGGGCCGGCGGGGTGGCGAGGAGGTACTGCACGGCCCGGCCGACGTAGGTGAAGTAGGTGGCGCCGTAGTGGCGCACGTCGGGGAGGAAGGCGGAGGCGGAGAAGCGGCGGCGCAGGGCGACGGCCGCGCCGCCGGCGAGCGCCGGGGCCCAGCCGGCGATCACCGCGTTGCCGTGGAACATCGGCATGCACAGGTAATGCACGTCCGACCTGCGCACGTCGAAGTGGTCCACCAGGGACCGGCCGGCGGCGGCCAGCCTGCCCTGGCTGCACAGGGCGGCCTTCGGTGCGCCGGTGGAACCGGAGGTGAAGTAGAGGAGCATGCGGGTGGTGGGGTCCGGGGTCCGGCGCGGGCCGGGCCCCGTGCGGAGCGCGGAACCGGTGACGTCGTCCGGTCGGGCGCCCTCATAGGGGGCGAGCAGCTCCTGGTAGGCGGGGTCGTCGACGATCAGGACGCGTTCGGGCGGCAGGGACAGGTCGAGGCCGGCGAGCAGCGGGAGGTGCGCCCGTTCGGTGATCAGCAGCGCGCAGTCGGTGTGGGTGATGTCGCGGGCCAGTTCCGGGCCGCGGCGGGTGGGGTTGATGCCGGCGACGGCGGCCCCGGCGAGCGCCGCCGCGCCGAGCCACAGCGGGAACTCGAGGACGTTGTCGAGCAGCACCGCGACGTGCGGCTCCGCGCCGGGCGGCAGCAGGTCGCCGAGCAATGCCGCCCGGGCGGCGGCCGCTCCGGCGACCTGGTGGTGGGTGAGCACCGTCTGCTGGTGCTTCAGGGCGGTGCGGTGGTCCCCCCACTGCGCCTGGACGAGCTCGGCGACGGTGCGGGGAGCGGGCGAGGTGCGCGCGTGGGCGTCGCGGGCGCGCGGGCTGTCGCTGCGGGAGCTGTCGGCCACCATGGCGGCGGAGCCTAGCTGACGCAGCGTCAAATTTGGAGGGATGGGGAATGCCGTGCGGCGACCCGTCACCCCCTGGGTCCACTCGCACCCCGACGGGAGACCAACCCGTGGCGTGACGCCGCCAACTCCGCTCTTCCGTAGCGTTCTTGCACAGAGAGGCAGTGGCGGTCGTCGCGTGAGGGCCGCAGGCGGATACCGGGGTGGCGAGGGCCTCCCCGGAGGAGGACGGGGAGGCCCGATGAAGACACCACATCTGCCGCCGGTCACAGGGTGCCGGGGCGGTACCGAGGTCAGGACAGGTCGACGTCCGAGCAGGCGTAGAACGCGTTGCCCGTGTCAGCGATGTTCCATACGCCCAGGATGATGTGGCGCCCGGACTTGAGGGTGGGGACGGTGCCCTGGTGCTGCACCGTCGACCCCGGCTGCGCGCCGCCCATCGGCACCGTCATGAACGGCTCGGGTTCGAGGTCGGCGCGGGTGAGCGGCTTGCTGGGGTCGTAGCCGTCCTTGGTGATGAAGTACTCGAAGTCGGTCGTGGCGTGCCGGGCGGTCAGCCGCCAGGTGAAGGTGTAGCCCTGCCCCGCGGAGAGCTTGGTCCCGGGCCACTTGCCACCGCGCGGGTCGTCCAGCTCGCCGAAGCCGTCGTGCCCGCCGGAACAGATCTTGCCGTCGGCCGGCCCGGCGGCCGGGAAGCCCTTGGGCCCCTCGACGCTCTGGGGTTCGTACTGGATGGCGCCGCAGTCCTTGACGGTGCCGTTGGCGCAGAGCGCCTGACGACTGGGGGGTGCGTCGCTGTAGCCGTGACTGGAGGCGCTGCCCGTCGCGAGGACGGAGGCCCCGACGATACCGAGGCCGATCACGGCGGCACTGAGCTTCTTGCGCATGCTTCGCTCCTGAAGAACGTGGGGGGCGAGGGGAGTTCCGCGAGTCGAGTGCAGTGCGGTGCTGTGTGGTCCAGACCAACTGGCAGACTAGTGAGGGGAATTGAACATGTCTAGACCATGAAGCGATCATGTCCGTTCACCGTCCGCTCGCCCACCGCGGGTGCGGCAGGGGCATCGGGGACGGCAGGGGCATCGGGGACGGCCGTAACGACGGCCAGGGCGCTCCTCGGCTCCTGCTGGTCGCCCCTTCGGGCGTGCGGGGTTCTCGGGCATGGCGCCCGCGCTGACCCCGGTGCGTGTCAGTGGTCCGTGCGAGGGTGACGGACATGGATACGACACCCGATGACCGCCACGTCCCGCCCCCGCACGCCGGAGAGCGCGAAAACCTCGTGAGCTGGCTGGACTTCCACCGCGCCACGCTGGAACTGAAGTGCGCGGGCCTCGATGACCGCCAGCTGCGGCTGGCCCCGGTGGCACCGTCCTCGATGACGCTCCTGGGACTGGTCCAGCACCTGACGGAGGTCGAACGGAACTGGTTCCGGCGGGTGTTCGCCGGTCAGGACGTACCGCCGGTGTACGCGGAGGGTTCGGGCGACGGCTTCGCGCTCGCGCCGGACCGCGGGGTCGACGAGGTCCTGGAGCGCTGGCGCGCGGAGGTCGCGCGGAGCAGGGAGCTGATCGCCGGCTCGGCACTGGAGGAGTCCGGCACGCTCTCGGAGGCGGAGGCCGGATACGTCGGCGATCGGGGCGTCTCGTTGCGCTGGATCCTGGTCCACATGATCGAGGAGTACGCGCGCCACAACGGTCACGCGGACCTCATCCGGGAGTGCATCGACGGCACGACGGGCGCCTGAGTCGCCCCGGGACACACCTGAACCGGTCGGCGCTGCGGGGCCGGTCGACGCTGCACAGGGGCCGGTCGGCGCTGCGGGGCCGGTTCGCGCCGCCGGGTGGGCGGGTCCTGCCCGGCCGGCCCGGGCCGCTCGCCGGTGCCCGCACTCCGCTCGGTGCGGCTTCTCGGCGCGGCGCTCCGCTCGGCCTCATTCGTCGCGCGACGCTCCGCGCGGCGCCGGGCGTCGGTGCGGTCGAGCCGCCTGGTACCGCCCGCTGTCAGGGCCGAGTCGCTGGTGGCGTGTGGTGCCGTTGGGTGGCGCGGGTCAGTGCGGCCGCTGCGCGCCGGTGCCGGTCCTCGATACCGGCCGTCGGTGCCGTCACGCGGCTTCCGGGAACGGGCCCGGAGTGGGGGCGGCGGCGGTGTGGACGAGGGCGGTGTACGTGCGGCGGAGGGCGATGAGCGACTCCTGGGCCTCGCGGTAGACGGCGGCGTCGGGGCCGCCGCGGTGGGCGAGGGTGCGGACGGGGGCGCAGTGCCGGTCCATGGCGCTGAGCCAGGCGCGGTGTTGGGCCGGGAGGTGGCGGCGCAGGTGTTGGCGGCGGCCCTCGCCGAGGCGGCGACCGCCGATGCCCAGGACGGCGTCGGCGGCCTGGAGGACGGGTGGTTCCAGGGCGCCCTGTTCGGCGAGCGCGCCGAGCACCGCGCGCTGCTGGTCGGTGGCCGGGGCCGCCGCCAGTTCGGCCGCCTCGGAGTGCAGCTGGGCGCGCAGCGCGTGCTGGATGCGGACCAGGCGGCGCAGCGCCGTCGGGGTGGACGAGTCGTCGGGGGCGCGGCCGGCCAGGGTGTCGGCGAGGCGGAAGAGCCAGATGCCGTGCGCCTCCAGCCGGGTCGCGGCGAGCATCAGCCGGTCGAGGCGGCTGAGCGGCTGGCCCTCCGGGGCCCAGCGCACGATCGGGACCAGTTGTTCGGTGCGGGCGAGTTGGTCGATGGGGATGTGCCGGCGCGGTTTGCGTTCCGGGGCCCAGTTGTGGAGCGCGAGGGTGGGCAGGGCGACGAACTGGTCGTGGTCGATGCGGTGCGCGATGGCCGCCCAGAGTTCCAGGAACGCCTCGTTGGCGACCTCGCGGGCGGCCGGCGCCTGCGGGTCGAGGGCGCTCCAGCCGCAGGACACCGCGATGACCGCGACGCGCATGGCGGCGGCCTCCGCGTTGCGCGGCGAGAGGCGGGAGACGCGCTGCCGCAGGGCCGTCAACTCGTCCGCGCGGTGGGCGCGTTCGACGACGGCGAGGGCGCCGGCGCGATCGGGGGCGACGGCCGCCTCGCGGGCCATGGCGTCCAGCCGGGTCCAGGTGCCGATCATGGAGCGCACGGGAGGCCGCTCCGGGAGGAAGCCGTGGGCGCACGGGTCGTGCGGGGCGGGGGCCCCGGAGGCGTCGCCGTCGGCGGAAGCGGCGTCGGTAGCCCCGGCCGGTCCGGCGGTGGCGACGGCGGGGCCGCCCTGCGCCGGGATGCGGACGGCGGGATCGGCGCCGGTCCGGGCGGGCGGGATGCGGTGGGCGGCGGGACGGCCGCCCGCACCGCCCGCGGTCGCGTCCCTCGGGCCGGCGGTCGCCGTGGGGCCGGGGGCGCTCGCTTCCGGGGTGGCCCGCGCGCGTATGGCGAGGCGGGCGTCGGGCGTCGTCGTCATGGGAGTGGGAGTCATCAGCACTTCCCCGCTAGCAGGCGGGCCAGGTGGGCGTCCATATCGAGATAGCGGTCCTCGTGGCCGGGCGGGACGATGGCCGCGGTCTGCTCCAGCCAGGCGGTGAGCTCCGTGGCGCGCACCGTCAGCTCGCAGACGTTGTCGTCGGTGGCGAGTTCGACGTGGATGCGGTGGGACGCGCCGGCCCGGCGGTCCGGCCACACCCGCACGTCCCCCTGCCCGACCTCGCCGCAGACGCCGCCGAGCAGCAGTTCGCGGGCGAACAGCCAGGTGGCGACCGTCTCGCCACGGCTGAGGAACGCGACCTCGACCTCGTAGGGGCGGTCACTGCGGTAGCTGAACCGACCGGCCACCGGAACGGCTTCGTCCGGCCCGAGGAGCAGCTGCATCTCAAGGGTGCGCTTGGCTGTCGACACCACGACGATCAACCTTTCCAAAGAGGGGCGAGTCCCGGGGCCCCGGTTCGGGGCTCGCGTCCTAGCAGACGTCGGCTCGCGGGATGGGGTTGCAGGTGAGGGCGGAGTAGTGATGGACGCCATGATCCGCGGAGGAAGTGTGCGCGGGCGTGGGGGCCGGGTGACCGGGCCGGGCGGAGGGTGTCGCGCACGGTGCCGGGAGCTGCGTGCACCGGGACCGTCATCCCCGTTCACCTCCGGCGCGGCTGCTCGTGCGGGTCCGCGCGCCCCGGCGTCGGCCCCGCCGCGCCCCGGCGCTGGCCCCACCCTCTCAACGGCCGGGAGATACCGCATGTTGACGGGGCAACTGATGCACTACGGCTTGAACTCGATCTTCACAGAACCCTTCGGACGCCTCGGTAGGCGAAGGTCCCGAGGCTCCGGGACTTTGGCCCCGGGCCGAAAGGGTCCCCCGTGAGCTACGGGGCGGATGGGGCGGCTGAGACGGAGCGCGGTCTGTGAGTGGGGGCGCCGTCGGGGGTGAGTGGCCGCACGGCGGACGGG
>LIQL01000295.1 GCA_001418405.1 Streptomyces diastatochromogenes | reverse complement strand
CCCGCCCCGGCCCGGCTGACGCCGCCCGGCCCGCCCGACGGTCGCGGTATGGGGAAATCCCCCTGCCGGAAAGGGTGTTCGCCCCCATGCGCCGGGTCTGCCGGGAACGACAGAGTGCCGGCATGAACGTTTCCCGGCTCCGCAGGAGATCGACCAAACCCGTCGCCCTCGCCCTCGCCTGCGCCGTTGCCGTGCTGGCGGCGGCAGGGTGCGGCGACGGCCGTCAGCGCTCCGCGACGGTCCTCAAGGCCCTGCCGCAGGTGGTGCGTGCCTTCGACGCCACCCGCTGAGCCGACCCGCCCGGCCGCCGGCCACGGCACGAAGGGACGGGACGGCAGGAGCGGCGTCAGCCGCGCAGCGTCCGTTGCGCCACGGCCAGCGTCACCTCGACGTCGTCGCTCCAGGAGCAGACCTCCAGCCACGACAGGTAGCCGGCCTGGGCGAAGAGCACCACCTCGCCGGGAAACCCGCCGGATTCGGTGCGGATCGTGGCCGAGGCCACCACCTTCGTGCCCGGCCCGGACGGCGCCGCCCCGACCGCGGTGTCGTCGACGCCGAAGTAGGCCGTACCGCACCCGCACTCGCAGCGCCCGTACACGCGCAGATGCGGCACCTGGTCGCGGAGCGCCACGTGAACGGGGTCGTCGCCACCGAGCAGCGCACCGAGCACCTCGGCGACGTCGGCGGGCAGGGGATCTCTCACGCCCGCACCGTATCCGGGCCGCGTTTCCTCAAGGAACCGGATTTTCGCCGCGGGGAACCGCCCGGGGGCCGGCCTCCCGTACACGCCGCCGGCGTCCCCGGGCGTCCACCCCGTACGCGCGACGGTCCCCCGCGCCGCACCGGGACGGCCGCCCGGTGCGGCGACCGTCAGGCGGTCCGGCGCAGCAGCGCCAGGTACATCGCGTCGGTCCCGTGCCGATGCGGCCACAGCTGGACGTCCGGCCCGTCGCCGAGCTCCGGCACGCCCGCCATCAGCGGTCGCGCGTCGATCCACTCGGCCTCGGCCGCCGGACCCCCGCGGCCCTTCAGGACGTCCTCCACCACGGCCCGGGTCTCCGCCGGATGCGGCGAACAGGTCGCGTAGCCCACCACGCCGCCGACCCGCACCGCCGCCAGTGCCTGCCGCAGCAGCTCCCGCTGGAGCGGCGCGAAACCGTCCAGGTCCTCCGGGCGGCGCCGCCAACGCGCCTCGGGCCGACGACGCAGCGCGCCCAGACCGGTGCACGGCACGTCCACCAGCACCCGGTCGAAGGCCCCCGGCCGCCACGCCGGACGGGTGCCGTCGGCGGCGATCACCGCGTACGGACCGGGATTGCCGTCCAGCGACCGGGCCACCAACCGCGCCCGGTGCGGCTGCTTCTCCGACGCCACCAGCGCCGCGCCCCGCTGCGCCGCCAACGCGCCCAGCAGCGCCGCCTTGCCGCCCGGGCCCGCGCAGCCGTCCAGCCACGTGCGGTCCGGGCCGTCCAACGGCGCGGCGGCCAGCGCCAACGCGACCAACTGGCTGCCCTCGTCCTGCACACCCGCGCGCCCCTCGCGCACCGCGTCCAACGCACCCGGCTCGCCGCCCTCGGCCAACCGGACCGCGTACGGCGACCACCGGCCGGGCACCGCGCCGTCCTCGCCGGCGGCCGCGAGCAGCTCCTCGGCGGTGGCCCGACCGGGCCGTGCCACCAACGTCACCTCGGGGCGCTCGTTGTCGGCCGCCAACAACTCCTCGATGCCCGCACGGCCACCGCCGAGGGCGTCCCAGAGCGCGGAGACGATCCAGCGCGGATGGGCGTGCACGACGCCCAGATGGTCCTCGGGGTCCTCGTCGTACTCCGGGGCGACCCGCTCCAGCCAACCGTCCAGGTCGTGCGCGGTGAGCTTGCGCAGCACCGCGTTGACGAACTTCGCCCGGCCGTCGCCCAGCACCACCCGGGCCAGGTCGACGGTGGCGCTGACCGCGGCGTGCGGCGGGATCCGGGTGCCGAGCAGCTGGTGCGCACCGAGCGTCAGCACGTCGAGCACCGGCGGGTCCACCTCGCGCAGCGGCCGATCCACGCACTGCGCCAGGATCGCGTCGTAGGTGCCCTGGCGGCGCAGCGACCCGTAGACCAGCTCGGTGGCCAGCGCCGCGTCCCGGGCGTCGAAGTCGCCGGCCGCCCGCGCCTTGCGCAACAGCGGTGGCAGGACCAGGTTGGCGTACGCGTCCCGCTCGTCCACCGCCCGCAGTGCCTCGAACGCGAGGACCCGGACCGGGTCCTTCTTCGGGCGGCGGTAGGGCTTGCGGGTGCCGTGGCGACGCGGCGGCTGCTGACTCACAGAAAAGGTGCTCCGGATGTACGGGACGGGGATGCTCCCCAGCCTACGCGGGCCCGCACCAGCGCCGCGCACGCGGCCGCCCCGCGCACGCACCGCGGCCCAGGTCAGTCGCCCAGCTGCTCCCCGTCGGCGATCCGCACCCCGCGCGCCCAGTCCGCGGCCTGCATCGGCTTCTTGCCCTGCGGCTGGACCCAGAGCAGCTGCACGGGGTGGCTGCCGGTGCCCACGTGCACCGACTTCTTGGTGACGGCGAGTTCGCCCGCCGGCAGGGCCGACCCGTCGTACCCGGCAACCGGGGCGGCCGCCATCACCTTGAGCCGCTCGCCGCGGAAGACCGTCCAGGCGCCGGGCGCCGGCGCACAACCGCGGACCACCCGGTCCACCCGCAGGGCCGGTGCCGTCCAGTCGATCCGGGCGTCCGCCACTTCGATCTTCGGGGCCAGGGTGACCCCCTCCGCCGGCTGCGGCACCGGCTTGAGGCTGCCGTCCTCGATGCCGTCCATCGTGGCGACGAGCAGCCCGGAACCGGCGAACGCCAGCCGGGTCAGCAGGTCCCCGCTGGTGTCCGTCGGCCGGACCTCCTCCGTGAGCACCCCGTACACCGGGCCGGAGTCCAGCCCCCGTTCGATCTGGAAGGTGGTGGCACCGGTGATCTCGTCACCGGCCAGCACCGCGTGCTGCACGGGCGCCGCGCCCCGCCACGCCGGCAGCAGCGAGAAGTGCAGGTTGACCCAGCCGTGCGACGGGACGTCCAGCGCCACCTGGGGCAGCAGCGCACCGTAGGCGACCACCGGACAGCAGTCCGGCGCGATCTCGCGCAGCCGCGCGAGGAAGTCCTCGTCCCGCGGCTTGACGGGCTTGAGCACCTCGATGCCCGCCTCCTCCGCGCGCTCCGCGACCGGGCTGGCCACCAGCCGGCGGCCCCGTCCGGCCGGCGCGTCGGGCCGGGTCACGACGGCCACCACCTCGTGCCGGTCCGAGGCGATCAGGGCATCGAGGGCGGGTACGGCGACCTCGGGGGTGCCGGCGAAGACAAGCCTCATGGGTGACGGACTACCTCTCACACGCTGCGGAACGACGCACCAGTCTAGGGGCCTTGACGCAGGTCATGGGCCGGAACGCCGGGGGGCGTGCGAAGTCACCCGCGCCCCGCGCACACGCTCGTACGCCCCTGCACCGTGACCAGAGCCGCTCCTGACGCGTTGGTCAAACAGCATTGACCGATTCCGGGCCGCTTTGGCGGCCCGAACGCTTTCACCCATCCTTTCCACGCCGGTTCGAGAGGCTTGCTCATGGCCGACCACGCAACCCACGACGCCCAGGCGCGCGCCAGCCTGCATCTCCTGGTGCGGGACATCGAGCGGGTCCGCCGGCAGGTGGACGCCCTGCGCACGCTCACCGCACAGCTCGGCAACGTCTACCGGCCGCGCCGCACGGGCCCCTCCGCGGGCTTCGTCGTCTACGGACGGGCGCCCGCCCCCACCGTGCGGCTCGCCCAAGAGCTGCGCGACAGCGTCGAGACGCTCGTCACCGCGGCCGTCGACTTCGACCGCTCGCTGGGCTTCTCCTGGGACGCGGTGGGCTCGGCACTCGGCGTCACCAAGCAGGCGGTGCACCGCCGTTACGGCGCCCGGCGGGCCACCACCCAGCAGTCCGGCGACACCGGCGAGAGCGCGGTGCGCCCCTCCGACGCCCCGGCCACCCGCGCGATCAGCATGGCCGGCGGCCTGACCGGGACGCCGGCCGTCCCCGCCGCCCGCAC
>LIQL01000294.1 GCA_001418405.1 Streptomyces diastatochromogenes | reverse complement strand
CCCCGGCATCGCCCTCGCCCGCCCCGCCGGCACCACCGTCTACCGCGACCCGCACACCAACAAGACCGCCACCTGGGAGTACGCCACCTGGACCAGCCCGGCGCACCGCCTGCCGGTCCCCGCCACCGAGGCCGTCGCCTCCTGGAACGCGCACACCCCCGCCGGCACCTGGATCGCCGTCGAACTGGGCGGCACCTACTCCGACGGCGGTCGCACCCCCTGGTACGTCATGGGCCGCTGGACCGCCGGCGACGGCGAGAACGACATCCGGCGCACCTCCGTCGACGACCAGAAGGACGGCCGGAGCGCCGTCTCCACCGACACCTTCGCCGTCGACGACCCGTCGAGCGGTCTCCGGCTGGCCGCCTACCAACTCCGCGTCACCCTGTACCGCCGACCCGGCAGCACCGACACCCCCACCGTCTGGCGCCTCGGTGCGATGGCCTCCGACCTCCCCGACCGCTTCGAGGTGCCGGCCTCCGCCCCCGGCCTCGTCGGCCGCGAACTCCGGGTTCCGCGCTACTCGCAGGAGATCCACAAGGGCCAGTACCCGCAGTACGACAACGGGGGAGAGGCGTGGTGCAGCCCCACCTCCTCCGAGATGATCATCGAGCACTGGGGCCGCCGCCCCACCCCGCAGCAGCTCTCCTGGGTCGACCCCTCCTACGCCGACCCCCAGGTCTGCCACGCCGCCCGCTACACCTTCGACTACCAGTACGAAGGCTGCGGCAACTGGCCCTTCAACGCGGCCTACGCCGCCACCTACCGCGACCTCCAGGCCGTCGTCACCCGCCTCTCCTCCCTCACCGACGTCGAACGCCTCGTCCACGCCGGCCTCCCCGTCATCACCTCCCAGTCCTTCCTCAAGACCGAACTCGACGGCGCCGGCTACGGCACCGCCGGCCACCTGATGACCGTCATCGGCTTCACCCCCACCGGCGATGTCATCGCCAACGACCCGGCCTCCCCCGACGACCCCGCCGTCCGCCGCGTCTACCAGCGCCGCCAATTCGAGAACATCTGGTTGAGGACGAAGCGCCACGACGAAAAAGGCCAGGTCAAGAGCGGTTCCGGAGGTGTCTGCTACCTCTACTTCCCCGTCGACTCGACACCGACTCAGCGCCGCGTCCTGCGCGAGCTCGGGATCCGGTAACGGCTCATGCCGCCAAGCCGATCGCCAGCCCCTCCGGGGGGTAGTCCTGGAGGGCCGTCGTCACGACTTGGCGGCAGCGCTCGCGGTCGTCCTGGGTGAGATGGCCGTACTGGGCGACCGTGACCTTGATGGACTGGTGTCCGAGCCGACGGGGCGCCTGATGAATGGCAGCCCCCCGTCAGGGTCGCGGTCGCCCATTTACGGCGGAGGTCGTGCGGCGTGTCATCGCGGAGCCCCAGCCGCTTGATGGCACGGTCCCATGAATTGCGGACGAGCCCGGGACGGGTCATGCCGCCTTGCGGATCGAGAACGGGGAAGCGGTCGGCATAGACGGCGAAGAATTCCGGCAGCGGCACATCGCGCCATTCCCCTTCCTTCCGGCGCTTCAGGGGAGGCGTAGCGTGCCGCGTCGACGCCGCCCTTTCCCCGATACCGGACCATCTGGCGGCGCAGGCGCAGCGTGTTGTCCTGCGGGCTTCTCCGCACTCCTGAACGGGAGTTGTCGACGATGCGCTTGTGGCGTACCCCGCGAGACCTTCCCGGCGGTCGGCGATGAAGGCGTTCTCGCGCTTGTCGTTCTCGACTTCGGTGGCGAAGTCCGGCGCGCCCTTCTTGCGGTCGAACGACTTCTCACGTTGCCGGGCGCTGTGTCCGCCCGGCTGGCGGTGGTGGACAACCCGGCGCTTTCCGAGTTCATTAGCCCCCCTTTTCAGAACCGTTGCCAAGTCCCTAGCCATCCATCCGGGTATTCCGACGGGTCTTCCCGCCGGGCTGTCGTGGTCGCTCGAAATTCTGGCCGTGCCAAATGCGCGACGGGATTGAGGATTTGGCTGCGTGGCAACTCAACTCGGGCTCGGGCCCTGAGGTTCCGTCCGCCTCACCACGCTGATGCTCGGCACCGAGCCCCCCACGCCACGGCCGAAGCCGAGCCGGCTCGCCGGCGTTTCGCCCGGGCCGCCTCCAACTCCGCCGTGCCCAGGCCGAAGCACTGCTCCCACTCGCCCCAGCCGGAGCCACCGCACCGGAACCAAGACTGGCCCGCTGTCGCTGCTGGTCGTTCCGATCCTCCTCACGGTCTCTCCGGCGCTCGAAGCAGCCGGATGACGTGCAGTTCGCGAGGGGTCGGCCGGGACGGTGCACCCGGCGGCGCACGAGAGTTTGACCAGGTGGTGGGCGGGTAAGGGCAGCAGGTCGTTCGCGGTGAACCGTCCGGCGATCGCGGCGTCGTTGGTCGGGCTCGCGGTGGATCCGGAGTGCGGACCGCGAGGTCCTGGAGCAACTCGACCTCGATCCGCGTACGGCACACGGGCGTGGCCGCCGTCCTGGAGGGGTGGGCGTGGCCGAGGTGGTCGTGCGCGTTGACGCTCTGCACACCCGGCGCGACCAGGCCGTCTACCGGCGCGCACACAGCGCGTTCTCAACGGAGTTGAGCGAGTTGGGCAGGCGTCCCTGGGGAGGGTTGCCATCTCCGTGGTTGTCAAGGTCATCTTCACTCTTCACCTTGCGATGCGTCAGGAAGGAAACCCCGCACGCACTGTCTTGCTCAGGGGGGCGTGTGGTTAGATTGCAACCGCGCGGCCACCTGGAGCCGTAGCGCGGGGGAATAGGAGCAGTCCCTTCAATGTGGAAGGGCGCATTCGTCTCCCATGCAGTTGCCTGAGTTTCGTTGCGGGCGCGTGTTGGAGGTGCCGGAAGTCGTCCAGCCGGATGGTGTTCGCGATTCACCAAAACTCTTCGTGAATCTATCGGGGCACGGAGATCTGTCGTCCACAGCGCAGACAGTATGGTCGACGGACTCTCTTGACGGATTCTTTGCGCAACAGGCAGATGCGACTCGGTGAGAAACAATCCGGTCGGTTGATAGTCGCTACGGCGTAGTTCCGTAGTGTCGTCCCAGGTCAATAGCGTCCTGCTCGATGCCAACCGAGCGGCTTTGCAACGCAGGGTGCCCTTTAGCGCGCCGCGGCGGCAATGCTATGTAGTGACTCACCCAGCATGAAAATGTGAGACGCAGCGTAGGAGTGGAATGTCTGATATTACTGGCGTGTTAGCACGCGAAATCGTCGATAGCCGGGGCAATCCCACTGTCGAGGTCGACGTTCGCCTGGCCGACGGCTCCCTGGGCAGGGCCGCGGTGCCCTCCGGCGCCTCGACTGGTACTCGGGAAGCGGTCGAACTCCGCGACTCCGACCCCGCCCGTTTCCGGGGAAAGGGCGTCACGCGCGCGGTTGCCGCAGTGAACGGAGAAATCGCGCAGGCGGTGCGTGGGCTCCCGGCTGGAGCGCAGTCCGCCGTCGACCGACTGATGATCGAGCTCGACGGGACGGAGAACAAGGGACGCCTCGGCGCCAACGCGACGCTGGGCGTTTCACTCGCGATCGCCAAGGCCGCGGCGGCGTCGCACAAGATGCCCCTGTACCGTTATGTCGGCGGCACTTTCGCGCATGTTCTTCCCACCCCGATGATCAATATCATCAATGGCGGTGCCCACGCCGATAATGCGCTGGATTTCCAGGAATTCATGATCGCGCCGGTGGGTGCGACCTCGATGGCCGAGGCCGTCCGTATCGGCTCAGAGGTCTTCCATACCCTGCGAGACCTCCTCCGGGCTTCGGGACACAACACCAACGTCGGTGATGAGGGCGGATTCGCGCCCGATCTGGCCACGGCGGACGAGGCGCTCGAATTCATCGTCAAAGCCATCGAAAAGGCCGGTTTCCGGCCCGGTCGCGACGTGGCGCTGCTGCTGGACCCGGCTTCCTCCGAGTTCTACCGCGACGGGGCCTACCACTACGCGGGCGAGAACCGCGTCCGGTCGGTGACCGAGCACGCCGACTACCTCGCCGATCTGACGTCCCGATTCCCGATCGTGTCGATCGAAGACGGCATGGCCCAGGACGACTTCGAGGGCTGGAAGTACCTCACCGACGCCATCGGCTCCACCTGCCAGTTGGTCGGTGACGATGTCTTCTGCACCAATGTCCGCTTGCTCCAGGACGGCATCGACCGGGGCATCGCGAACTCGATCCTGGTCAAGGTGAACCAGATCGGCACCCTGACCGAAATGCTGGACACCGCGAACACGGCCTTCCGTGCCGGCTACTCCGTCGTGATGTCGCACCGCTCGGGCGAGACCGAGGACACGACCATCGCCGATCTCGCGGTCGCCCTCAACTGCGGTCAGATCAAGACGGGTTCGCTGTCGCGCGCCGACCGGACGGCCAAGTACAACCAACTGATCCGGATCGAGGAAGAGTTGGGATCCGAGTCGGTCTACGGCGGAGCGAAGTTCTTCAACGGCAGCATCAGCTGAACCCGGTAGCCACGGCCGGGGTCGTCGTGCACGGAAAGAGATGCAGAGCATGAGCATCCTCGTACTCCACAAATCCAACGCCAGCCGTCGCGGTCACTTAGCGAAAGCCGCAGAGTACGCGAAGAAGAACGGGGACCGCCTTCTTCTCTTAGTGAAGGATTTAACCTGGGAGAAGGAGTTCGCCGACGTCTCGGTGTCGGTGGACACCTCGGACATCGAGGCCACGGTCGCTGCGGCGCGCGCATTAGCGGCCTCCGAGCCGGAACCCATCCGGGCCGTCGCGGCGTTCGTCGGGCACAGTGTGCCCGCCGCCGCTGCGGTCGCTGCCGAGCTGGGACTTCCCTTCGTCGGCGAACAGGTGGCGCGCAAGGTGCGCGACAAGTACGCCATGCGCGAGGCCTTCGCCTCGGGCAACGTGCCGCAGCCGGTCTACGGACTGGCCCGGACGCTCGACGAGGCCGTGACGCAGGCGGCCCGCATCGGCTTCCCTCTGGTCCTCAAGCCGCTCATCGACAACGACACCGGCTACTTCCGGCGAGTGGACAGCGTCGCCGAACTCACCGAGCACTTTCCGGTGGTGCAGCGTGGCGCCTGGTCCGGAATCGCGCACAACCCGCTGTACGCGTGGATGGTGGAAACGTACGACTCGGCCATCTTGCTGGAGGAGTACTTACCGGGCGCGGAGGTCAGCGTCGAGTCGATCGTCGTCGACGGTCGGGCCCACGTGGTCGCCATCCATGACAAGCCCGTCCCCATGGAGGGCCCCTACTTCGTCGACGTGCACTACGCGACGCCCAGCCGGCTGCCGGCGGAGGTGCAGGAGCGGATCGTCGAGTCAACTGCCGCCTCGCACCGGGCCGTCGGCATCGAGACAGGCGCCGTTCACACGGAGTTCCGGATCCAGAGCGACGGCACGCCGAAGATCCTGGAGACGGCGGCGCGACTCGGCGGCGGGCCGGTCTACCAGTCGGTTCTGCTGAGCACCGGGGTCGACATGGTGGCGGCGGTGCTCGATGTGGCGTCTGGCCGGACCCCGGATCTCACTCCCAAACCTCAACCCACGCCAGCTGGTTTCTACCTGTTCTTCGCGGAGAAGGCCGGGCGGATCAGCGGGATCAGCGGGGTGGAAGAAGCCGGCCGCAATCCCCGTGTGCAGGAGCTCTCGCTCTACCGGAAGGTGGGGGACGCTGTCGATGTTCCGCCGCGCGTCTGGCAGTCGCACGGCCATGTGATCTTCACCGCCGACAGTGACGACGGACTCGTCGAGACGTTCGACGAGCTTGTGAAGTCCGTCAGGATCGAGATCGAATAATGGTCTCGACAAGGTTCGGGGCGTATCGCCTGAGGAGTTATCAGTGAAAATCAGGAACGAACTGGCGCCGTATCTTGCGGGCTATGAGGAGAAATTCACGAGCAAGGGCGAGATCCGCTGGCTCCCGCATCTTCTCTTCTTCCACCCGCAATCGCATCGTTCGGACGTGGTGAACACCGACTCGATCGGTTTCCGGTACGCTACGGACGGCGGGCGCAACTATTCGGTGGCCGACCAGGGAGACGCCGATTCGGTACGGCTCCTGGCCGGCAGTTCCACCGTCTTCGGTATCGGCGCCAGCTCCGATGCCTGGACGTTGCCCTCGCGGCTGAACGCCCACGACGACAGACCTGGCACCTGGCTCAACTTCGGTGGCCGCAGCTTCAACTCGACACAGGAACTCCTCCTGCTCACGCTCTACCGCCACCTGCTGCCGAAGGTGGACGAGATCGTGCTGTTCTCCGGATTCAACAACCTGAGCCTGGCCCGCATGCCGCAGATGCGGGAGGAGGACCACGGCACCTTCTTCCAGTACACGACGTACCAGGACATCTTCGCGCAGCACGCGAAGACGAAGTCCTCGATGCGCGGCCTGCTGCGTCGGCAGAAGGAAGCGCCCGCGCCGGCCGCGCCGAGCATCGACGAGCAGCTCGCCTACGCCGCCGACCTCACACTGCGGCACCTGAGCGGCTGGAAGGCCCTGGCCTCCACGTGGGACGCGAAGATCACCTACATTCTTCAGCCGCTGTCGGGCTGGGTGCGCGACAAGGGTAGTCGGGAAGAGGAACTCATCTTCGACGAGCTTGAGCAGCACGGCGGTTTCGCCGCGATGTACGGCGATATTCTGAGCCGCCAGGTGAATATCGATTACGCGGCGATGCTGGAGCAGGGTGCGAAGGAAATGGGCATCGACTTCGTCAACTTCAGCCCCGTCCTTGCCGAGTCCGCCCAGCAGGACCAGTGGCTGTTCATCGATCGGATCCATCTGACGGACCATGGTCATGATTTCGTTGCCAGTAAGGTCCTGGAAAACATCTAACCTGGAGCCCCGCATGTCGTTCATCAAATCCTTGATAGCCCGAATTTTCGGCCGGAAGAAGTCCAAGAAGCCGGACGCGTCCATTTACCCGATGTTCTAAGGTCGATCGAGTACAGCAAGAGAGCATCCAATGTGGCGTGAGACGTACCGCCGGTGTGTCGACCCAGAGTTATTTCTGGGCACCACCGCAATCCAGACACTCATGGCCGAGGTCGCGTCTGTTGATCCCGAGACCGATCCTCCGCACCTGTCCGTCACGCTCGACGAGGCTGCCTCGTGGCGGAACGAACAGGGCAGCGCCTACCGGGAGTTGACAGACTCCGCCGACCGCACCGAGGCATCGGAGACCCTGGCGCACGCGCTGCTCCGCCAGTCCGGGCCCTTCGCCTCGACGCTCGGGGCCTGGCTCCAGGGCATGAGCGCGCCCGGGGTCTTCGAGGACGAGGTCCACCTCACGATCCTGGCCCTCTTCGCCGACGACATCGGCGTCGGCGGGCCCCGCTCGTCGCGCTACGACGCGTTCAAGGTCCTCGCGACGCAGTACGGCCGTCCCGAACTGGCCGTGGACGCCGACGAACTGGCCGCCGAGCGGTTGGTCCGGGACCACATGTTCGCGCTGCCCGCGGCCTTGTTCGCGATCAGCCGACGCAGCGACGCGTTCGCGCCGCTGATCGGCGGCATCGATGTGGTGCTGCGCTCCGTCGGCATGCTCCCCTGCTGGGAGGCGCTTCGCGCGAGCGAGGGCGCCCCGGCCGAGTGGGCGCGCCTGGACCTGGCGCGGTCCACCGGGGCCACCGACATCGCGGCGCCCCTGGACGTCTCGCGTGGCGTGGCAGAGAAGTTCTGCGCGACTGACGAGGCCGCGCGCCGCCAGGTCGCGTTCGGCGCGGCCTGGATGCTCGACGCCCTGCGGTCATGGAACGAGCTGCTGCTCGACGAGGCCCGCGCCGCGCTGCACCCGCAGCGTGCGATGGAACAACTCATTCGGGAGCGGGCCCGGGAAGGCGCCGTCTACCACCAGAACTTCCGGATGGGCGGCGGAGAGACGCTCTCCGAGCTGCTGAAGCAGGCGAAGACCGACCCGGGTCCGCTGCTGACGGAGCTGGCCGCGACCCGCATGGTCAAGCCGGGCAATGCCGAGCGCAGCTCGCTGGTCAACGGCCTGATCGGCCCGAAGGGCCCGATGTTCCGGGTCTTCTCGGCCGACGACGTCGAGGTGATCTCGAAGTGGATCGACTCGCTGGCCGACTCCGAGCCGGAGCCCGTGCCGCCGTCGGCCGCGCGGGTCCCGGGCGCGCTGCCTCCCGGCCTCCTCGACCGGACGGCCGAGGAGGGCGTGGTGCCGGCCGACATCCGCGAGGCGTACTTCGTGCTCCAGGGGCGCGTGCTGGCCCCGGGCACCCGCGACTTCGCCCTCCGGTACGTGAACCGCTGGCTGGCCCGGGCGAAGCGGTCGCTGGGCCGCACGGACCGTTCGCTGCCCGAGCGGTGGACGTCCGCCGGACTGCGTCCCTGGCTGCTGGACATGCACGACAAGCACGGCGTCGAGTTCGAGACCGGCAGGTCCGGCGACCTGCCGACCCGCGAGCAGGTCATCGACGAGACCCTGCAGTTGGCGCCGCTGACGCTGATCGACGGTTCGTGGCTTCAGGGCTTCACCGACGCGGGGCTCGCCACCTCCCGGTACGGCTTCCCGCTGTTCGAGACGTACTGGGACGAGCTGGGCAACGGTGACATCGAGCTCAACCACCCCAAGATCTACCGTGACGTGCTGCGGGAGATGGGCATCGATCTCGCGCCCACCGGCAGCCGGGAGTTCGCCTACGACACCCGGTTCCGCGAGGAGTCGTTGGAGCGGCCGGTCTACTGGCTGTGCCTGGGCAAGCTGCCGCACACCTTCATGTCGGAGATCCTCGGCATGAACCTGGCGATGGAACTCTCCGGCGTCGGCGGCAGCTACCGCACCGCCCGGCGCTTCCTGAAGCACTACGGCTTCTCCACGCACTTCGTCGATCTGCACAACACGATCGACAACGTGTCCACCGGCCACTCCGCCTGGGCCGCCGACGCCATCGACACCCACATGCGCACGGTGTCGAAGCTGTCGACCCCGGCGGAGTCCGCCGCCGAATGGGAGCGGATCCGCATCGGCTACGAGTCGCTGGCCCCGCTGCCGTCGTCCACCATCGCTGACCGGATCGGCGACCGATTCCTGACAACTCCGTGGAAACCTCGATCGCAAGGCGGGTCGCTGTTCCACCACGCACCGGTGGAGGTGTCCTGATGTCCATGTATACGCTGGGAATTTCGGCCTACTATCACGACAGCGCGGCCGCGTTGGTCCGCGACGGCGTCGTCGTCGCAGCAGCGCAGCAGGAGCGTTTCAGCAGGGTCCGGCACGATTCCGGGTTCCCGTCGGACGCGATCGCGTACTGCCTGGACCACGCAGGGATATCCCTGGCGGAGCTCGACGCCGTCGTCTACTACGAGGACCCGGCGCTGAAGTACGGGCGGGTGCTGTCCTCGTTCGCCAGCGCCGGCCCGCGCGGTCTGAGGCCGTTCTCGGCCGTCCTGCCGGAATGGCTGCGCTGGAAGCGCGACGTGCTGAAGCGCGTGGACGCCGAGCTCGTGGCGATGGGGCGTGGCACGGCGCCGCGGGCGGTCGCCTCGCAGCACCACCGCTCGCACGCCGCATCGGCGTTCTTCCCCTCGCCGTTCGAGAACGCGGCGGTGCTCACGATCGACGGCGTCGGCGAATGGCAGACGACCACGATCTGGCACGGCCGCGGCAACTCCCTGGAACTGGTCAACTCGGTCTCCTATCCGCACTCGGTGGGAATGCTGTATTCGGCGTTCACCTACTACTGCGGCTTCAAGGTCGACTCCGGCGAGTACAAGCTGATGGGTCTGGCGCCCTACGGCGAGCCGCGGTACGCGGACGTCATCCGCCGGGAGCTGGTGAACATCCGGCCCGACGGCTCGTTCACGCTGAACATGAAGTACTTCGAGTTCCACCAGGGCAGCCGCATGGTCGGGCGCGCCTTCGAGGAGCTGTTCGGCGCGCCGATCCGGGACGCGGAGAGCGAACTGGAGCAGCGCCACTGCGATTTGGCGGCCTCCGTGCAGGTGGTCACCGAGGAGATCGTGCTGGGCCTGGCGCGGGCGGCGGTCGAGCAGACCGGCGAACGCGCGCTCGTCATGGCCGGCGGCGTCGCCCTGAACTGCGTCGCCAACGGCGTGCTCAGCCGCTCCGGCATCGTCGACGACCTGTGGATCCAGCCGGCGGCCGGCGACGCGGGCTGCGCGCTGGGCGCCGCACTCGACCACTCGGTCCCGGCGCACGGTCGGCCGCACCTGGCCGACGGTGGCGACGGCATGTCCGGCGCGCTGCTCGGGCCGAGCTTCTCCGACGGCGAGGTCGAGAAGTTCCTGCAGGAGAACGGCTACGTCTTCACCACGTTCCCGCAGGACAAGCTGTACGACGAGGTGGCCGGCCACCTGGCCGAGGGCGCCGTGGTGGGCTGGTTCCAGGGACGCATGGAGTTCGGCCCGCGCGCCCTGGGCGCCCGGTCGATCATCGGCGACCCGCGCGACCAGTCCATGCAGAAGCGCATGAACCTCAAGATCAAGTTCCGTGAGTCGTTCCGGCCGTTCGCGCCGGCCGTCCTCGCCGCGGACGCCAAGGACTACTTCGGTCTGGTCGGCGACAGCCCGTACATGCTGGTGGTCGCCGAGGTCGCAGACCGGATCAAGACCGAGGCCTCGCGGAAGCCCGGCGGGCCGAGCCGCGGCCTGGGCAGCATCAACGAGGCCCGTTCGGAGCTGCCCGCCATCACGCACGTGGACCTCTCTGCCAGGGTGCAGACCGTCACCGAGCGCGACAACGCCCCGTACGCCCGGCTCCTGAGCGCCTTCAAGGCGGCGACCGGCTGCCCTGTCCTGGTGAACACGTCGTTCAACGTGCGCGGCGAACCCATCGTGCACACCCCCGAGGACGCCTACCGCTGCTTCATGCGCACGGGGATGGACGTGCTCGTCCTCGGCAGCCACCTCCTGCACAAGGACGACCAGCCGCCGTTCGCCGAATCCGTCGACTGGCGCGACGAGATCCCGCTCGACTGACAAGGAATGGTCTCCATGCGTTTTGCAGCATCCGCGGTGTTCGTCGCGGTGTTCGTTCCGATCTCGCTGTACCGGCGGCTGCGGGGATCGAGCCGTTTCGGTCCGCGCTTCCACCAGGGTTCCTCGGCCTGGGACCTGCCGTACGCGGCGAACCCGCGCTGACGGCGCTCACTCACGGAATTTTCCGACAGAACTTTCCGAGAAGCAGGGAATGATGTTTACCAGTAGAGAACCGTTACGTCTGCGTTGGGCCGCAGTGATGGACCACACGCGACACGACCGCGCCATCGAGCCGTCGGCCTGGCAGACCCGGTGCATTCGCGCGGGTGAGGTGCACGAGTTCATCAACGTGGGACCCGGCCCCCGTTACCCCGTCGACCACGTCGAGTACTACGGATTCGCCACCTTCGAGACGTCGGGCGTCCTCGCGGTCGGCGACGTCCTGGTCTGCGAGGGGCGCACGCTCGGCACCATCAGCGGCTTCGACGAGACCCACATGCCGAACCACTACAACATCCTCGTCGAGGGCGCGGACTTCCGAAACGGCCACGCACTCGGACTGAAGGCCGGAACGGCCGTCACCACGTGCCCGCGAGAAGACAAGGATTCCGGGGGATCCTGATGTTTGACTACCAGAAGCTCTACGCGAACCGCACACCGGCCGACCGTCCCGTCTTCCTCTGTCTCGACTGCGAGAAGGAGACGGACGACAGGGCGCACCGATGCCCCTCCTGCAAGGGCGCGATCGACGTCCTGTACCCGCTCGACCGGGTGGAGTTCGGGGCGTTCGACTCGAACCCCAACCCGCTGCGGCGCTACAAGGACGTCCTGCCCGTCGCCGAAGAGGACCACATCACCTGGCTGGGCGAGGGCAACACTCCCTGCACCGACGTGCCCGCGCTGGCCCGCCTCCTCGGCGTCCGCTCGGTGTACATCAAGGACGAGACGCGCAACCCCACGCGCTCGACCAAGGACCGCATCGCGTCGGCCTCCCTGAGCCGCTTCAAGGGCCTCGGCGTCCGCGAGTTCGTGATGGCCTCCACGGGCAACAGCTCCATGGCCTACGCGAACTCGATGAGCCTCGTCCGCGGCTTCAAGCTCCACATCTTCGTGGGCGAGCAGTTCGCGTACCGCCTGAACTACGCGGACCACCCCCAGATCGACACGCACGCCGTCGCCGGCAGTTTCGTCGGCGCGGGCGCGATAGCCCAGAAGTTCGCCGAGGACAACGGGTACTTCTGGGAGGGCGGCTTCTTCAACTACGCCCGCCGCGAGGGCCTCAAGATGTCCTACATCGAGGCCTACCAGCAGATGCCGTCGGCCCCGACCCACGTCTTCCAGGCCATCAGCAGCGGCATGGGTCTGCTCGGCGGCTACAAGGGCGCCGTGGAGATGAACCGCCTCGGCCTCCTGGAGAGCACGCCGTCCTTCGTCGGCGTGCAGGAGGACAGCTGCGCTCCCATGGTCAGCGCGTGGAACGCGGGCCGCGCCGCGATCGCGCAGGAGGACATCGTCGAGAACCCCGAGGGACTGGCCCACGCCATCCAGCGGGGCGACCCGACGAACACCTACCCCTACCTGCGCGCGATGGCCCTCAACACGGGCGGCGCCCTGGTGGCCGCCCGGACGCACGACATGCACATGGCCAAGGGACTGCTGAAGTCGCTCGGCTTCGACGCCTGCTACGCGGCCGCCGCGTGCCTCGCGGGCGCGATGCGGATGGCGCAGGAAGGCTCCCTCAAGGCGGACAGCGACCTGCTCGTCATCCTCACCGGTGCGGAGCGACCCATGCTGCCCACGCCGACGAACATCCTGGCCGTGGCCTCATGACCACGGTCGCGGACGAAATCGCCCGCAGGCTGGCGAAGCACGGCGTCTCCCAGGTCTTCGGCTACCCCGGCGAGACCTCGCTCTCGCTGTACGCCGCCTTCCAACGAAGCGACGAGCTCACCCACGTCGTCGGCCGGTGCCCCCGGGGAGCGGCCTACGCGGCCGAGGCGTACGCCCGGATCAGCGGGGGCGTCGCGGTCTGCGACGCCCCGGGGGGCATCGGTTCTCCCTACGCCACCCCTGCCCTCCTGGAGGCGTACAACAGCGGCACGCCGCTGGTGCTGATCACCTCGGGGCCCAGCAAGAGCACCCCGAGGCCGTGGGCGACGGGACAGGTCGAGCACGCGCGGCTCTTCGACAGCGTCGCGAAGCACGTCTACGTGGTCCGCGAGCAGCGGGGTGCGTTGGGCGTGATCGACGCCGCGCTCGCCCTCGCGGAGCGGCCCCGCCGCGGTCCGGTCGTCGTGGAGATCGCCCCCGACGTCCTGGAGGCCGAGGCGGACCCGGCGCTGCTGGATGCGCCGTCCGCCGCGGCAGCCGCGACGGCGCCCGCGGACACGGACGCCACGGTCGGCGGGGCGGTCGCGCGGGCCGCCGAAGCGGTCAGGAGGGGAGCGAGCGTCGCCCTGATCGCCGGTGGCGGCTGCCACGCGGCGGGCGCCGCCGAGGCACTGCGGGAGTTCGTCGACCGGTTCGGCATCCCGGTGTTCACCACGCTCAACGGCAAGGGCGTCCTCTCCGAGGTCGGCAGCGACCTTCCCCGGGTGGTCGGGTCCAAGGGCGACACGCCCGCGAACGCGTACATCAGCGGCTGCGAGGTCGTGCTCTACGCGGGCTCCAAGATGGGCGACAAGTCGACCAACCAGTACGCGTGGCCGTCGCCCGACCAGTTCCTCGTCCGGATCGACGACGACCCGACGATCGAGGATGCCGACCCGGCGCGCGGCTGCCTGCTGCGCGAGGACATCGCCGGCGGCCTCAAGTTGCTCACCGGCGAGCTGGGAGAGTGGTCCTACGGCGGTCCCCGTCCGTCGACCGCCACCGCCGGCGACTGGTCGAAGACCGGCACCGCCTCCCTGGTGGCGACGGTCAACGCGGAGCTGTCCGACCGGGACGTCTGCGTCGGCGAGGCCAGCGTCGCGAGCGGCTGGTTCGGCGCGCTGCTGCGCCTGGCGCCGCCGCAGCGACTCATCACCCCGCGCGGGACCGGAAGCCTCGGCTACGCGATCCCCGCGTCCGTCGGCGCGGCCGTCGCACGCCCCGACGCGACGGTGTGGACCCTCGTCGGCGACGGCGGACTCACCATGGCCATCGGCGAGTTGGAGACCATCGAGCGCCTCGGTCTCAACGTGAAGATCACCGTCCTCGACAACGGACGGCTCAATCTGATCGACCAACACGCCATTCACCGTCACGGAGCCGCCGCTGTCAGCCGGGATTTCCGCCGGATCGACTGGCCCACCATCTGCGCGGCGATCGGCCTGCCCGTGATGGCCTGCGACGACCCGGCCCGCGACGCGTCGGAGATCGCGTCCTTCTTCTCCCGACCGGGCCCGGCCGTCCTCGTGCTGGACACGTCGGTCGACGAGGTCTCGCCGGACATGGCAATTGCAATTCGAAAGGTGCACTGAAATGACCCTGATGATCCTGCACACCCGCAACGCGAGTCGCCGCAAGCACCTCGCCAAGGCTGCGGAGACCGCTCACGCGCTGGGCCACCGGGCGATTGTCGTCGTGGAGGAGCCCAGCTGGGAGCTCGAATACGTCGATGCGGTCTACGCCGCGCCCACCGGTAACCTCGAGGCCACCGTCGCCCGGTGTGTGGAGATCGCGAAGGAAGAGTCCGAGCCCATAGCGGGCGTGATCGCGTTCGTCGAGCACAGCGTGCCGGCCGCTGCCGCGGTCGCCGCGGAACTCGGCCTTCCGTACATCTCTCCCGAGACGGCCGCGAAGAGCCGCGACAAGCTGAGCATGCGCAGCGCCTTCGAGACGGTGGGTATCTCGCAGCCGCGCTTCGCGCTCGCGTCCTCGGTGGAGGAGGCGCAGGAGGCCGCCCGGACCATCAAGTACCCCCTGGTCATGAAGCCCATCATCGGGGGCGGCAGCATGTTCGTCCGCCGAGTCGACAGCCCGGAGGAACTGGCCGAGCACTTCGAGGAGATCCGGCAGGGCGCCTGGGCCGGGTTCGACTACGACCCGCTGTTCTTCCTCAAGGCGCGGTACTCGGAAGGGATTCTCCTCGAAGAGTTCCTCGTCGGTGACGAGATCAGCGTCGAGAGCTATGTGCAGAACGGCGAGACGACCGTCGTCGCCGTTCACGACAAGCCGGCGCCGATGGACGGCCCGTTCTTCGAGGAGACGTTCTACGCGACGCCGACCGTGCTGACGGGCGAGACGCTGGAGAAGGTGAAGAAGTTCACGACGCTGGCCCACGAGGGGCTCGGCATCACCCAGGGCGCCACGCACACCGAGTTCCGGGTCTCGCCGGAAGGTGAGCCCTACATCCTGGAGACCGGTGCACGCCTGGGCGGCGGCCCGGTGTACCAGAGTGTGCTGCTGTCGACCGGCGTCGACATGGTCGAGGTCCTCACCAAGGTCTCGCTGGGCGCGGACGCCGATGTCGTCGTGGACAGCGAGAAGTTCCGGCACGTCGGCTTCTCGCTGCATTTCGCGGAGGAGCCCGGTGAACTCGTCGCCGTCGACGGAGTCGAAAGCCTGGAGGCCAGTGACAGCGTCTCGGAGGTCATGATCTACCGCCAGCTCGGCGAGCAGGTCGACGTGCCGCCGCGGGTCTGGCAGGCGCACGGGCACGTGATCTTCACGGGGGACTCCCGTGAGGACATTCTTGAGAAGCAGCGGAACATCAACCAGACCCTCCAGTTCCATGTTCGATAACTGATCTGCAAGATTGCGTAATCACCTATGTCTCCACTGCTTCCCGACACCAGGCCACGTCGCGTACTGGCACTTGCGACACTGGTCGGCACCATCGGAAAAGGAATATTCCTCACCTCGGGTGTGCTGTATTTCACGAGATCGGCACACCTCCCCGTTAAACAGGTGGGTATCGGGCTCAGCGTCGCTGGTTTCATATCGGTGGCTATCGGGATCTTTGCTGGTTATCTGGCCGACCGTCGCGGGGCCCGGGGCATCTATGTGGCGAGCCTGGTGCTCGGTGGCCTCGCGACGGCGGGCTTCTGCCTGGTGAGCAGCTTCTGGCCGTTCCTGGTGGTGGCGAGTCTGGCCGCCGCCGCTCAGGGGGCGGGCCTCATCGCGCGCGGCCCGCTCATTCGCCGCTACGGAGGCAAGCGACCGCAGGAGTTCCGCGCCTACATCCAATCCGTCACCAATGTCGGGATCTCCGTGGGGGCCGCGGTGGCGGGGTGGGCCGCCCAGGCCGACACGCGCAGCGCCTACCTCCTCATCGTCGTCGGCAACGCGGTCCTGCTCCTGGCCTCCGCCGCGATCATGCTCTGCCTGCCGCCGGTCCCGCCGGAAGTTCCGGCGGAAGGACCGCGCTGGCTGGCTCTGCGGGACCGCCCCTATATCGCGCTGTCGCTGCTGGACGGCATTCTGTCGATCCAGTACCGGGTGCTGACGGTGGCCATTCCGCTGTGGCTGGTCAGTCAGACATCCGCACCGCGCTGGCTCATCTCGGCCATCGTCATCGCCAATACCGCCATCGTCGTGCTCTTCCAGGTGCGCGCCAGCAAAAGCATCGACAGCCCCCGGGCGGCAGGACTCACCCTGCGTCGGTCCGGGGTGGCCTTCCTCATCTCGTGTGTGGCCATTGCCTGGTCCGCCGGGGTCCCCACGTGGGTTGCCGTCATCATGCTGGTCATCGCCACCGTCGTGCACAGCGTCGGCGAATTGTGGCAGGCCGCCGGCGGATTCGAGATTTCCTTCGAGCTGGCGCCGAGCCACTCTCAGGGACAGTATCTCGGTGTGTTCGGGATCGGGCTCGGTCTGGCCGAATCCTTCGGTCCTGCCCTGCTCACTTCCCTGTGCATCGGACTGGGGAAACCGGGCTGGTACATCGTGGGTCTGCTCTTTCTGGCAGCGGGACTTGCCCAGCCGGCGGCCGTGCGCTGGGCCGAGCGCACCCGGCACATCTATCGAGAGCCGGCCGCCCCGAAAGCACCGGGGGTTCCCTCGGACAGTTCTTCCAGCGCGGCCTGACGGCCAGCTGATCCGTCTGGTTTCCACGTAGCCATCACACCGATTCGCAAGGAGTGCCCCGAGTGAGCCCCAATCCCTCCGCCGCCGCATACCGTGGCGGGGACAACGTCGCCGAGCTCGTCCGTTCCGGTTTCGTCGAGAGTTTCCACCGCGGTTCCGTCGCGGTCGTCGATCCCTCGGGCGTACTGGTGAAGTCGGTCGGTGACGCGGCCTCTCCGGTCTTCCCGCGCTCGGCCGTCAAGCCGGTGCTCGCCGTCGCGATGCTGCGCGCGGGGTGGAAGCCAGGCAGCGCCGCCGAACTCGCGGTCGCCGCGGCCAGCCACCGGGGCGAGCCGATGCACGTGGCGCAGGTCGAGGCGATCCTGTCGGGCGCGGGGCTCAACCAGGACGCGCTCCAGTGCCCGGCGGACCTCCCCGGCGACCCGGCCGCCCACCGGGCGCTGATCGCCGCCGGAGCCGAGGCGCGGCAGGTGTACATGGCGTGCTCGGGCAAGCACGCGGCGATGCTCGCGGCGTGTGCGGCCAACGGCTGGGACACCGAGACCTACCGGGAACTCGACCACCCGCTGCAGAAGCTGGCCGCGTCCGTGGTCGAGGAGCTGTCGGGCGAGCCGGTCACCGCGACCGGTGTCGACGGGTGCGGTGTGCCGATCTTCGCCGTGAGCCTGACCGGCCTGGCGCGCGCGATGGCCCGTCTGGTCGAGGCCCCCGAGGGCACCCAGGAGCGGGAGGTCGCCGACGCCATGCGCGCCCACCCGCAGTTGGTCGAGGGCACCGACCAGATCGACGCTCGGGCGATGACGGCCGTCCCGGGCCTGCTGGTGAAGTTGGGGGCCGAGGGCCTGCACCTGCTGGCCGCGCCGCGAGCCGGGGCGGTGGCTGTGAAGATCGACGACGGCGCGAGCCGCGCCTCGATGCCGGTGGCGCTGCGTGCGTTCACCGAGTTCGGCGGCTTGTCGGTGCCCGAATCGGCCAGCAGCACCGTGGAGGAGCTGCTCTCGCCGCAGCTGTGGGGTGGCGGCCGACCGGTCGCCTACCTGCGCACGCTGCTGTAAGGGCGCACCACCACCGGACGACGGACAGCTGTCCGACACCGCTGTCCGTCGAGACGTCCCGGATGCGATTCTCGGGCCCGCGGCCGGTTCTGATGTCCTGTGTCCGTCCGACGCACCGTGTCGCCCACTGTGCCTGCCCCCGCTTTCCCGCTCACACCGAAAGAGGAACCGACCTGCCATGAGCGTCCTGATCCTGCACACCAGCACTCCCAATCGCAAGCCGCACTTCGCCCGCGCCCGACAGTACGGTGAGCGGCTGCTGCTGATCGTCAACGGCCCCACGTGGGAGCCGGAGTTCGTCGACCGCGTGGTGGATGCGGAAACCAGCAGCATCGCGGAGACGGTGGCCGCGGCCCGGGAGTTGGCGGCCTCGGAGAGCGAGCCGATCGAAGCGGTCGTGTCCTTCGTCGAGCACAGCGTGCCCGCCGCCGCCGCGGTCGCCGCCGCGCTCGATCTGCCGTTCATCTCCGAACAGACCGCGCACATCGCCCGCAACAAGTTCGAGATGCGTACCGCGTTCGCCCGACACGGCTCCGTCCCCGGCCCGGGCTTCGGTCTCGCGCACACCCTGGACGAGGCCCGCCAGCTGGGTTCGGACATCGGCTATCCGCTCGTGATGAAGCCGCTGATCGGCGGCGGCAGCATGTTTGTCCGCCGCGTCAACAGCGCGGCCGAACTCGATGAGCACTTCGACATGATCCGGGGCGGGGCCTGGGACGGCTTCGACTACGACCCGCTGCACCAGGCGGACCGTGCGAAGTACGGCGCGGCACTGCTGTTGGAAGGCTATGTCGAGGGCAGCGAGGTCAGCGTCGAGTCCGTCGTACGTGACGGTGAGACCCAGGTCGTGGCCATCCACGACAAGCCGCTGCCGATGCAGGGCCCCTTCTTCCAAGAGGTCTTCTTCCGCACGCCCTCCCAGCTCTCCCCTGAGATCCAGGACCGGATCGTGGAGTTGACGGCCCATGCGCACGAGGCGCTGGGCATCCGCACCGCCGTCACGCACACCGAGTTCCGCATCCCCGCGAACGGCGAGCCGGTCATCCTGGAGACCGCCGCACGGCTCGGCGGCCTCCAGGTCTACACCTCGGTGCTCACCAGCACCGGCGTCGACATGGTGGACGTCATCCTGGACGTCGCGCTGAACCGCGAGCCCCACCTGAAGGGGACCGGCGCCGCCCGGCCGACCGCCTTCTTCGGTTTCTTCGCCGAGAAGGCCGGCGTGATCACCGCCATCCACGGTGTGGAGGAGGCCCGCGCGACCGAGGGTGTCGTCGAGGTCGAGGTGTACAAGAGCGTGGGTGACACCGTCCAGGAGTCCTCGCACGTCGGGCAGGCGCACGGCCACGTGCTCTTCACCGCCGACGACCCCGCGAGCCTCGACGCCCGCTTCAACGAACTGCGTGCCATGCTGCGGATCGACGTGGCGGCTCAGTGAACGGCCAGCCACCGCTGGGCCGCTGCTGTGGTTCCGGGCACTGCGGCACCCGGCGGCGGCCGGCGGCCAACCCGCGACCTGCTCTCCCCTTCCGGCGACATGATCGGCGCTGAGCAGGCCGCGGGGCTGTGGCACTCCCGCACGCCCTCCTCCGCCTGATGCGGCACGATCTCCTCGCACCGGGCCAGGCCGAGGTTGCTCGGTGCGGGAGTCCGGCCGCCTGAGTCCGTCGATCCGCTGCGGGTACGGGTCCAGGCCGCGTGCCGACGGACGACGGGGCCGATCCGATGACGCGGTGATGACGCACGGACAGGGACGTCGGCCGGTGTGGCATCCTCCGGGCCGCTCGGACGGCCCGCTCCGTGCCCACCGGCACACCGAACATCTCGTCACGCGACGCACGGAACGTGGCTGCCAGATCGAGACCCTGGGGAGGTCCCACGGTGCACCGGCCTGTTACCGGTCCCGGCTCCGCAAGGACGTACGAGCGGAGCGCTCACCCCGCGTTCGATGAATCGACCACCCCACTCCCCACCGAAGGAAGCCGCCATGCGACTGGCCCGAGTTCTCACCGCGGGCGCTGAGCAGTACGCGAGCGTCGTCGAAGGCCCACAGGGCACCGCATACGCCCTGCTGTCGACCGACCCGTTCGACAGTGCCCGTCCCTTCCGGGACGCGTGTCCGCCCACCGGCCGCCTACTCGGCGCCCATGAGGTGACGCTGCTGCCGCCGGTCCCGGCCACCGCGAAGATCGTGGGTATCGGCCGCAACTACGCGGGAACGGAGACGGGCTCCGGCGAGGCACCGTTGTTCCTCAAGCCCCACAGCGCGCTGCTCGCCCACGGACTGCCCATCGTCCGGCCGGCGTTCTCCGACGAGATCGCCTTCGAGGCCGAACTCGCCGTGGTCATCGGTCGTACCTGCCGCCAGGTGTCGCGCGACGAGGCCCTGCCCTACGTCCTCGGTTACACCTGCGCCAACGACGTCACGGCCCGCGACGCACAGCGGAGTGACGGCCAGTGGACGCGCGCCAAGGGCTTCGACACGTCCTGTCCGCTCGGCCCATGGATCGTGACAGGCATCGACGCCCGAGACCTCGCGATCACAGCTCGGCGCAACGGGACGGTGGTCCAGCAGGGCCGCACCTCCCAGATGCTGCTGGACATCGCAGGGCTGATCGAGCGGGTCACGGCCGTGATGACCCTCGTCCCCGGCGATGTTCTGCTGACCGGCACGCCGGTCGGCGCGGGCGCGCTGAACCTCGGTGATGAAATCGAGGTACACATCGAGTCCGTAGGGACCCTCAGCAACCCGGTCGTGGCATCACCCCACTGACCGTCTGGACACACCGCACCGGCCAACTCCAGCGAAAGACAGGGTCCTTGACCGCATCCCCGCTCGTGCCCACGCCGCCTGAGGCCGCCGCCCGGACCGTGGTCGCCAGGCAGCACCGCAGTGACCGGGCACAGGCGTCCGCCGCGTCCCGCACGCGGTGCCCGCGCGCCGGCGACATCCACCTCCCCGGCCGGGTGAGCTGGGCGCCGGCCGGCGCGACGGGCACCGACGCCTCGGGAACCGTCAGGGCTGCCGCAGGAACGCCGGCCCCGTGGATGCCTGCGGTCCGACATCGGCTCGCAGCACCCCAGGGCGAACAGGCACCGGCTGGGCAGGTGCCCGTTGCGGACTGAACGAGAAGGGCGCACTGCCGGCTCGCCCTCGTCCACCGCCGTACACACCACGCCCAGATCGGCCGCGCGTTCCGGCACGGTCCGGCTGCCCGATCGGACAGCCGGACCCGCCGGGGTTCTGCTGGACCTGGATGACACTCTCGTCGACTTCAGCGGGGCGAGTCCCGCCGCGCTGGCCGAAGTGCTGGGCCCGGAGGCCGATTTCACGACGTGGATGGCGCTGACCGACCACTGGTATCCGCAATTCACCTCCGGACAGCTGAGCTACCAGGCCCTTGAGCGGAACCGCCTCGCCGAGATGCTGACCCTGCTTGGCCGCCCCGTTCCCGGCGCCGCCGGTCTCGACGAGCTTGACGCGCGACGCAAACAGGCCGTGGAATCCCGGCTTCGGCTCTACCCCGACGTCCTTCCTTTCGTTCGGCGCGTGCGCGCCGCCGGATACCGGGTGGGGGTCCTCTCCAACTCCGACGGGCGCCAACAGCGGCGCCGCATCGCAGCGTTGGGCCTGGGCCCGTGGCTTGACGCGATCACCGTCTCGGGTGAGTCAGGTCTGGCGAAACCCTCCCCGGAGTCCTTCTTCCTGGCCTGTGACCGACTCGGCACCCCGCCCGGGCGGACGGTGCACATCGGCGACAGCCTCGACAACGACGCCATCGGTGCGCAACGTGCCGGTCTGACGGCGGTCTGGCTGCGCAGGGAGACCCCCGACGGTTCACCCGCCCCCGCAGGCATCGCGGTCGTCACGAGCCTGGCCGCCCTCACGCACTGAACCTTGCCCCGTACGTACACAGGCAGGCGGCGTGGACTGCTCCCGCGCCCTGATGGACAACGCGGGCGCCGACCGTCCGCGGGAAACCGGCATGGCAAAATGGGGCGATTTCGCAGGAATGTTTTTCGATACCGCGCGATTCGGGCGCATGGGAATTCGCTGTGAAACATTTGCCTTTGAGGGAGCGAATTTGCCGTGATGACGTGAGGTTCCGGACGCGATGATATCGGCAGGCGGGGTAATCCGCTCGGGCAGGATATGCGGGCAGGCCGGCTCCGCATCTGAGCCCCTGCAACGCCATCCCTGTACGGGGTGCACCAAGGGCCTGCCGACTGTGTATTGGATGAACTCCAAACTCCAACCATGTCGGAGCGAGAAGTCTTCTGTCTACGACCCCGTGAGCTGCTGCCGCGTGGGGCTCGATCGTGCAGAATGTTCATCATGTCAGAGAAATACCGCATTCGGGGTCGGCGGGCCGTCGAGATCGTGAGCAGCGTGGAAAAGGCTGTGACGGCCGGTGCACTTGCTCCGGGGAGTGCTCTCCCTCCCCTTAGGGACCTGGCCGCGGAACTCGGGGTCAACCCCAATACGGTCGCCTCCGCGTACCGCCTCCTGCGCGAACGAGGCGTCATCGAGACCGGCGGCCGCCGCGGCAGCCGTGTGCTGCCGCGGCCGGCCCATACGGCCCGCCATCAGGTCCGGCTCGATGTTCCCAGCGATGCACATGACCTGTCGCACGGGAACCCCTCGACGGAGCAGTTGCCCTCGCTGGCCGAGGCGCTGCGGCATGCGGCTGCCGAGCAGGACCGTGACCCTGTTCTCTACGGAAGGGCGTCCGCGGACGAACAGTTGATGGATCTTGCCCGGCGAGAGTTCCTCGCAGACGGTGTGCCGCCGGGGCAGATCGCCGTCACATCCGGTGCGCTCGACGCCATCGAGCGCGTCCTGCAAGCCCGGCTACGACCCGGTGATCTGGTGGCTGTGGAGGATCCGGGATGGACCAGCCTGCTGGACCTCCTGCCTGCGTTGGGGCTGAACGCCGTGGGCGTCGAGGTCGACGACGACGGGCCCCGTCTCGACGATGTCGAGCGTGCGCTGGCGGCCGGAGCCGTCGCGCTCGTCGTTACGTCACGTGCGCAGAACCCCACAGGGGCCGCGTTAGGGTCGCACCGGGCGGCTGAGCTGCGGGAGGTGCTGAGGCTTCGTCCCGATGTGCTGGTGATCGAGGACGACTTCGGCCACGCGATCGCTGACGTGCCTTACCACTCGCTCTGCGCTGCCGGCGGGCGACCGGTGACCGAGCACTGGACGGTGATCCGGTCGGTGACCAAAGCCTTCGGCCCTGACATGCGGCTGGCGGTGCTGACGGGCGACGCCGACACCGTGGACCGGGTCCGGGGCAGGCAGCACCTCGGGGCTGGCTGGGTGAGTTACGTGCTCCAGCGGGCCGTCGCGCAGCTGTGGAACAGCGAGGCGGTGGACCGCAAGCGGGTGGCCGGATTCTATGGAGAGCGTCGGAGGGCACTGATCCTTGCCCTGGCCGACCATGGAGTCCAGGCGTATGGCCGCAGCGGCTTCAACGTGTGGATTCCGGTACCGGACGAAACCCCGGCGGTGGTGGGGCTGTTGAGGCGAGGGTGGGCGGTCGCGCCCGGTTCTCGCTTCTGCTTGGGTTCCCGCTCGGGCCTTCGTCTCACCGTTTCCACGCTGGGGCTCGACGAGATCCCGGGGCTGGCCGCGGACGTGGCCGCCGTTCTCCGTACGGACCTGAGTGCCACCCGTCCAGCCTGATGAGAGGGGGGCGCTTCGGATGCCTCCAGACCGTTGCGTTCGATGCAGCGCAGCGGGAGCACCGCTCAAGGTCTCGTCGCAGTGCACGGCCGAGCCGGGGGCGATCGTGGTCTTCCCCCCCCATCCGGCACCAGCCGCTCGACGATCCCCGCCTCGGCAGGCCGCCGATCGTGAGGAGAAGACCCGCCGTCAGCGGCCCAGTCGGCGCTGCTTGTCAAACCGAAGCAGTACCCGGACCAGCCGCCACATTCCGGCCGCCGCTCCGAGCAATGCACCCGCCACCAGCACACTGTGCTTCGCCGACCCAGAGATGCCAAAGGCCAGTGTCAGAGTCAGAGTCGGAGCGACGGTGAAGACCGCCGCAGCCAGCACGGCGGCAGTCACCAGGGCAAAACGACCTCCACCGTCATCGCGTCCCTTTCCCACCGTGACTCACGCCCCATGTCCATGCTGCAAGTCTCACGTCACGGTCAAGCCATGATGTGCCGGACAGTCTGCCTCTCGCATTTGGCGGCGAACTTCCCCAATGGAGCCGACTTCTGAGTCCATGACAGCTCCAGTGATCGCCGGAGTGGCTCTCCCGGGGTCGCCATGGTCCACGGCGACCTGACTGGACGTCATGAAACGCCCTCTGCTTCGTGCCACGCGAGCGGAAGCGTCGCTCGCCGTGCGCCCTCGTTGCGCCCCTGCATGCGCCTGCCTCACTCCTTCGTGACCAAGGCGACACGCAGAGTATCGACGAAGATTCTCGGTGGGGCGCGGCGGGTCTCCTGTCGGCTGTGTCGTCGCCCACCGGGTCAGCGCCGGGCGCTTTGGCCTGCCGTGAAACACCCAGTGACCACGAGGAAAGAGGAGCAACGCTGTGGCTTTGACTGCGGAGACGGTGCACGCCGAGCTGGAGGCCGCGAACCAGGAGGGTGATCCGGCCGCGGACGCGCTGGTGTCCGACCTCATCGACAGCCGCGAAGTCGACGGTGTCAACGGTCTCTTCCGCACCATCGGGACGCTCAAGCCGCACATGCCCATGGACGAGCTTTCCGGCCTTCCCGAGCGGCTGGCGCAGTTCCTGCATGACGCCTCCGAGGAGCCGCCGGGCTGGGGCGGGGCCGATGTCGAGGCGGCGGAGGGCTTCTTCGCCCACCACCACGGGGTGGCCTCCATGTTGCAGGGCACCGTCGGGCTGATCGGCACGTACCTGTCCCCGACCGGAGCCTTCACCCTGCGTTCGACCGGGCGTCTGGGCGGTGCGGACGGTCCGGGCCGGCGACTGTCGCAGTCCTCGCGTTTGTTCATCGGCATGGGCGACAAGGACGCCCTGCGCAACGGCACCCTGGCGGCGACCGTCACCAAGGTGCGGCTGGTCCACGCCTCCGTCCGCCAGTTGCACAAGAAGAGCGGGCAGTGGGACTACACGAGGTGGGGCGAGCCGGTCTCGCAGAAGTACGTCACCGGCGCCATCTGCGTCTTCAGCGTGCAGATCCTCCAGGCGATGAAGAACCTCGGCGTCCACGTGGCCAAGGAGGACGCGCAGGGGTTCGTGGCGGCCTGGCACTACATCAACCACTACCTCGGTACTCCCGAGAGGTGGCTGATCCCCAAGGACGTCGACCTCGTCGACCGGATCTGGAGCGCCGAGCGGGAGAACGAGTGGAGGGCGAGTGAGGACTGCACTGCCATGACGCAGCAGGCCTTGAAGTTCCACCGGGAGCAGATGGTCCCGCCGCCGTTCTACGAGCCGTTCCTCGCCATGGTCCGCGCGGCCTTCACGGACAGGTACGCGGACATGGCCGGCATCCCGAAGAGTGCCGTGGACCTGGTGGCCAAGCCCGCCGCCGCCATGCACGACCTCTTCAGCAGCACGGTCGGCGGGCTCGGCGGCGGCAGCGCGAAGAAGGTCGTCGGCGTCAATCCGTACGACGAGATCCTCGGCGTGGCGTCGAAGGCGTTCAACCAGGTGGAGCTCTACGCCCTCACCCACGACAAGGACGACCAGCCCCAGATGCACCAGGACCTGCACGACGACCGCTGACAACGCAGCCGAGCCGCACCGGGCGCGCGGGCAAAGCCGATCAAGTCTCCTTCTCGGCATGTCTGTAGCAGCATCGCGAGCCCACACAGGCGACCACCGACGCCGCCGTGGCGTACGCCACGGCGGCCGCGGACGGCTCGGGGCCGGCTCGGACGCGGTGGCCCGTCCGGCTGCGCAGCCTGCCAGCACCCGGTCAGCTCGTCCTGCCAAGCCTGGACAGGAACCGCGCGCAGGTCAGTCCGGACGCACCTGCTCCTCCCGCCACGCATCCTTCAGCAGCAGCGCCAGCGCCAGCGTGGTCTGGGTCGGCATCCTCAGCACCACCTCCTGGCCCTCCGCGCCGATCTGGTGACGCTGGTCGTGCAGCACCAACGCCCGGTGCAGGAACTCGGCGGCGGCGAGAACGGGGTTGCCACCGGCCTGTTCCTCCAGCTCGTCGAGGGCGTCGGCCATGAGGTTGTCGAGGGACGGCTCGGGTGGGTCGTAGGAGTACGACATGGGGGGATCCTGCCGCGCCGGGAGTCGTCGCGGACGCGGACACGCTGTGGACGGCCTGAGATGCGACGAACGGCCGGCGTTCGGAGCCGCGGTTACTTCTGCCGGCGGACCGCCGGTGTCACGGACGAAGAGGCTGGCGGCGTGACCTTCGGGATCGGCCCTTTCAGTGAGTTCGAGAGTGTCGGTGTCGCAGGTTGTGGGGCGCGGAGCCGTCTGCGAGCGAGGGCTTGGTTCACCCTTTTGGGGTAGATGGTTGGATATCGGCCCAGAGTCCTCAAACTCCTTATAGACAAGGGGAGTTCGCTGGTTCCTTATGAAGGAAGGGCTTCCGATGTCTCGCCGATTCATGCGTTGTGTGACGCTTGCGTCCGCCGCCGCGGTCACTTCTGTCGGTTCACTGCTCGCCGCCCCGGGAGTGGGCGCGACCGCTGCGGCTGACGCACCGGTGATCGTCACTTCGGGCTGGTCCGGGCGGGCGCAGACCGCCTACGCGACCTGCCCGGCAGGCACCACGTTGGTGGGTGGTGGTTACGACTCCAAGCCGGTGCACCTCGGCAACGGGGCGAACGCCGACGCGGTCAACGCCAACGCCCCCTCCGCGTCGAAGCCCAACACCTGGGCCGTGCGCATGGACGACGGCACCGCCAACGCGTATGCCATGTGCAGCAAGGACTCCCACCAGGCGCCCGTCGTCGTCACCTCCGACTGGTCGGGCCCCGCCGAGACCGTGTACGCCACGTGTCCGGAGGGCACCACGCTGGCCGGCGGCGGATACGACTCACAGCCCGTTCACACCGGTAACGGCGCCATCGCCGACGCCGTCAATGCCAACGCCCCCTCCTCGTGGAAGGCGAACACCTGGGCCGTCCGCATGGACGGAGGCCGGGCCAAGGCCTACGCCATGTGCACCAAGTGAGAGCTCGCGTGCAGAGGCGGATGGCGGCCTGACGTGCTAAAAGGGTCCCTTCCTCGCTGAGGAAGGGACCCTTGCCGTGTAGCGCCCGGCAGGCCGTGCACCTGCATCTCCCACCGGTTGGTGGACGCCTTTCCTTGGGCCACAGACGCATCGCTTCCGCCCGCTCTGTCCGCGAGGCATTGTCGACGTTCGGGCGGGTACGGGCTGCACTGGCTGATCCTGCGGCGCACTGGGATTGCCGAGGTCGATGCGCTCGTGTTCCTCATGACGGACCCTGGTCGGCGTCGAGCAGCGGGGTTTCGCCTGGCCGGCCAGGCGTAGCGGAGGCAGAGTCCTGGCTGGTGGGCCGGGTTCGCTCCGCCCATGCGGCCACCAGTGGGCCGGCCGCTCCCAGAGCCGCGAAGAACGCGCCGAGCAGCAGCCAGCCTGCGTGTCCGAGTTCCAGGACCGCCGCTGTGAGGATCACCGGGGCCAGTGCCTGTCCGGCGTCGAAGCCGATGCCGAAGAGTCCCTGGTACTGCCCCTGGGCGTGGTCGGGGGCGAGCCCGAAACCGAGCGCGAAGCCGGCCGACGACTCCCACACCTCTCCGAGACTGTGCACGCAGATGGCGAGGATGGCGAGCCCCGGCGCGATCCAGGCCGGAACGTCCGCGGTCAGGGCCATCAAGGGGCAACTGACCAAGAAGAGCAGCCCGGCGAGGCGGAACGCCCGGCCGCCCTGGCGCGGTGTCTCCACCCGCGAGCCGATCCTGCTTTGGAGCAGCACGCAGACCCCGCTGTTGACCGCGTAGACCGCCGCCACGGTCCAGCGGGGCGCGTCGGTGTGCGCGGAGAGCCAGATCGGCAACAGCAGGGAGACCGCCTGGTATTGCAGGCCCATGGCGCCGTAGAGCGCGACGAAGGACACGAACGGCCGGTCGGTCAGGACGGCCCAGCCGTGGTGCTCCTCGGGCTTGGGCAGGGGCGGGTAGTTCGGGACGCCGATCAGGGCGATCAGGCCGGCGCAGGCGAAGCTGGCGGCGTTGGCGAGGATGAGCGCGGTGTACGCGGGGCGGGTGCCGATCGAGACGGCGAAGGCGGCGCCGAGGGTGCCCAGGACCACGCCGAGGTTGACGAACGTGCGGAGTTTCGCCCTGAACGCGGCTGGGCGTTCACCGCCGGCGCGGGCGATGAGCGCACCACCCGCGGCGCCGCTCGCCGTTGCCGCCAGTCGGTCCAGGGTGGCGAGGAGGGTGAACGTGCCCCAGCTGTGGATGAAGACGAACGCGGCCATCGTCGCGGCCTGCAGCGCGAGGGTCGTCAACCAGACCGTGCGTGGTCCGTATCGGTCGGCCAGATTGCCTGCCGGGATCCCGGCCAGCAGTCCGGTCAGCCCGGCGATGGTGAGGCCGACGCCGACCTCTGCGGCGGGCAGGTGCACCACCAGCGTGAAGTAGAGCACCGAAGCGGTGTTGAACAGCCCGTTGCCCACCCGACTGACGAAGCTTGAGATGATGAGGGCGCGTTGCGGACCGTTGGGTGTTATCAAGCCGGATGTCCGCTTCTTGGGCCCTTCCCCATCATGCGGAGCAGGCTAGCAGTGAGCCTTTCGGGGACCTCCGCGTGGTCCGGGGCGTCTCCTGACTCGTCAGCTCCCAGCTCGGCGTTGCTGCCGAAAGCTGGTTGTGGGCGGTTTGGGTGACGGCGGCTCGTGGGTTGGGAGGGTCGTCGGTCAGGTCAGCGAGCGGATTGGACCACTTGCCTGGGCGGTGCCGGTGGTGTTCCTGCCCTGTGGCCTGCGCCCAACACCCCTGGCTGTCAGCCCTGTTGGCCACGTTGCTGATCGCCCTGGATCATCTCGTGGTCAACGGCCTGGAGCGTCGAAAGGACCCGGAGCGCAGCGACGGCTGACCGTCCTCTCGTTCCGCACAGGGCAACTGGTGGGCGGTATGGCCCTGTTCGCGCATCCCCGGGTTGTCGTTGTGCCGCGGCATCGGTTTGGATCACCTTCTGTGAGTAGCTTTCAGTCGCCACCGCCCTCCAACCAGCCCGGCCCCGGCTTCGGTCCCGCGCAACCGCAGTACGGTCAACCGCAGGGCGTCCCGCCTCAGCCTTATCCGCCGCAGTCCCCAGTGCCGCCGTACGGGGCGCCGCCGCAGCCCATGCATCCGCAGATGGGCAGGCCACAGGGCCCACCCCCGCAGGCGCTCGCGGTTCCAGGCATGCGTCTGCTCGCCCGCTTCATCGACTACCTCATCATCGTCGTGTTGATCGCCGGCGCCTGGGTACCCGCGAACATCTGGATGTACAGCACGCTCAAGTCCGGTGACGACCGAGGGGTGCCCGTGGTTCTCGGCCTCTTCGCCTGGACGCTGCTCGTCGGACTCTTCTTCGAACCGCTGACGATGGCGATGGGCGGCACCATCGGCAAAGCCGTCTGCGGCCTGCGCGTCGTGCGCGTCGAAACCGGTGACAAGCTCGGCTTCGGTCGCGCCCTGGGCCGGTGGCTGGCCTATCTCGGGATCGGCATGGTGCCGGTTCTGGGCCTGATCAACGTGTTGTCGTGCATCTGGAACGAGCCCTTTCGACAGTGCATGCACGACAAGGCCGCCAACACCGCGGTCGTCAAACGCCGCTGGCAGTGAGGCGCCGGCCCCGGTACAGCCCGGTCTGAGGCGCGTCGGCCCATGAAGGCCATCTCGGTGCATCGGCTGATGCCGGACCAGTCCGGTCGGCACCGGGCGGCTCCGCCTGTCCGCCCGGGCGGGACGGAGCCGACCTGCGCCGCACCGGAGGCCCGCTTCAAGCGGTGGCAGAACAACGCCCCGAAGAGGACCGGTTGTCCTCAGAGCGCGGACGTCATCTGCCGTGGCCGTCCAAATATGCGATCAGCGCGACTTCCTTGCGGAGCAGTCGTTGCCGCTGGTCTTGGGGAAGTGAGGCCAGTGCGTCGACGAGGATGCGCGTCCGGGGCACGTGGACCATGGCGCCGGGGAGCAACTGGGCCACCGCGCGCGGCGCCCGGCTGCCTGGGCCCCGACGTCTCCTCCGTCCCCCCCCCGATCAGTCTGACTGGCCGGCGGCTTGTGGGGCGTGCGCGGCTGCCGCGATCCGTTCCAACGCCGCGGCGTGGCGACGGAATTCCTCTCGCCCCACCGGTGTCAGCCGCATGAGGGCGCGGCGCCCGCCGAGGGTCTTGTACTTGCGGACCTCGACGTAGCCCTTGGACGTGAGCGCGGAAACCTGCTTGGAGAGTGCGGAGTCGCTGGTGTCGATCGCGTCCCGCACGAATCCGAACTCCGTCCAACTGGCCGGCGCCAGCAGCGCGACGATCGCCAGTCGCGCGGGGACGTGCAGGAACTCGTTGAAGTCTTCATCCATCAGTGCGCTGTGGCCTCCGCCTTCTTGTCCTGTGCCCGGGCAACGGCGACGGCCCGCCACCTGTCTGTGACGACCGCGCCCGCCAGGCACAGCACTGCGGAGACCACCGCGTGCGGTGCGGGCACGCCCCCGGCCTCCGCGGCGCCCGACAGCAGGCGGAACGCCGCCACCAGGGCCAGTCCGAACGCCAGCGCGAGGAGCGCCTGCTTGCTGGTCAGCGGCATGCGGACGGAAGCCCGTCGCGCGTAGACCGCGCTCGTGCCCGCGAACAGCACTAACCCCGGGAGCAGCACGGCTCCGCCCCAGGGGTTGGGCAGGTCGAAGGAGGCGAACGCCGCGAACACCAGCAGTGCCGCGGCGGCGAGGTAGGGACGGGAGAGGCCGTAGCGCACGTACTCGGCGTGCGACTGCCCGCGCCGACGTCGGACGTCATCCAGTGCGACCTGTGCGACCTGTGCGTCATGGGATGTCATGCGGCCCCCTGCCCCTCTGCGGTATCTAGTTTCCCGTCAGGAAAATACCAGGTACTTTCCTCTTGGGAAAGTAGTTTGGTCGAGGCGTGCGCACGGCCGCAGTGCGGCGCCGTTGCCACTGGGGTGGGTGGGGTCGACGCGGGGCGGCCCGGCCGTTCCTGTCGGCCCGTGTCGATGCCGGCCGCCCGGATCGTCGGACGGGGTCATGCCTGTCGCGTCGGCAGTACGACGGCCTGGCGCAGGTTGACGTGGCGGGCGCGGCTCGTGGCGTAGGCGATCAGGTCTGCGACGTCGTCGGGGGAGAGGCCGATCAGGGCGTCGAACATGCCGTCCAGTTGGGTGGCGAGTTCGGCGTTGTCGATGTGGCCGCCCAGTTCCGTGTCGGTCAGGCCGGGCTCGATGTTGGTGACGCGCACGTCGCGGGGGCCCAGCTCGGTGCGCAGGGACTGGGAGAGGTACGTGAGTGCGGCCTTCGTCGCCCCGTAGACCGCGTAGTGGGGGAAGGCGATGTGGGCGCCGATGGACGAGAGGTTCACGAGGTCCGCGGTCCGACCCGCCGCGGCCGCCGCGATCAGGTCCGGGGTGAAGGCGCGGATGACGCGCAGGGCGCCGGCGACGTTCGTGTCGAGCATGCGCTGCCACTCGTCGGCGCGGCCGTCGGTGACGGGGTTGGGCAGCATCACGCCGGCCGCGTTGACGACCAGGTCGACCGCCCCGTACGCGGTGTGGATCCGCTCCGCCGCCGCGTCCACGGAGGCCGCGTCGGTGACGTCGGCGGGGACCGCGAGGGCCTGCCCGCCGTCCGCTTCGATCCGGTTGGCCAGTGCGGTCAGCCGGTCGGCCCGGCGGGCGAGCAGCGCCACCCGCACGCCGTGTGAGGCGAGCGTCCGCGCGGTGGCCTCGCCCATGCCGCTGGCGGCTCCGGTGATGACGGCGGTGCGACCGGCGAGGGTGGTGTACGACATGGGAACTCCTGGTGCTGGGTGGTGTTGCCGGGTGTCTCCCGGCGACGTCACCCACTCTGGGCCCGGTGGCCGGGCTTACCCAGGGTGGCCGTTTTCCTGGGTCCGGCAGTACCAGGATCGACGGCGCGCCGGAGCCTAGGATCGGCGGCATGGACACACCCATAGGCCGGGAACTCGGCGACTTCCTGCGCTCGCGGCGCGCTCGCATCCAGCCCGAGGAGGTCGGGTTGCCGGGGCACGGCCGGCGGCGGGTGCCGGGCCTGCGCCGGGAGGAGGTCGCCCAGCTCGCGGGCGTCAGCGTCGACTACTACATCCGTCTCGAACAGGGCCGCGGCCCCTCCGTCTCGGACGCCGTCCTCGACGCCGTCGGGCGGGTGCTGCGGCTCGACGACACCGAGCAGGAGTACCTGCGGCGGGTGGCGAGGCCCGCGGCCCGGCGCGCCGCCGCCCGCCGTGCGCCCGCCGGCGGCTCTGCGCCCCAGCAGGTCCGTCCCGGCCTGCGCCTGCTCCTGGACACCCTCGACAGGGCGCCGGCCTTCGTGCTCGGCCGCCGGATGGACGTGCTCGCGTGGAACGACCTGGGCGACGCCGTGGTGGGCTTCTCGCGGATGGCGCCCGAGGACCGCAACATGCCGCGGCAGGTGTTCCTCGACCCCCGGGCCCGTGAGCTGTACCCCGACTGGGCGGCGGTCGCCGCGGAGACGGTCGCCCATCTGCGACTGGACGCGGGACAGCATCCGCACGACGCCCAACTGACGACGCTCGTAGGCGAGTTGTCGTTGCGGAGCGAGGATTTCCGCCGGCTGTGGGCGGACCACCAGGTCAGGGAGAAGAGCTACGGCGTCAAGCGCCTTCACCATCCCGTGGTGGGCGAACTGGAGCTGCCGTACGAGACGTTGGCCGTGCCGGGGGAGGCGGGTCAGCTGTTGGTGGTCTACACGGCGGAGCCGGGTTCGCAGACGGCGGAGCGCCTGCAACTCCTGGCCAGTTGGGCGGCGACGCCGGCGGTCTGAACGGGGCGCGGGCCCCGGTGCGGCGCGGTCCTCGGTACGCCGGTACGGCGGTCGGGGGCCGCGCCGCTGTGTTTCGGGGCGTCGTCGCTCCCTCTGGGTGTCGGGCCGGTCACATGGTCGCGCCCGTACTTGAACGTGTTCAAAAACGTCCCCACAGTCCTCCTCGGGGACTTTTGAACACGTTCAAGAAGAAGTCGGGGCGTGGACCTCACCGTCGTCGCGTACGTCATCTACCTGGTCGTCAGCATCGGCCTCACCGTCTGGGTCTCCTGCACCCTCAGCCGGAACGGCCGGGTCTTCCTCGCCGACGTCCTGCGCGGGAACGAGAAGTTGACGGACGCCGTCAACCACCTGCTCGTGGTCGGCTTCTACCTCGTCAACCTCGGGTTCGTCACGCTGTACCTCCAGGACGACGCCACCCTCGCCACCGCGCGACAGGTCTTCGAGGCGCTGTCGAAGAGGCTCGGGGTCGTGCTGCTGGTGCTCGGACCGATGCACCTCGGCAACGTCTTCGCGCTCAACAAGTTCCGCCGGCGCGGGCTGATGGACCGTGAGCAGACCCCGCCGGTGCCGCCGCAGGCGTACACCCAGCCCGCGGGCTACGGTCCGGCGCAGGCATGACGGCGCACACCGGCTCCGGGGACCGGGGTGCCGCGGGCGCCCCGGTCGGCCGGCTCACCGTCCTGTACGACGCGCACTGTCCGCTCTGCGCCTTCGTGCGCGACTGGTTGGTGCGGCAGCGGCAGTTGGTGCCGCTGGACCTGGTGCCGGCCGGGACCGAGCAGGCGCGGCAGCGGTTGCCGGAGCTGGACCACGCCAGCACCCTGGAGGAGATCACGGTGGTGGGGGACGGCGGCCAGGTGTACCGGGGCGCCGCCGCCTGGGTGGTGTGCCTGTGGGCGCTCCGGAAGTACCGGCCGTTGGCCCACCGGCTCGGCACCCGCGCCGGGCAGCGGCTGGCCCGCGGCGCGGTGCTCGCCGCGGCGCAGTACCGGGACGCGCACCGCCGTCCGCACCCCGTCGACCCGGTGGTGCCCGGTCCGGGGGACGGGCCCGCACCCAGGTCGTCCGCCGCGCGGGGCTGCCGCGGTGGCTGCACGGTGCCCGATTAGGCTCTCCCCGTGCCAGCACAGAACCAGCCCCCACCGACCAAGAGCGAGCAGACCCGCACCCTGATCCTGGAGACGGCGATGCGGCTGTTCCAGGAGCGGGGCTACGACAAGACCACGATGCGGGCCATCGCCAAGGAGGCCGGGGTCTCCGTCGGGAACGCGTACTACTACTTCGCGGGCAAGGAGCACCTGATCCAGGGCTTCTACGACCGGATCGCCCAGGAGCACCAGGCGGCGGTCCGCGAGGTGCTGGACCGGGAGACGGGCCTGGAGGAGCGGCTGGCCGGGGTGCTGCGGGCGTGGCTGGAAATCGCCACGCCGTACCACGAGTTCGCGGCCCAGTTCTTCAAGAACGCCGCGGACCCGGAAAGCCCGCTCAGCCCCTTCTCCGCCGAGTCCGAACACGCCCGCCAGGCGGCCATCGACGTGCACCGCGAGGTGCTGGCCGGGTCGAAGGCGAAGGTGCCGGCGGAACTCGCCGAGGCCCTGCCCGAGCTGATGTGGCTCTCGCAGATGGGGCTGGTGCTGTACTGGGTCTTCGACCGCTCCCCGGAGCGCGAGCGCAGCCGTCGGCTGGCCGGCCGCGGCGCCCGCCTGACCGCGCGCGGCGTGGCGCTGGCCCGCTTCCGGGTGCTGCGCCCCCTGGTCCACGAGGTGCACGAACTGTTCACCGACTTCCTGCCGGGCATGGCCCAGACCGCGGTCGCCCGCAAGGGGACGAAGGGCACGCAGGAGGCCGAGGAAGCGAAGGGACCCGCGGCTACGACGTGATCGGGCGTCACCCGGCCATGACGGACGTCGGGGGTTCGGGCGGCCCGCCCCGGCGTGCCGCGACGGGGCCACGTCGCAGACGGCGGGGCGCTGCCGGGGACGGTGCCGTCTCAACGGGTTGCAGCGCCAAGCCCGTTCGCCCGCGTTCACCGGCGGCCACGAGCCGCTCGCCGTCGTACTCGGTGCCGCGCCGCCGGCCTGCCGCGCGGTCCTGCGCACCGTCTTCGGCCGGCCCGGACGCCTCGCCCCCGCCCACCCGACGGGCACGGCGCGAAAGGCCCTTGTGCGGGTGGGCGGGCGTGTAGTCGGCTGGGTTCCATGAGGAGCAGGAGGAAGCGGAGCATCGCCACGCTGATCGGTGCCCTGGTGGTGGGGTCCCTGTGCGCGGGTGCGGCGAACCCGGGCCGGGGCGCCGCGGAAGCCCGCGGGGCGGCGGCGCCACGCACCGACACCGACCGCCACGACGCCCACGACCCGCGCATCGGCGTCGACCTCGACACCGTGACCATCCCGGAACTCCAGGCGCGCATGGCGCACGGTTCCCTGACCTCGTCGGCGCTGACCGCCGCCTACCTGCGGCGGATCGAGGCAATCGACCCCACCCTCCACGCCGTGCTGCGGCTCGATCCGACGGCCCTGCGGCAGGCGGCCGCCAGCGACGTCCGGCACCGGCGCGGCGACGTCCGCGGCCCGCTCGACGGCATCCCCGTCCTGCTCAAGGACAATGTCGACACCCGCGGCCTGCCCACCACGGCCGGGTCGCTGGCGCTGGCCGGCAGTCCGCCGCACCGCGACGCCGCCCTGGTGACCCGGCTGCGCGCGGCCGGAGCGGTGATCCTCGGCAAGACCAACCTCTCCGAGTGGGCGAACTTCCGCGCCGAGAAACCGACGTCGGGGTGGTCGGCGGTGGGCGGCCAGACCCACAACCCCTACGTCCTGGACCGCAATCCGTGCGGTTCCTCGGCCGGTTCGGCCGCCGCGCTCGCCGCGTCGTTGGCGCAGGTGGCGATCGGGACGGAGACGGACGGTTCCATCGTGTGCCCGGCCGGGATGAACGGGGTGGTCGGCCACAAGCCCACTCTCGGCCTGGTCAGCCAGTCCGGCGTGGTCCCGATCTCCGCCGAACAGGACACCGCCGGGCCCATGGCACGCAACGTGATCGACACCGCGCTCGCCTTCTCGGTGCTCAGCGGCGGGCAGGGCGTGCGCACCGACGGCTCCGGCGGCCTGCCGGCGGGGCTGCTGCGCCCGGACGGTCTGCGCGGCAAGCGGATCGGCCTGTGGCGGCTGCCCTCGCTCGGGCCGGAGGTGGACGCCGTGCTGTCCCGGACCGCCGAGCGGTTGCGCGGCGCGGGCGCCGAGGTCGTCGAGGTGACGCCGCCGTACCAGAAGCGCCTGGCGGAACTTGAGTTCCCGGCGCTGCTGAGCGAGTTCCACCGGGACATCGACGCTTACCTCCCCACCCGCGACGGCCCGCAGGACCTCGCCGGGCTCATCGCGTTCAACCGCGCCCACCCGGCCGAACGCACCTGCTTCGCCGGCCAGGAACTCTTCGAACGGGCGCTCGCCGCCCCACCCACGACCGATCCCCAATACCGCGCCGAACGGGCGGAGTTGACGGACCTCGCGCGGCGCTCCATCGACGAGACGATGGCCGCGCACCGGCTGGACGCCATCGCCGCGCCGACCAACCCGCCCGCCTGGACGACCGACTGCGCGCGGGGCGACAACGACGTCATCCCCTCGTCCACGCCCGCGGCCGCGGCCGGATACCCGTCGCTGTCGGTGCCGGCCGGCTTCGTGCACGAACTCCCCGTGGGTCTGCTCCTGATGGCCGGCGCCCGCCAGGACGGCGAGCTCCTGTCGCTGGGGGCCGCGGTGGAACACCGCCTGGACGCCTGGCGGGCGCCGCGCTACCTGCCGTCGGTGGGGTCCTCGGCGGGGGACCGGCCGGGGAGCGGCGCCGCTCGGTGAGCGCGGGCGGGGCGGGCGGATGCGGCGACCTCCCGCGCTCCGACCGCCCCGTTCCGGCGCGTCGTGCCGGGCGTCAGTCCGCCCCGCCGCGGGTGCCCCGCCGTCCCTGGGCGACCAGGCACACCGCGCTGAGCAGGGCCATCGCGGCGAAGGCGAGGGCGACCGGGGTCCAGGAGTTGCCGGACGCGGTGAACAGCCAGGTGGTGGCGGCCGGGGCCAGGGTGCCGGCGAGCCCGGCGGTCTGGAAGCTCATCGACAGGCCGGTGTACCGGGTGCGGGGGGTGAACCATCCGGACACCAACGTGCCGATCGCGGCGTAGGCGACGGTGCTGGCCAGCATGGGCAGGCACATGGCGAGCCAGAGACCGGGGACGGAACGGGTCTCGGCGAGCCAGAACATCGGGAAGGCGACCGCGACGTGGAGCAGGATCCCGATGAGGGTGATCCGACGCAGCCCGAAGCGGTCGGCGGCGAGGGCGGCGAGCGGCGTGCAGACGATGACCACGAGGGAGGCGGCGGTCCCGGCGCCGGCCGCCTGCGAGTCGGAGAACCCCAGGTCGTCGACGGCGTAGGTGGACATGAAGGTGACCACGATGTAGTAGCCGCCGACGGTGATCAGGAAGGCACCGGAGGCCAGCAGCCAGGTCCGCCAGGCGTCGCGCAGGACGGACAGGAACGGGGTGTCGCGCTTGGCGGCGGGGGCCGCGGCGGCGCCGGCCGGGTCGCGTTCGGCCTCGGCGGCCTCCTGCGCGGCCTCGAACTCCGGGGACTCCGCCATCGTGCGCCGGATCAGCAGGCCGACCATGACCAGCACGGCGGAGAGCAGGAAGGGGACCCGCCAGGCCCAGTCGAGCAGGGCACGGTGGCCCAGCAGGCCGACGGCGGCGAAGGCGCCGGTGGAGAGGAAGTAGCCGACGCCGTCGCCGACTTGCGGGAAGGAGCCGAAGAACGCCTTGCGGCGGGGTGGGGCGTGTTCGACGGCGAAGAGGACCGCGCCGCCCCACTCGCCGCCGACGGCCAGCGACTGGGTCATCCGGACCAGCACCAGCAGGACCGGGGCCACCACCCCGATGGCGTGGTAGCCGGGGAGCAGGCCGATGCCGACGGTGCCGGCGCCCATCAGGGTCAGTGACCAGATGAGGGCCTTCTTGCGGCCGTACCGGTCGCCGATGTGCCCGAAGACGATCGCGCCGAGCGGGCGGCCCAGCGCGCCGACGAACAGCGTGGCGAAGGACATCAGGGTGCCCAGGGCGCGGTTCATCTCGGGGAAGAAGAGCTCGGGGAAGACCAGCGCGGACGCCGTGGCGTAGATGCCGAAGTCGTACCACTCGACGCTGGTGCCGATCAGCGAGGCGGTGGCGATCTTCCAGGGGCTCGACGGGCGTGCGGGGCCGGGGCCGGGGTCGGCGCCGGGGGCGCTGGTGCTCGGCTCCGGGGCGGAGCTCGCCGGGGCACCTGCGGTTGTGCTCATGAAGACGCTCCTCACGGCGGTCCCACGGGACGGCGGACCGCTGCGGGGTGCGGCGGGGCGTGCACCCGGTCCGGCCGCCCAATCAATGGGTTTGCCTGGGATCCAAAAATGATGAGGTGACCGTAGGAGGGGGGCGGATGCCTGTCAATAGGTTCCGCGCGAAGTCCAATAGGCTGGGGGCGTGAGCGACGGCGTGCATGACGAGGGGTCCGGCGGGTCCGCCCGCAGCGGCGACGGCGAGCGGCTGAACGGAGCGGGGCAGCAGTCCTCGCGGGCGGTGGTGGCCGAGGCGCTGCGGCAGCGGATCGCGCTCGGCGGCTTCGGCCCGGGCGACCGGCTGCCGCCGGAGCGGGAGTTGGCCGCGGCGTTCGGCGTGGGGCGCAACACCGTGCGGCAGGCGCTGCGCGAGCTGGCGGACGAGGGGCTGGTGCACACCACCCTGGGGCGCGCGGGCGGCACCCGGATCGCCCCGGCCCGGCCCGGTGGCGACAGCGCGCGCGCCGCGGTCACCGCCGGGATCCGGGCGTCGCTGCGCGACTACATGGAATACCGGCAGGCCATCGAGCCGTACGCGGCCCGGCTGGCGGCCGAGCGCGGGGGCGGCGCGGCGCGCCGGGAACTGCTGGCGCTGCTCGATGCCAAGGTCACGGACCTGGGTGAATACCACCGGATCGACACCCGCTTCCACCTCGGACTGGCGTCCGCGGGCGGCAACGAGGTGCTGGCGGAGGCGGTGACCCGGGCGCGGGCCGAGATGTTCGTCGCCGGCAACGCGCTCTGGCTGGGCTCGGACTGGAGCCGGGTCTACCCCACGGACCGGGATTTCGGGTTGGCCCTCCGCGAGGAGCACGAGGCGATCGCGTTCGCGGTGCTGGCCGGGGACGGCGCGGCCGCGGAGGCGGCCATGCGGGAGCACCTGCGGGACGCGCACCGGCAGTTCCTGACGGTCCTGGACCAGTTCGCGGCGCACGACTAGGGCGTGTCCGGGCTGCTGCTGGGGCGGGGTCCCCGGGAGAGGGGCCCGTGTGCCGCCGCCGCAATCGCTGATTGACGCTGCCTGCCGCGGACACTTACGCTCCCGTAAATGGATCTGATCTAGATCCATTGGATCCGGAGTGTGGGATCCCGCTACGCGACAGGAGAGACGCCGGTGCACGCTTACGACGAGGAACTCGCCCAGCAGGTCATGGACCACCTGCTCCACCGGCTGCGGCTCGACCCGCCGCCGCTGGGCCGCCTCGGCGAGGTCGGCGCGCTCTCCACCGCGCTCAAGGACGCGATAGGCACCGGCCCGCGCCCGGTGGCCGACGTGCTGCGCACCTACACCGACGACCTCGAACCCACCGTCGTCTCCTGCGACCACCCCGCCTTCCTGGCGTTCATCCCCGGTGCGCCCACCAAGGCCGCGGCCCTCTTCGACATGGTGCTCTCCGCGTCGTCGCTGCACGGGGTGTCCTGGCTGGAGGCGTCCGGCGCGGTGGCCGCGGAGAACCAGGTGCTGCGCCTGCTCGCCGACCTCGCCGGACTGCCCGCGGCCGCCGGCGGCTGCTTCGTCAGCGGCGGCTCGGCCGGCAACCTCTCCGCCCTCGTCGTCGCCCGGGACACCGGCCGCCGCACCCGCGGCCTCGGCGACGCCGCCCCGGTGCGGATCGCCGTCAGCGACCAGGTCCACTCCTCCGTCGGCAACACGCTGCGGATCATCGGCGTGGAACCGCTGGTGGTGCCGACCGAGGACCACCGGCTGACCGGGGACGCGCTGCGCACGGCCCTGGAAGCGGCCGAGCGGGACGGCGGCGCGCCGGTGGTCGCGGTGGTCGCCACCGCCGGCACCACCAACGCCGGGATCGTCGACGACCTGGCCGGCGTCGCCGAGCAGGCCCGGACCCGCGCGCTGTGGCTGCACGTCGACGCGGCCTACGGCGGCGCCGCGCTCTTCGTCCCCGAACTCCGCGACCGACTCCGCGGCATCGAGCACGCCGACTCGCTGGTCATGGACCCGCACAAGTGGATGTTCGCGCCCTTCGACTGCGGCGCCCTGCTCTACCGGGAGCCGCACCTGGCCCGCGCGGTGCACACTCAGGACGCCTCCTACCTCGACGCCATCCACGGCGCCGACGGCGACACCCCCGGCGAGTGGAACCCCAGCGACTACGCCTACCACCTCACCCGCCGCCCGCGCGGGCTGCCGCTGTGGTTCTCGCTGGCCGTCCACGGCACCGACGCCTACCGCGACGCCGTCGCCCGCGGCGCCCGGACCGCCCGCCGGACCGCCGAGCGGGTGCGGGCGACCGACGGCCTGGAACTGCTGCGGGAGCCGGAGCTGACCGTGGTCCTGGTGCGCCGCACCGGCTGGCGGCCCGAGGACTACTACGCCTGGTCCAAGCGGCTGTTGGCGGCCGGCACGGCCTTCGTGACCCCCAGCGTCTGGGAGGGCGAGACCGTCGCCCGGCTGGCGTTCCTGCACCCGGACATCAGTGAGGAGACGGTCACCGGCATCCTCGACTCCATGGTGGGGGAGGGGAGTTGAGACCGGCAGGCGCGGCACCGCCCGGGGGCGGGCGGTGCCGCGCCTCCCGGCCACGGCGTCAGGTCACCGAGAAGCCGCCGTCCACGAACAGCGTCTGCCCGGTCACGTACGCCGAGCCGGGGCCGGCCAGGAAGACCGCGGCGCCGGCGAAGTCGGCCAGTTCGCCGTTGCGGCCGGTCATCGTCCGGCGCGCCATCGCCTCGGTGCGCTCCGGATCCGCGAAGACCGCCGCGTTGAGCGGGGTGCGGACGAATCCGGGGGCGAGGGCGTTGACGGTCACGCCGTGCCGGGACCATGCCTCGGCCTGCGAACGGGTCAGCGCGGCCAGGCCCGCCTTGGACACCCCGTAGGCGCCGCTGTTGCCGAACGCCCGGATCGCCTGCTGGGACGCGACGTGGACGATCCGGCCCCAGCCCCGTTCCGCCATCGCGGGACCGAAGCGCTGGCCCAACAGGAACGGGGCGTCCAGATTGACCGCCATCGTGCGGTCCCACTCCTCGGTGCGCAACGCGTCGAGCGGCGGGCGGGGATTGACCCCGGCGGCGTTGACCAGGACGTCCGGTGCGCCGAACCGGCGCACCACCTCGTCGGCGCCGGTCCCGACCGCCGCCCGGTCGCCCAGGTCGGCGGCCACCCAGTCCGCCGTGCAGCCCGCCGTCCGCAACTCCTCGGCGGCCTCCCGCAACGGGTCCGGGCGGCGCGCCATCAGGACGACGGCGGCCCCGGCGCGCCCCAGTGCCTCGGCGATCGCCCGCCCGATCCCGGAGCTGCCCCCGGTCACCAGGGCCCGACGACCGGAGAGCGAGAACAACGCGTCGAGGTACGGGGTGGACACGGGTCGGCCTCCTGGGCGGACGGGGTGCGCGCCGCGGGGCGCGGCGGTCGTCAAGCTCCCCGACGATCACACACCGCCCCGCCCCGCGCCACCCCCTTCCCGCCGGCCCGGTCGCTCAGCCGACCAGCTTCAGCACCGGCCGCAGTCCGTCGGGACGGCGGTGGACGGGGACGTGGTCGACCGGGAAGTAGCCGCAGCCGATCGCGGTGGCGCCGCCGTCGGCCGTCCGGTCGTCGCCGACCATCAGGACCCGCGCCGGAGCCACTCCCAACTCCTTGCAGGCGAGCGTGAACAGGCGCGGGTCCGGCTTCTGCAGACCGTGCTCATAGGACAGCACGCAGGCGCTGAGGTGGCGGTCGAGGCCGTGGGCGCGCAGGACCGGGCGGAGGTCCCAGCCGATGTTGCTGAGCAGGCCGACGCGGATGCCGCGGTCGTGGAGCGCGGCCAGCACCTCGGCCGCGTCGGGGTAGGGCAGCCAGGCGTCCGGCAGCCGGTGGCGTTCGTAGAGGGCGTCGTAGAGGGAGGGGGCGGTGTTCGGCGGAACGTACAACTCCGCGTGCGGCAGGGGAACTTGACGGGCCAAGCCGGTGTAGAGGGCGCGGTGGCTGCGGGCGTCGCGGTCCCGGAGGTCCCAGAGCGGCCGCAGCGCCTCGGGCACCGTGGTAGGTGACCCGCCGCCGGGGAGCGCGCCGGCCCGTTCCAGTGCGCCGGCCAGCCGGGCGATCTCGTCGTCGGTGAGGGGACAGGGCGCCGTGCCGGGGACGGCGTGGAAGGCGGCGAGGGACGCGCGCAGCCAGCGTTCGGCCGGCTCGATGCGCAGCAGCGTCCCGGAGAAGTCGAACAGGACGCCGTCGATCGCGTCGCCGACCGTGCCGTCGGGTGCGCCGTTGGTGAGGGTCATGGTGACCATGGTGCCGGCCGGGCGGCGGATGGTCAGGTGAGTGCGGAGAGTCCGGGCCCGAAGGCCACCAGGAGCGGGACGGCCGGGAGCAGCAGCGCGTAGGCGGTCATCCGCAGTCGGCGCCCCGGGGTGAACCGGGCCGCCGGGGCGAGCAGCCGGTCGACCCGCTGCGGGACCTGCGCGAGCTGGGGCGGGCAGGGCCCGAACACCCCGCGGTCCTCGTTGAGTTCGACCAGGGCCAGGGCGATGGTCAGTCGGCCGAAACGGCGCGAGGCGACATCGTCGGCGGCCATCTCGACCAGTCGGTGGACCTGGGCGCGGAACGCCGCGAAGACCGGGATCTGCGGGAATCCGGCGGCCAGCGCCGACGCGCAGTGCAGCAGGACGTCGTGCCGGGCCCGCAGGTGGCCCTGCTCGTGCGCGATCAACGCATCGAGCTGGCGGCCCTTCAGACGCCGCAACGCCGCGGTGGTGATGACCAGTTGCGGCGCGGGGTGGTGCTGCCAGGACGCCTCCGGCCGCTCGCCCTCCAGGACCACCAGGCGACCCTCGCGCGGGTCCTCACCCGGCATCAGGGGGGAGCGCCGGCGCAGTTCGGCCCGGCGCCGCCGGCGGCGGACCCGCGCCGCCCGCACCTCGCGGGTCAGCGCCACCACCGTCCACGCGCCGCCGCCGGCCAGCAGCATGGCCAGCACGCCGGCCCACGGACCGTAGGTGTTGAGCGCGTACGCCTCGACGACCACCCGCGGGGCGAAGCCGAAGACCGGGCTGCGGATCGCGTCCCAGGCGGCGGCCGCGCTCAGCGACATGGCCAGGCCGCAGCACAGCAGGACGGCGGCCACCACGCACTGCCACACCCACAGGGCCAGTACCGGCTCACGATCGGGCCAGTCCGAACGGGCCATCAGGCGCGGCGCCATCGCCGCGGCCAGCACGCCGAGAATCATCAGCGTGAGGGGGACCATCATGGCGTCAGCCTATGAGCGGCCGACTACCGGTTGGTACGGTCCTGCGACGGAAGTGACGTACACCACGCCCGCCCCAGGTGTACGGCTCCGGGACGGTGCGGCCGGGCCGCCCGCCGCGTCACAGCGCCAGCAGCATGGCGAGCATCCCCAACCCCATGGCCACCTGGCAGGCCCGCAGGACCACGGGCGGCCCGGCGCACGCGCCCCGCTCCGCGCCGACCACCGCACGGGGCCCGGCCCCGGCGTCCCCCGGCACCAACCGGACCCCGGCGGCGAGCACGTAGACCGCGTAGTAGGCGAGCAGCAACCCGGTCAGCAGCGGGACGCCGGCCGGGGCGGAGTGCGTCATCCCAGCCATCCCGGTCATCCCGTTCATCCCCGCCGCAGGGTGTCCGGCCATGTCCGGCATGCCGACCATGGCGAGCGCCATGTAGACCATCGCCAAGGCGCCCACCGCATGGTGCGGATGACGCCGCACCAGCGCCCACAGCGCCGTCGCCCCGAACACCGCGGTGAAGACCCAGGGCGACCACGCGGGCGGCGGCACCACGGACGCCGGCAGCGCCATCACCGCCATGCCCACCGCCATCAGGGCCTCGCAGCGGGCCGTCACCCGCTGCGCCGGGGAGCCGCTGCGGCTCCGCGTCAGGCAGTAGCCGCCGGTGGCGGCGCACAGCAGCACCAGCAACCAGCCGACCAGCGACGGTGTGTGCACGGGACACCTCCCGGACCGGGGACGGTGAGCACCGGCAGAATGCCCGGCCGCGGCGCGGCACACGGGAGCGCACGGGCGCAATCCGGGAGCGCAGGGCGCCGGCGGCGGGTCGGGCGGCCGGTGGCGGACCCGTCAGCCCGCCGCCCGGCCCGCCCCGCACCACGCGGTCAACGCCGCGCGCAGCCCCTCCCCGGTCACCGGCCCGTCGCTCGCCCAGGCCAGATAGCCGTCGGGGCGCACCAGCAGCGCCGCCGCCAGGGGATCCCGGGCGGTGGCCGCGACGATCGTGACGCGGTCGGCCCAGTCCGCCGCGGCTTGGAGCGTGTCGCCCGCGCCGGAACCGTCGAAGCCCAGCAGCAACGGTCGCCCCGGGCGCAGCAGTTCCGCCAGGCGGGTCGGCCCGTCCGCCGTCGTCATCGGCAGGTCGCGGGCGAACGTCCCGACCCGTGGGTGCCCGCCCGGCTCCGACGGACCGCCGCCGGCAGCGGGGAGGGTGTCGTAGCGGATGCCGGTGCCGTAGATGACGTCGCTGAGGTACTTGTTGACCTCCTCCATCTCCAGCAGCCGGCTGAACAGCGCCCGCAGCGCGTCCACTTGCGGTCCCGGCCGCATCAGGGCGACCTGGGCCCGGGTGTTGTCCAGCACCTCCGCGGCGACCGGATGCCGCTCCGCGTGATAGCTGTCCAACAGCCCCTCCGGAGCCCAGCCCCGACACTCGGCGGCCAGCTTCCACCCCAGGTTGAAGGCGTCCTGGAGGCCGAGGTTGACGCCCTGCCCACCGGCCGGGAAGTGGATGTGCGCGGCGTCCCCGGCCAACAGCACCCGGCCCGCCCGATACCGGCCCGCCTGGCGGGCGCTGTCGGTGAAGCGGGTCACGAAGTCCACGTCGGTCAGGGCGACGCGCTGCCCGGTCACCCGCTCGATGGCCGCCGCCAGTTCGTCCCCCGTCGCCGCGTCCTCCTGGTCCGTCGGCCGGTCCCACTCGATGACGGATATCCGCCCGTCGGCCATCCGCATGAACCAGCCGCCGTCGCTCCGCCGCCAGCCGCCCGGCAGCTCCCCGCCCCCGAGGACCTCGACGGTGCCGCGCCCCATCCGGGACACCAGCGACGGCCCGGTGCCCGGGAAGGCGATCCCGGCGTCCTTGCGGACCACGCTGCGCCCGCCGTCGCACCCGACGAGGAAGTCCGCGCGGACCGCGCCCTCGCCGTCCGCGGTCCGCACGCGGACGGTGACGCCGTCCGCGTCCTGCTCCAGGCCGACCACCTCGTGGTCGTGGCGGACCACCGCGCCGAGCTCCTCGGCCCGCCCCGCGAGGAGGTCCTTGAGGACCTGGTGCGGCAGGGTCAGGCCGTGCGGCTGCTCGGCCGGCTCCGCGGTGTGCCGGCCCAGCTGGTACAGCCCGGCGAAGTGGCCGCGGGCGCCCTGGTCGTCGAGCTGCCCCCGCCACGCATCCAGGTCCGGCAGCGTCTCCTGGGCGCGGGTGAACTCCGCCAGCAGGCCGCGCCGGTCCAGCGTCTCCAGGGTCCGGGCGTGCAGTGCCAGCACGCGCGGTTCGCCCACCCCGCGCGGCCCCCGTTCCAGGACGAGGGTGGCGACGCCGTGCAGCCGCAACTCCGCGGCGAGCGCCAGGCCGACCGGCCCGCCGCCCGCGATGACGACGTCGAAGTGCTCCCCGACGGAGGGGAATTCCGTAGTGGTCATGGGCGTGACGCTAGCGAGCGTGGCACCTCACCACCAGTTACCGTCGTGCAGGCCGGAGTTGCACCGCACGCACGGCCGCCCGGTCCCGGCGACGCCCGCGGCCGGCCCGTCGGCTCAGGGCCGGTAGCGCAGCGGATGGTCGGCGGGGACCTCGGTCACCACGATCTGGTGCCCGTCCGGGTCCGCGATCCACATCTCGATCAGCCCCCAGGGCTCCCGCACCGGCGGGCGCAGCACGGTCACCCCGTGCTCCACCAGCTCCTCGTGCGCCCGCGCCGCGTCGGCCACCTGGAGCCACAGCTGGACGGTGGGCGTCGGGGCGTCCGTGGCCCGCCCGGAGACCTCCAGGAACCCGCCGCCGAGGAAGTACACGGTGCCGCGCTCCGGCCCCGTGCCGAACTCCCGGTAGACCGCCAGTCCCAGCGCCTCGCCGTAGAACGTCCGCGACCGGTCCGGGTCGGCCGGCCGCACCAGCACCCTGCTGCTCAGTACCTGCACCATGGCACGGACCCTACGCCGCGGGACCGCCCCGCCCGGGCGGACACGGCGCAGCTCGGCCACCGGGACGGCCGGCGGCCAGTCGCCGGGACCATGGGCCCTGCCGCCGGCCGCCGCCGCTTGTTAGCCTCGCTGGCAGCCACCTGTACGGCCGAGAGGACCCCGCTCACCATGACCACCACCGCGCTGACCTTCCGCTCCGCCACCGAGGCCGACGTCCCCGCGCTCGTCGCCCTGGTGGAATCGGCCTACCGAGGGGACGCCAGCCGCGCCGGGTGGACGACGGAGGCGGACCTCCTGGAGGGCCAGCGGACCGACCCGGACGGCGTCGCCGACGTGGTGCGCAACGAACGGGGCCGGCTGCTGGTCGCCGAGCGGGACGGCGAGCTGATCGCCTGCTGCCAGCTGGAGCACCGCGAGGACCACGCCTACTTCGGGATGTTCGCGGTCCGCCCGGACCTCCAGGGCGGCGGCCTGGGCAAGGTCATCATCGCCGAGGCCGAGCGGACCGCGCTGGCCGCCTGGGGCACCCGGGAGATGCGGATGACCGTCATCCGCCAGCGCGAGGAACTGATCGCCTGGTACGAGCGCCGGGGCTACCGGCGCACCGGCCAGTTCAGCCCGTTCCCCTACGGCGACGAGCGGTTCGGCATCCCGCAGCGCGCCGACCTGGAGTTCGAGCTGATGGTCAAGCCGCTGGGCTGACGCCGGGCCCCTCACAGCCGCCCGATCCCTCACAGCCGCCCGGCCTCGATGATCCGCTGGAGGAACTGCCGGGTCCGGGGGTGCTCGGGCTCGCCGAAGACCCGACCGGGCGTGCCGCGCTCCAGGACGACCCCGTCCTCCAGGAAGCACACCTGGTCGGCGACCTCCCGGGCGAAGCCCATCTCGTGGGTGGCGATGACCATCGTCATCCCGTCCTCCTTGAGGTCCCGGACGACCCGCAGCACCTCGCCGACCAGCTCCGGATCGAGCGCCGCGGTGATCTCGTCGAGCAGCAACAGCCGCGGCCGCCCGGCCAGCGCCCGGGCGATCGCCACCCGCTGCTGCTGGCCCCCGCTGAGCCGGTCCGGATACTCGTCGGCCCGCCCCTCCAGCCCCAGTCGCGCCAGCAGCTCGCGGGCGCGCTCCTGCGCCTCGGCGCGCGGCACCCCGTGCACCCGGCGCGGCGCCAGCGTGATGTTGTCCAGCACGCTCATGTGCGGGAAGAGGTTGTACGCCTGGAAGACCACCCCGATCCGGCGGCGCACCGCGTCCGGGTCGGCCCGCGGATCGGTGATCTCCTCGCCGTCCAGGAAGATCGCCCCGTCGTCGATCTCCTCCAGCAGGTTGGCGCAGCGCAGCAGCGTGGACTTGCCGGACCCGGAGGCCCCGATCAGCGCGGTCACGGTGTGCGGGGCGACCTCCAGGTCCACGTCCCGCAGCACGACGGTGCCGCCGCGCCCGTAGGTCTTGCGCACCGACTCCATCCGCAGCACCGGCCCGCCGGCCGTCGCCGGTGCCGGCGACGTCACCGGGGTGTCGTCCGTCCTGCTCATACCGTCCCTCCTTGGGCGCGCCGGCGGTCCATCCGGGCCGTGACCCAGTCCGTGAGGCGGGTCATCGGGATCGTCAGCGCCACGAAGACCAGCCCGGCCACCACGTACGGGGTGTAGTTGAAGTCCTTGCTGGCGATGATCTGCGCCGCGTAGACGGCGTCCACCGCGCCGGCGATCGACACCAGCCCGGTGTCCTTCTGGAGCGACACCAGGTCGTTGAGCAGGGGCGGCACCACCCGGCGCACCGCCTGCGGCAGCACCACGAAACGCAGCGTCTGCCCGCTGGAGAGCCCCAGCGAACGGGCCGCGGCCCGCTGCGAGGGGTGCACCGACTCGATGCCGGCCCGGAAGACCTCCGCGACGTACGCCGAGTACGTCAGCACCAGCGCCGCGCCCCCGAGGACCACCGGGTCGGTGGTGACGCCCTGGAGCCGCAGCGCCGGCACCCCGAAGACCACCATCAACAGACAGATGATCAGCGGCATCCCGCGGAAGAAGTCGGTGTAGGCGGTGGCCAGCGCCCGCACCGGGAAGAACACCGGCCCCCGCAGCGTCCGCGCCACCGCCAGCAACAAACCCAACACCAGCACCGCGGCCCCGCAGACCACCAACAACCGCAGGTTGAGCAGCAGCCCGTCCAGCACCTTCGGCAGCGCGAGGCGCGCGTAGGCGGCGCTGAAGAACGTCTCCCTGGTACGCGGCCAGCCGGGCGCCGCCGTGATCACGAAGTACAGCACCGCGCCGGTGACCAGCGTGCTCGTCGCGGCGAGGGCGGTCGCCCGGCGGGCCCGGGCCCGCTTGTACCGCTCCCGTTCGCGCCGCCGCGCGGACGGCACGTACCCGTCGTCGGCGCTCCCGGCCGCAGCGCCCGGCGCGGCCCCCTGCTCCGTCCCCTTCATCCTCGCCGTCCCGGAGGTCACTTCAGCACCGGAACGTTGACCGCGTCGGCCAGCCACCGCTTCTCCAACGCGGCCAGGGTGCCCTTGCGGCGCAGCGCGTCCACCGCCGCCGTGACGCAGCCGGTGAGCTTGCTCTCCTTGTCCAGCACCAGCCCGAACTGCTCCTCGGCCGGCCCCTGTTGGCTGAACTGCCCGACCACCACGGCGTCCTTGAGCTCGGCGGAGGTGATGTAGAAGGCGGTCGGCAGGTCGACCACGATCGCGTCCACCTGGCCGTTCTTCAGGGCGGATTTGGCCAGGTCGTTCTTCTGGAAGACCGCGGCGGTCTGGTGGGGACGGATGGTGTCGTTGACCACGTCGAGGCTGGTGCTGCCGACCTGCGCGCCGAGCTTGACGTCCGCGAGGTCGGCGATGCTCTTGGCGCGGGCCGCCTTGGAGCCCTTGAGCGCCACCACCGCCTGCCGCACGTCGTAGTACCCGGCGGAGAAGGCCGCCGCCTGCTTGCGGGAGTCGCTGATCGACACCTGGTTCACGTCGAAGTCGAAGTTCTTCGCACCGGGCGCGAAGGCGCTGTTGAACGGCACGGTCTGCCAGTGCACCGCGTCCTTGCGGTAGCCCAGTTCCTCGGCCACGGCGTAGGTCACCGCCGATTCGTAGCCCTTGCCGTTGGCCGGGTCGTCGTCGACGAACCAGGGTGCGTAGGCGGGCTTGTCGGTGCCGACGGTGAGCTTCCCGGGCGTCACGGTGGCCAACTTGCCGGGTGCACAGCTCTGCTTGCCCTGTCCGGCGGCCTGCGAGCCGCCGGGGGAGGCGTCCTGCGGGGCACAGCCGACCGCGGCGACGAGCAACACGGTGGTGGCGCAGACGGCGAGACGCACGGGGCGTGGGGACAGGTACATGCGGGGAGGGTGACAGTGCTCCGGCCGCCCTGTCGAGATCAGCGGGCCGAACGTCCACATGCTGGAAACCCGTTGCGCCGCTGTGAACTGCGCGTTTCCCGTCGGGCGGCCCCCGTGTGCGGGCCCGGTCGGCCCGCCCGCCGCCCGCCGGCTACGCGGTGAAGCGCACCGCCCGTCGGATCTCCGGCTGGTCGGTGACCACGCCGTCCAGCCTCAGTCCGCGCGCCAGCCGCAGTTCGTCGTGGGTGTTCACCGTCCAGCCCAGCACCCTCAACCGGGCGGCGTGCGCCCGCTCGACGAGCTCCAGGGTGAGCCGCGGGAGGTAGAGCGACACCAGTCCCGCACCCACCGCCGTGGCCCGGTCGACGACGTCGGCGCCGTACCGCTCGCCCACCAACCCGGTCCGCACCCCAGGCAGCAGCGCACGGACCGCCGCGAGCGCCTCGTCGTGGAACGAGATGACCTCCACCCGGCCGGTCAGGTCCCGGGCGCGCACCACCTCGGCCAGCGCCCGGGCCGCCGCGACGTCCTTGATCTCCGCCTGGAGCGGCAGCTGCACCGCGTCCACCACGTCCTCGAACACCGGGATCCGCTCGCCCTGCCCGGCGTCGAGCTCCCGCAGTTCGGCGAGGGTGCGTTCGGCGATCGGGCCGGTGCCGTCGGTGGTCCGGTCGACGTCCGGGTCGTGCATCACCACCAGCGCGCCGTCCTTGCTCAGGTGCAGGTCGAGTTCGATGACGTCGACGCCCTCGCGTTCGGCCCGTTCGAAGGAGCGCAGGGTGTTCTCCGGCTCCACACCCATCATTCCGCGGTGCCCGATGGTGAGAAAGGACAAGGCTGCCTCGCTTCTGTCGGCTCGGTTGCTGTCGGCTCCGCGCACGTGTCGGCCGCCGGCGCACTGCTGCCCGAAATGGCCCACAGCCTAATCCGCCCGACAGCGGCAGCGCCGTAGGGACAAGTGCCCTCTAGCCCGTACGAGTGCCCGCGTGTTCCGCCGGCTACGCACCGGTGGCCGGTCCGGCCGCCGCCAACCGCGCCAGATCCGCCAACATCTCCTCGGCCAGTTCGTCCCGGGTCCGGGCGAGGTGGCGTTCCACCAGGGCGCGCAGGGTCTCCGGCGTGGCGAGGTGGCCGAGCCAGAGCCGCAGCACCAGCGGGTGCTTGAGGACCGGCGGCCCCGGGTCGTCGACGCCGTCCGCCCAAGCGGCGAGCGCGGCGCGGCCCGCGTCGGTGAGCGTGTACCGCCGGGCGGCCCGGGGCTCCTGGGGCGCGGACGTCCGCGACGTCGCCAACCCCCACCGCTCCAACCGGCGCAGCTCCGTGTAGATCTGGCTGATCGCGGGCGACCAGTAGAAGAACCGCAACGAGGCGTCGGCCCACTTCCTCAGCTCGTAGCCGGTGCGTGCACCGCGGAACGAGAGCAGTCCGAGCACCGCCCACGCGGTCGCCGGCAGGTCCGGCGGCCCCGTCCCTTCCCACTTCTGACGATTAGTCATATGACTGATTGAAATAGTGAGTTGGCCGCAGGACAAGCCGGGAGGCACCGTGAAGTTCTCGATCATCTTCGAGGCCCAGCTCGCCGATCCGACCGTTGCCCGCGAGCACCAGTTGTTCCACGACTGCGTCGAACAGGCCGTCCTCGCCGAGCAGATGGGATTCGACCGGATCTGGGCGGTCGAGCACCACTCCCTGACGTGGTACGCGCACATGAGCGCCCCGGAGGTCTTCCTGACCTGGGTCGCCGCCCGCACCCGGACCATCCGCGTCGGCCACGGCGTGGTCTGCATGCCGTTCGCCTTCAACCACCCGGCCCGGGTCGCCGAGCGCGCCGCCACCCTCGACCTGCTCTCCGGCGGCCGCCTCGATCTCGGCGCCGGTCGTGGCGGCACCGCGCAGGAGACCTCGCTGTGCGGCGTCGACCGCGACCGCACGACCCGGGAGGTGGAGGAGGCGCTGCGCATCATCGGCCGCGCCTGGCAGGGCGAACAACTCGCCTACCACGGCGAGTTGATCGACATCCCGCCGCACCCGATCCTGCCCCGACCGCACCAGACGCCGCACCCGCCGCTCTTCCTGGCCTGCAGCCGCACCGAGACCCTGCGGCAGGCCGCCGAACTGGGCGTGGGCGCCCTCGTCATGGGCTTCGCCGGCCCGGAGGCGGTCGCCGAACTGCGCACCGCGTACGACGCCGCACGGGCCGCCCGCACCGGCGACCGGCTGGTCTCCACGCAGATCAACGACCACTTCGCGGTGCTCTGCCCCACCATCGTGCTCGCCGACCGAGACCGGGCCCGCGCCGTCGGCCTGCGCGGTCAGCGCTTCTTCGCCCAGGCCATCGCGCACTGGTACGGCGGCGCCGGGGTCCCCGACGAGGCGGTGGTGGAGGGCACGGACGAGGCCGTCGAGCTGCGGCGGGCCGCCGAGACGGTCGTCGCCCACCTCCACGAGCAGCGCATCCCGGTCCGCCCGAACGCCACCGCGACCTTCCGGGCCGACCACGCCTACGGGACGGCCGAGGACGCCATCGCCTACGTGGAGCGGCTCCGGGCGGCCGGCGCCGACGAGGTGATGTGTCTGATCCAGATGGGCACGGTGCCGCAGGAAGCCTGTCTGGAGACCATCCGCCAATGGGGTGAAAAGGTCATCCCGTACTTCGCCGAGGGGCGTGCCGCCCCCGCGTCCGTCACCCGCCCGGACGGGTCGTGATTCCCTCGCCTACCCCGCCATCGGCCGGAGAAAACGCGGAATCAGGCGCCACCCGCGCCAGGAAGTGAGATCGAATCCGTACCTCACAGGAAAAACAGTCGTGACCATGGGGTGTCAGCAGAATAATTTTCAGCAGCCCCACTTGAACGGGCGATCCTTGGCTGGTTACGGTGGTCTCACAGGACGATCTACCGCCGGAGGGCAGTCATGACGGAAATTCTTTCGCCTGTGGGTGTCCGGGGTGGCACCCCGTCCCACGAGTCCGTGGTCGCGCACCCCGCCTGGCCCGTGCTGAAGGACGCCATCGAGGCCATCCGCCCGTGGCAGTCCAAGGACGGTTCGATCGACCTCGCCGCGGACGGTGCGCCCACCACCACGGCCGTCCGCCACGAGGTCGACCGCGCCATAGCCGCCATCCGGGAACTCGCCCCGCTGCTCCCGCACAACGCCGCCTACCACCAGGCCCTCGACGCCGACCTGCGGCGCTGGGCCGACCAGGGCTTCGGCGTCCCCGACTTCCTCGACTCGCTGCTCGCCTTCCAGCCCGCCCAACAGCGCGCCGACGGCCTCCAGCACCTCGTCGTGTTCCCCATGTACACCCAGAACGGCAACCCGAACCGCAACTTCGAGGCCGTCGTCCTGCGCATGGTCTGGCCCGAGTGGCTCGCCGACCTGGAGCGCACCCGCTACGACAACCCGCTCTTCTGCGGGATCACCTTCGAGGACTTCACCGCCGGCTACGACACCAACTCGGCCGTCCTCTTCCCCGAGACCATCGCGGTCCGCCAGGCCCCCGAGCGGTTCAGCTGGGGCGGCATCTTCTGCGACCGCGAGGCCGCCCGCTTCCGCCGGGTCAGCGAGGCCGCCGTGGACATCCTCGGCGTCGAACTCCCCGCGGACGTCGCGGCCATGCTCGACGACCAGCAGCGCTGCCAGCAGGCGTTCGTCCTCTGGGACATGATCCACGACCGCACCCACAGCCACGGCGACCTGCCGTTCGACCCGTTCATGATCAAGCAGCGTCAGCCGTTCTGGATGTACGGCCTGGAAGAGCTGCGCTGCGACCTCACCGCCTTCAAGGAGGCCGTGAAGCTGGAGGCCGAGGGGTACGCACAGGCCCGCGACGTGCAGTTCGCGGTGATCTTCGACCGGATGTTCCGCTTCCCGGTCACCGGCGACCGGGTGCGCAATTATGACGGCCTCGGCGGCCAGCTGCTCTTCGCGTACCTCCACAAGCACGACGTCGTACGCTGGACGGACAACACACTGCACATCGACTGGGAGCGGGCGCCCAAGGTCACCCAGCAGCTGTGCGGCGAGATCGAACGGCTCTACCGCGACGGCATCGACCGACCGAAGCTGGTCCACTGGTTCGCCGCCTACGACCTCGTCTCGACCTACCTCGCCCCGCACCCCGGCTCGGCCTGGGCCAAGGGCCCGGACGCCCTCAACCTCGACCAGCCGCCGCGCAAGCTCGTGGACGACGTGCTTCCCGACGAGTTCCCGCTGAGCATGTTCTACGAGGCGCTCGCCAAGAAGCTCCGTTCCGTGATCGCCTCGACCAAGGGCATCACCGCCCACAGCGACACCCCGGCGGCGGCGTGAGGAACGTACGGACCGAACAGGACCAGAACGGACAGCGCAGCGTGCGCAACGACCAGAACACCCGGGCAACGGCCGTCCAGGGGCAGGACGAGGAGGCGACGGAGATGGTTACTTCGACGGGCGGCCAGGGGCCGCTGGACGGTGCGGTCATCGCGGTGGCCGGAGCGGCCGGCCCGGCCGGCCGGGCCACCCTGCTGCGGCTGGCCGAGGCCGGCGCGGTGGTGGTCGGCTCGGACTCCAACCCCGAACGCCTGGCGGAGGCCGTCGACGCGGCCCGGTACGCCCACGGCGGCGCCACCGTCATCGGCGAGACCGTCGACCTCCTCGACCTCGACCAGACCCGCGAATGGGCCGCCCGCACGGAGAAGGAGTTCGGGCGCGTCGACGGCGTCGTCCACCTCGTCGGCGGCTGGCGCGGCTGCTCCACGTTCACCGAGACCGACCTCGCGGACTGGGACACCCTTCACCGGCTCCTGGTCCGCACCGTCCAGCACACCTCCCTCGCCTTCTACGACGCGCTCGAGCGCAGCGGCAACGGCCGCTACCTGCTGATCAGCGCGGCCGGCGCCAGCAAGCCCACCGCCGGCAACGCCGCCTACGCCGCGTCGAAGGCGGCCGCCGAGGCGTGGACGCTCGCCATGGCGGACGGCTTCCGCAAGGCCGGGGGCGAGGACGGACCGCGCGCCGCGGCTGCCATCCTGGTCGTCAAGGCGCTCGTCAACGACCAGATGCGCGCCGAGCGACCGAACGCCAAGTTCGCGGGCTTCACCGACGTCACGGAGCTGGCCGAAGCCATCGCCGGGGTCTGGAACCGGCCCGCCCAGGAAGTGAATGGACAGCGTCTGTGGCTGACCCCCAAGCCGTGAACCGGGCGAAGACCGACGCCCGGCAGCACCACGACCCGCAGCTCCGCGGCTTCGCCAGCGACAACTACGCCGGCGCCCACCCGGAAGTGCTCGCCGCGCTCGCCCTCGCCAACGGCGGCCACCAGGTCGCCTACGGCGAGGACGACTACACCGAGCACCTCCAACGCGTCTTCCGCAGCCACTTCGGGCAGCGGGCCCAGGCGTTCCCGGTGTTCAACGGCACCGGCGCCAACGTCGTCGCGCTGCAAGCCGTCACCGACCGCTGGGGCGCGGTGATCTCCGCCGACACCGCCCACATCAACGTCGACGAATGCGGCGCCCCGGAGCGGATCGGCGGCCTCAAACTGCTCACCGTCACCACCCCCGACGGCAAACTCACCCCCGAGCTGATCGACCGCCAGGCGTGGGGCTGGGACGACGAGCACCGCGCCATGCCGCAGGTCGTCTCGATCACCCAGAGCACCGAACTCGGCACCGTCTACACCCCGGACGAGGTCCGCGCCATCTGCGACCACGCCCACGAACGCAACATGCTCGTCCACCTCGACGGCTCCCGGATAGCCAACGCCGCCGCCACCCTCGACGTCCCCATGCGGGCCTTCACCAACGCCGTGGGCGTCGACATCCTCTCGTACGGCGGCACCAAGAACGGCGCGGTCTTCGGCGAGGCCGTGGTCGTCCTCAACCCCGACGCGGTCCGCGCCATGAAACACCTGCGCAAGCTCTCCATGCAGCTGGCGTCCAAGATGCGCTTCGTCTCCGTCCAACTGGAGGCGCTCCTCGCCAAGGACCTCTGGCTCCGCAACGCCCGCCACGCCAACGCCATGGCCCAGCGCCTGGCCACCGGCGTCCGCGAGATCCCCGGCATCGAGATCCTCTACCCCGTCCAGTCCAACGCCGTCTTCGCCCGCCTCCCGCACGACGTCAGCGAACGCCTCCAGAAGCGCTTCCGCTTCTACTTCTGGGACGAACCCGCCGGCGTCGTCCGCTGGATGTGCGCCTTCGACACCACCGAAGACGACATCGACGGCTTCCTGAAAGCGATTGCGGACGAGATCCGCCGCTGACCACCGTTTTTGCTTCCCACGTTGTTGGCTGTCCCGCCGTGGGGGTTGCTGTTTGCGCCTGCGGCGCGGGCGTTGTCCGCTGCGCGGGGCTGTTGGGTGCGGTGACGGGCCTGCGGGGGTGGTGTGCAGGACTGCTGCGCTTTACGTCCTGCACACCACCCCCTCCGGCCCGTCCCCTCCCGTTGGGGGTGGGGGAAAAGATGGGTGAGTGGGCCCCAGCCTGAGTGGTCCGCTGCTGGTCAGTCATCCCCCGATGCGCCGCACGAGCCCTGCCGGGCGTACCCCCACTCACCTTTCTTCCCACCCTCATACGGGAGGGG
>LIQL01000293.1 GCA_001418405.1 Streptomyces diastatochromogenes | reverse complement strand
CGGCCGGGCCGGGCCGGCCGGTGGGGACGGAGGGACGGGACACGGGAGACAAGGTGGGACTCCTCGGTACGGGACCGGCCCGGCACGTGCGGGGGACAACCGGGCCGGCGGGATGGATGGCGGACCGGACCGGGGCCGTCGACGGACGGCCCCGGGGTCAGAGCTGGTGGCGGTGGGCGCGGTCGCGGACCATCAGCGCCGCGCGCTTCTCCGGTAGGCGGATCTCCTCGGCGTAGCGGAAGCCGGCGCCCAGGAACGCCGCGACGGACGCGGTGTTGCGCAGGTCGGGTTCGGCGAGGACCCGGCCGCACCGGGGGCGCTGGTCGAGGACGAGGTCGGCGGTGGCGCGCAGCAGCGACGTGCCGAGGCCCCGGCCGCGGTCGCGGTCGGGGCCGATGAGCAGGTGGATGCCGGTGTCGTGCGGGCGGGCCCGGTAGTACCCGGCGAGGCGGTCCAGGTCGGCGCGGTAGATCTCCCAGTAGCTCATCGGGACGCCGTCCAGGACGCCCAGACAGGGCACGCTGCGGCCGTCGCCGGCCAGTTGGGGACGCAGGTGGGCGGCGGTGATCTCCGGGGAGCCGGCCAACTCCCAGAAGGCGGCGACGGCGGGGTCGTTCATCCAGGCGGCGATCCGGTCGAGGTCGCGGTCCGGGTCCACGGGGACGAGGGCGAACGGCCCGGCGGGGGTGTCGGCCGGCGGCCAGTGGGCGAGGTCGTCCAGCAGCGGGCCCGCGGCCGGGGTGGTGGCAGCGGGCGGCAGCGCGCCGGGGTCGGGCGCGGGCGGGTCGCCGAGGGTGTCGTCCGGCGCGGGGGTGAGGCCGGATTCGAGGGGTGACACGTGACGCACTCCTGTGGGGCTGGGTCGACGGGGACGACGGGGCCTAGGGCGCGAGCGGATTGGACAGGGTGACGTAGACGGATTGGGTGTCGACCGGGCCGACGAGTTCGTCCAGGCCGTGCAGGCGGGTGGCGAGGTTGGCCTTGCAGCGCAGCGTGCGGGCGGAGAGCAGCCGCTCCGGCAGCGTCGAGCGGTGGGCCCGGGGGGCCGCGGCGGCGTCGACGAGGAACCGCCGGAAGGCGGCGAGCAGGACCTCCTCGCGGATCAGGCGGGCCGCGCCGAACGCCCCGATGAGCCCGAAGACGTTGTTGATGCCGAGGTAGTAGGCGAAGCGCTCGTCGGTGACCTCGTCGGCGACGAAGGTGTCACTGGCGGTGCCGACGCCGGGCAGTCGGCGCTCCAACTCGGCGCGACGGGAGGCCCGGAAGTAGTAGCCCTGGTTGTCGCGGTAGCGGCCGCCGGCCGGCCAGCCGTCGGCGTCCAGCAGGACCAGGGTGTTCTGCTGGTGGGCCTCCAGGGCGACGCCGGCCGTGCCGTCGAGCCAGAGGACGGGCCGGACGACGGTTTCGAGGTAGCGCAGGAACCACTCGATGGCCACCGGCCCGGCCGGCCGGCCGGTGCGGGAGCTGAGCGCACCGACCACGCTCTCCAGGCGCGAGCGCATCGCGCCGTGGCCCGGCCAGGGGCGCGGGGCGGTGAGCCCGGCGATGCAGACGGCGTCGTCGGCGGGGCCGAAGGGCTGGTGGCGGATGACGACGTCGAGGCCCTGGACGGGGGTGCCGTCCGGTCCGTCGACGGCGAGGTACGCCGGGTCGCGGACGACGTCGAAGCCGGGCGTACCGGGGAAGGCGGCCCGCCACTGCGCGGCCAGGCCGGTGCGCAGCAGCCGGTGGACCTCGACGCCGCGGAGCAGTTCCTTGCGGAGGTTCTCCCGGCGGGAGTTGGTGATGCGCAGTCCCAGGGAGAGCTTGAGCATCGCGGGTGCGCCGGGGCGGCAGACCGTGCGGACGGAGGAGGTGGGGTACCAGTGGGGTCCGTGCGGGCCGAGGTCGTGCAGCAGTCCGGCGTCGCGCAGGGCCGCGGTCTCGGGGCGGGCGGCGAGGTCCCGGGCCTGCCAGGGGTGCAGCGGCAGCGGCACGGTGCCGTCGGGCAACGGCAGCCCGTCGCCGGCGAGTTCGGCGGCGAGTTGGGCGGCCGGGACGGTGCGGCCGCGCTCGGTCCAGGCGGAGTCGGTGGCGACCGCGGAGGGGTGGACGGCCATCCAGTGCAGCGGGAAGGCGCCGCGGAGTTCGGGCGAGTAGGCGTGGGTCTCGGCTTCGGTGAGGCCCTCGCGGCTCTTGGGCGTGGGGTGCAGGGGGTGGCCCAGCAGGAGCGACTGCTCGGCTTCGAGGAAGCGGGAGCCCTGGTCCGCGGCGGGGTGGGCGCGCCGGTCGGCGATGAACAGGGCGGTGGTGCGGACGGAGTTGGCGACCCGGCCGACGAGTTCGGCGCCGTCGCCGTCCGGGGCCTGCGGGGCGTCGTCGGCGGCGGGCGGCCCGTCGCCGTCGGCGACCCGGTGCTCGCCGCCGTCGGAGGCCCGTCGGTCGCCGTGGTGCGCGGCCTCGCGGCGCAGGAGGGCGGCGAGGGTGACGGCGTCCAACGGGGCGGAGCCGGGCGGGGTGCCTTCGAGGGTGGGGGCGCCCAGGCGGTGCCAGCCGGTGGGTGACCAGTAGCGGATGGGGATGTGCAGGGCGGCGGCGCTGGCGTGCAGGGCCAGGCGCAGCCGGCCGGCGGCCGGGCGGGGCGTGCCGTGCTCGCGGAGCCAGCAGCGGAGCAGGTTCTCGATGCCGGCGGCGTCGGCGGCGGCGGCCGGGTCGGGATGGTCGAGGGGGTCGGCGTCGGGGTGGCGGACGGGGTCGTACGGGTCGGGCTCGCGGTGGTCGGCGGCCGGGGTCTGCTGGTGGCAGGTGTCGTCGCCGGGGCGGCGCTGTTGACGGGGGACGGACTCGATGAGGCCGGCGCCCGGGTGGTGGGCGGGGAACCGTTCGGTCGCCTGGGTGCCGTCGGGACCGGGGCGTTCGTTCATGCGGGGGTGCCTCGCAGGGTGGTGGGTGGCGAGCCCAGGGGCCCGGGAGTGGCGCGGACGGCCGCCGCGATGGCGTCGGCGAGGCGGTCGAGGACCGCGTCCGCCTGTTCGTCGGTGAGGGTCAGGGGCGGCAGCAGGCGGATGACGGCGGAGTGCCGGCCGCCGAGTTCGACGATCAGGCCGCGGTCCAGGCAGGCCCGTTGGACGGAGGCGGCGAGGGCCGGGTCGGCGGGCCGGGCGCCCAGGGCGTCGGCGGCGCCGTCCCGGTCGACGATCTCGACGCCGAGCATCAGGCCGCGGCCGCGGACGTCACCGATGCAGTCGTGGGCGGCGGCGAGGTCGCGGAGCCGGCCGAGCATCGTGGCACCGAGCTCGGCGGCGCGGGCGGCGAGGCCGTTGCGGCGGACGTAGGAGAGGGTGGCGGTGCCGGCGGCCATGGCGAGTTGGTTGCCGCGGAAGGTGCCGGCGTGCGCGCCGGGGCGCCAGGCGTCCAGTTCCTCGCGGTAGACGATGACGGCGAGCGGCAGGCTGCCGCCGATGGCCTTGGAGAGCACCAGGACGTCGGGCACGATGCCGCTCTGTTCGACGGCCCAGAAGGTGCCGGTGCGGCCGACGCCGGTCTGCACCTCGTCGACGATGAGCGGGACGTCGCGGGCGGCGGTGAGCTCCCGCATCCGGCGCAGCCAGCCGACCGGCGCGGGGATCACGCCGCCCTCGCCCTGGACCGGTTCGAGGATCATCCCGGCGGGCCGGGGCACCCCGCCCTTGGGGTCGTCGAGGAGGTTCTCGGTGAAGCGCGCGGAGAGTTCGGCGCCGTGCTCGCCGCCGACGCCGAAGGGGCAGCGGTAGGCGTACGGGTAGGGCAGCCGGGTCACGCCGGGGTGGCGGGCGCCCCCGGAGGCGGCCAGGGCGTCCGCGGTCATGCCGTGGTAGGCGCCGGAGAAGGCCGCCAGGCCGTCCCGTCCGGTGGCGGTGCGGACGAGGGTGAAGGCGGCCTCGACGGCGTCGGTGCCGGCCGGGCCGCAGAACTGGATCCGTCCTTTTTCGGCCAACTCGCCGGGCAGGGTGGCGAACAGCTCGGTGGTGAACGCGTCCTTGACCGGGGTGGCCAGGTCGAGGACGTGCAGCGGCGCGCCGGAGTCGAGGACGGCGCGGACGGCTTCCAGGACCACGGGGTGGTTGTGGCCCAGTGCCAGGGTGCCGGCTCCGGAGAGGCAGTCGAGGTAGCGCCGGCCGTCGGCTCCCTCGATGGTCAGCCCGCGGGCGCGTACCGGGACGATCGGCAGCGAGCGCGCGTAGGTGCGGGCGGCGGACTCACGCAGGGCCTGGCGGCGCAGGATCCCCTCGTGGGCCGGCGGCACGGCCGCCGGCACGGTTTCGGTCAACGCCACGGCAGTTGTGTCCTCCTGCTGGTGAACGGCTGGATACCGCGCGGGCCCGACCGGCGGCCCGGCCGTCCCCCGTACGTACCAACGACGCCGGCCGCACGGGAACACGGCCGACGGCAAGATCCTTGCCGGCCGGGAACCGGGGACCCGGGTACCGCCGTCCCTGCGAACACCGGCATAGTGGGGGGCTGCACCCGGATCTTGCGGTTCATGACAAGGCACTGACCGGGGCACCGCTCACGAGCCCTACCGGCTCCGTCCGTTTGACACAGGGGGAGAACCACCCATGCGATCGATACGTCGGCCCGTGCTGGCCGCCGCCGCCCTCACCGCCGTGGTGGCGCTCACCGCGACGGGCTGCGGGCCCTCGGGCGACAACGCGGACGCCAAGCCGTCCGAGTCGGCCCAGGACACCGCGGGCGGAGGTGCGATCAAGATCCCCAAGGAGCTCCAGGACAAGCTCAAGGAACACGGCGTCGACCTGGACAAGTGGAAGAACGGCGAGTGGAAGAACTGGGACAAGGACACCTGGCTCCGCGAGGCCGGCGAGTTCATCAACCCGGTCATCAAGAACTTCTGGAACCCGGACAAGATCGGTAAGGTCAAGCCCCCGCAGGACCCGAGCAAGATCTCGGACATCACCGAGGACCAGGGCAAGACGGACCCGGAGCCGACCGCGGTGCCCGCGCAGGCGGTAAAGACCCCGTACACCTCCACCGCTCCGGGCGTCGGCCTGCTGCTCTTCAGCACGCCGCAGGGCGAGTCCCGTTGCTCCGCCACCGTCGTCAAGGACCCGGCGCACCCGGGCAAGTCCAACCTCGTGTGGACCGCTGCGCACTGCGTGCACGCCGGCAAGAGCGGCGGTTGGTACCGGAACATGATGTTCGTCCCGAACTTCAACCGGACCGGCGTCTCGGCCGCCCAGATGAAGACCACGCCCTACGAGGACCGGGTCCCGTCGGGCAAGTGGTGGGCGGACGACATGGCGACGACCAAGGAGTGGATCGCCGGCGGCGGCGCCGTTCCGGGCGTGCCGATGGCCCCGTACGACTTCGCGCTGATGCACGTGAAGCCGGAGGAGAGCACCGGCGGCAAGTCGCTGGAGGAGATGGCCGGCGGCGCGTACGCGGTGGACTTCGGCGCCCCGGCGATGTCGAAGATCCCGAGCCTGACGGCGCAGGGCTACCCGGCCGAGGCCCCGTTCGACGGTGCGGCGCAGCAGTCCTGCACCGACAAGCCCAGCCGGCTGACGATGGACGCCAAGAAGCCGACCATGTACCGGATCGGCTGCACCATGACCGGCGGTTCGTCCGGTGGCCCCTGGTTCATCAAGGGCTCCGACGGTCAGCCGGTGCTGATCTCGAACACCTCGATGGGGCCGCGTCCGGCCCAGTGGCTGGCCGGTCCGCACCTGGGCACCGAGGCGAAGTCGATCTTCGACGCGATGAGCAAGAAGTGGGCCAACCAGCAGTAGGGACCCGCTGGGTGGCGCCGGGTCACGGCGCCACCCCGCCGCGCGGTCCGCTCCGCTCGGCGCACGACGAAGGCCCGCCCTCGATGATCCGGGGGCGGGCCTTCGTCACGTGCGCGCCGCGGTGCGCTCCGCGGCCGTCAGGCGGCCGGGACGAACGGCCGGAATTCGGCGGCCAGTTCCTCGTGGACGCGGGCCTTGAGGACCGTGCCGTCGGCGGTGTGCTCCTCGGAGAGGACCTCGCCCTCGGCGTGCGCCCGGGAGACCAGGGCACCCTGGGTGTAGGGCACCAGCACCTCGATCTCGACCTGCGGGCGCGGGAGTTCCTCGTCGAGCAGGGTCAACAGCTCGGTGATGCCCTCGCCGGTGCGGGCGGAGACCACCAGGGCGCGCTTCTCCTGGCGCAGCAGTCGCTGGAGCGTCAACGGGTCGGCCGCGTCGGCCTTGTTGACCACGACGATCTCGGGCACCTCGGTGGCGCCCACGTCGCGGATCACCTCGCGGACCGCCGCCAGCTGCTCCTCCGGCACCGGGTGCGAGCCGTCGACCACGTGCAGGATGAGGTCGGCGTCGGCGACCTCCTCCATGGTGGAGCGGAACGCCTCGACGAGGTGGTGCGGCAGGTGGCGGACGAAGCCGACGGTGTCGGCGAGGGTGTAGAGCCGCCCGCTGGGGGTCTCGGCCCGCCGGACGGTCGGGTCCAGGGTGGCGAACAGGGCGTTCTCCACCAGGACGCCGGCGCCGGTGAGGCGGTTGAGCAGGGAGGACTTGCCGGCGTTGGTGTAGCCGGCGATGGCGACCGAGGGGACCTTGTTGCGCCGGCGCTCCTGGCGCTTGACGTCCCGGCCGGTCTTCATCTCCGCGATCTCCCGGCGCATCTTCGCCATCTTCTCGCGGATCCGCCGCCGGTCCGTCTCGATCTTGGTCTCACCGGGACCACGGGTGGCCATGCCGCCGCCCGCCGAACCGGAGCCGCCGCCACCCATCTGCCGGGACAGCGACTGGCCCCAACCACGGAGCCTGGGCAGCATGTACTGCATCTGTGCCAGCGAGACCTGCGCCTTGCCCTCCCGGGACTTGGCGTGCTGGGCGAAGATGTCGAGGATCAGGGCGGTCCGGTCGACCACCTTGACCTTGACGACGTCCTCCAGGTGGATCAGCTGGCCCGGGGAGAGCTCACCGTCGCAGACCACGGTGTCGGCCCCGGATTCGAGGACGATGTCGCGCAGCTCCAGGGCCTTGCCGGAGCCGATGTAGGTGGCCGGGTCCGGCTTGTCGCGGCGCTGGATGACGCCGTCCAGCACCATCGCACCGGCGGTTTCGGCCAGCGCGGCCAGCTCGGCGAGGGAGTTCTCCGCCTCCTGCACCGTACCGGACGTCCAGACGCCGACCAGCACCACGCGCTCCAGGCGCAGCTGTCGGTACTCGACCTCGGTGACGTCCTCGAGCTCGGTGGAGAGCCCGGCGACGCGGCGCAGTGCCGCGCGTGCGGAGCGGTCGTACTGGTCGCCGTCGCGCTCCCCGTCGATCTCGTGGCTCCAGGCGACGTCCTCTTCCATCAGGGCGTCGGCCCGAAGGCTCTCGGGGAGGCGCTGCCGGTCCTGCGGAAGGGAAGAAGAGGAGGTCATTTGATCCTTTGTGTCGTTGGGAGCCCCCGGGGACCGGTCGGTCCCGCCGGGACTGGTTGGCTGTGCCGTTCGTTGTGTCAACGTCCGGGCCGGCCCGGAGATTCCCGGGCGCCGGCCCGGCCCGACCCGATGATGGTCGCATGGCCGGGAGACGGGCGTCACGCGGGTTTTCCGGTGCTTTCGGCGGGGTTCCCGTGCGGGCCGGTGGCTCCCGCACGGGCCGCGGGGCGCCCGCCCCCGACCGCGGTCACGCCTTGTGCAGGTGCGGCGCACCCGGCGTGACGGCGACCCTCGGTGCCGGTTGCGGCGTCTTGCCGTCCGCCGCGGCCTGCTTGGCCGCCTGCGGCTTCCACTCGGGGTGTCCGGGCATCGGCGGGGTCTTGGCCCCGTAGAGCCACTCCCAGAAGAAGCCGGAGAGGTTGTGGCCGTAGATGTCGGAGGCCAGCGAGATGAAGTCGGCGGTGCCGGCCGAACCGTCGTGGTGCTTGGCCACCCACTCCCGTTCCAGACGGTCGAAGCCGGCCTTGCCCATCTTGTGCTGCAGGGCGTACAGGACCAGGGCGCTGCCGTCGTAGACCACCGGCCGGAAGATGCCGATCTTGCGGCCCTGGTCGGGGAGCTTGGGCAGGGCCGGCGGGCCACCCTCCGCACGCCACCCGTCGGACGCCTGGTAGGCCCGCTGCATCCGGGCTTCCAGGGAGGCCCGCGGGCCTCCCTTCTCCTGGGCGTAGAGCGCCTCGTACCAGGTGGCGTGGGCCTCGTTGAGCCAGACGTCGGACCACCGGCGGGGGCTGACGCTGTCGCCGAACCACTGGTGGGACAGCTCGTGCACCATCACCGACTCCACGTACCAGTCCGGCAGCTGGGTGGTGGTGAACAGCCGCTTCTCGAAGAGCGAGAGCGTCTGCGTCTCCAGCTCGAAACCGGTGCTGGCGTCGGCCATCAGCACCCCGTACGTCTCGAACGGGTACGGTCCGACCTTCTGCTCCATCCACGCCACCTGATCCGACGTCTTGGCGAGCCAGCGGTCGAGCGCGCCGCGGGAGCCGGCCGGGATGACGTCGCGCAGCGGCAGCCCGTGCGGCCCGCGGTGCGTGACCACGCTGGAGTGGCCGATGGACACCTGCGCGAGTTCGGTGGCCATGGGGTGGGCGGTGCGGTAGGTCCAGGTGCGGCGCGGGCCGCGGGTGCCCTCGCCGACGGGCAGCCCGTTGGCGACGACCGTCAGCCCCTGGGGGGCGGTGACGTGGAAGGTGAAGTAGGCCTTGTCGGACGGGTGGTCGTTGCAGGGGAAGACCCGGTGGGCGGCGTCGGCCTGATTGGCCATCGCCAGTCCGTCGGTGGTGCGGATCCAGCCGCCGTTGCCCTTGCCGCGCGGGTCGCTGGTGTGGTGGACGACGATGCGGAGCTTCTGCCCGGGGGAGATGTGCGCGGCCGGGGTGAGCACGAGGTCCTCGCCGGCCTGTTGGTGCGCGGCGGGCCGGCCGTCGATCTGGACGGAGCGCACGGCGCCGTCGGCGAAGTCGAGGTTGAGTTGTTCGAGGGTGGCGGTGGCCTCGGCGTTGATCACGGTGACCGCGTCGATCGGGCGGTCGTTGTGGCCCGAGTAGTCGAGGGAGATGTCGTACGAGGTGACGTGGTAGCCGGGGTTGCCGAGGAAGGGGAAGAGGCGGTCGCCGATGCCCTGCGGTTCGGCGGGCTGCGGGGCGGCCGCGGCGACGGTGGCGGCGATCGCGAGGCCGAGGGCGGCGACCCGGCGGGGCGTCCGGCCGTGGCGGGCGCCGGGGCGCCGGCCGGCGGTGGCGTCCGCGGAACGGTCGGTGGTGCGGTCGAAAGCGGTCCCGTCGGGCTCGCGGGACGGGCGGCGCAAGGGAAGCGACATGGGCTACCGCTATCAGCGCGGCCCGCCCGCCCGTGGACGGCACGTCAGCACGGCACCCGAACGAGCGGCACCTCAGCCATCCGGCTTGCGCCCGCGCGCCGGATCTGACCCCGGTCCTGCCCGCGGGTGCCGGGGGGCTAGGAACGCACCGTCGTGGTGGCCCGGACCACGTCGAAGACGCCCGGTACGTCGCGCATCGCGCGCATCAGGGAGGGCAGGCCGGCGGCGTTGGGCAGGTGGAGGGTGTAGGTGTGCCGGACCAGTTGCTCGTGCGGCGGTTCGACGGCGGCGGAGACCACGGCGGCGCCCTGGGCGGCGATCGCCTCGGTCAGGTCGGGCAGCAGGTGCGGCCGGCTGAACGCCTCGGCCAGCAGCGTCACCCGGCAGCCGGGGCCGCCCGGGCCGGCGCCGCGCCACCGCACCCCGACGGGCTGCCGGCCCATCGCCGCCATCCTGGCCACCGCGGGGCACAGGGCGCGGTGCACGGTGACCGCGCCGCCGCGGACCGCGAAGCCGGTGACGGTGTCCGGCGGCACCGGCGTGCAGCAGCCGGCCAGGCGGACGGCGGCGCCGGGCAGGTCGGCCACCGCGAGGCCGGAGGCGGTGGCGGNNGGCGAGCCGGGCGGCGGGGGTGCGCGCGTGGTCGAGCCACTGCGGCGAGGGGCCGGCGGAGTCCTGGGCCATCAGCAGGTGGAGGCTGTCACCGTCGTGCAGGACGGTGCCGAGGGTGACCAGGCGGCCGTTGACGCGGGCGCCGATGCAGCCGTGCCCCGCGTCGCCGTGCCGGGCGTACGCCGCGTCCACGCAGCTCGCCCCGGCGGGCAGTCCGATCGTGCCGCCGGGGTCGTCCGCGGCGGCGCCGGTGCAGAAGACGGTGATCTCGCCCTCCTGGGCGAGGTCGTCGCGGAGCGAGGTCCAGAAGGTGTCCGGATCGGGGGTGGTGCGCTGCCATGTCAGCAGCCGGTCGAGCCAGCCGGGGCGGGTCGGGTCGGCCCGCTCGCCCTCGGGGGCGTCGGCGCCGTCGGTGGGGACGTGCGGATCGCCCAGGGCGATCACCCCGGCCTCGGCGACCCGGTGCATCCGGTGGGTGCGGATCAGGGTCTCGGCGACGTCGCCGGTCTCGCCGCTGATGGCGGTGTGCAGCGACTGGTAGAGGTTGAACTTGGGGGTCGCGATGAAGTCCTTGAACTCCGAGACCACCGGGGTGAAGCAGGTGTGCAGTTCGCCGAGGACGGCGTAGCAGTCGGCGTCCTCGGCCACCAGGACCAGCAGGCGCCCCAGGTCCGCGGCGGTGAGCCGGCCGCGGGCCAGCAGGACCCGGTGCACGGAGACGAAGTGCCGGGGTCGGACGAGGACTTGGGCCTCGATGCCGGCGTCGGCGAGGATCGCGCGGGCCCGGGCGGCGATCGCGGCGAGCGGGTCGGGGCGGCCGGCGTACGAGGCGACGAGGTGCCGGGTCGCGGTGTACTCCTCGGGGTGCAGGACCGCGAAGACCATGTCCTCCAGCTCGGTCTTGAGCGCCTGGACACCGAGGCGTTCGGCGAGCGGGATCAGCACGTCCCGGGTGACCCCGGCGATCCGGGCCTGCTTCTCCGGGCGCATCACGCCGAGGGTGCGCATGTTGTGCAGCCGGTCGGCGAGTTTGATGGACATCACCCGGACGTCGTTGCCGGTGGCGACGAGCATCTTGCGGAAGGTCTCCGGCTCGGCTGCGGCGCCGTAGTCGACCTTCTCCAGTTTGGTGACGCCGTCGACCAGGTAACAGACCTCGGCGCCGAACTCCGTGCGCACCTGATCGAGGGTCATGTCGGTGTCCTCGACGGTGTCGTGCAGCAGGGAGGCGGTCAACGTGGTGGTTTCCGCGCCGAGTTCGGCGAGGATCAGGGTCACCGCGAGCGGGTGGGTGATGTACGGCTCGCCGCTCTTGCGCGTCTGACCGCGGTGCGAGGACTCGGCGCGCTGGTACGCCTTGCTGAGGATGTCCAGGTCGGCGTCGGGGTGGTGGCGGCGGTGCACCTTGGCGACGTGTTCCAGGGCGTCCGGGAGGCCGTCGCGGGCGGCCGGGCCGAGGAGCGCGGCACGGCCGATGCGGCGCAGCCCCCGGAGCGCCGGCCGGGGGCGGCCGCGCCTGCGATCCGCTGCTTCAGGGTTTCCAGGATTCGTGGCCTCTGCGCTCATGGGCACCTCCGGCGGCGTCGACCGGCGGTGGGAGGCCGTCAGTTCGGGCGCCCGGGCCGGTGCTTGATGCTACCGAGCCCATCACGCAGCGCTGCCCACCTCTCGCTCAGCGTGAAACGGATCACCCATTCGAGGGAAGTTTCTGGCCGGAATCGTTTCTCCTCGCCGAAACCGTTTCCCCTGGTCGAAGGGCGTGCTCCGGCGCTCGCGGCCCGTCCCCGTCAGCCGGCGAGTGCGCCCGCCAGCCACTCCGGTGCGAAGGTGCCCTCGGCGACGATCACGGCCGGCCCGGTCATCTCGACCGTGCCGTCCGGCAGCTCGGTGATGGTCAGGCTGCCGCCGAGGACGTCGACGGTGTACGTGACCGGGGTGCCGGTCGCGGCCGGGTCCAGGCCGTCCCGGCGGGCGGTGGCGACGGCCACCGCGCAGGCGCCGGTGCCGCAGGAGCGGGTCTCGCCGGAGCCGCGCTCGTGGACCCGCATCGCCACGTGGCGTGGTCCGCGGTCCACGACGAACTCGATGTTGACGCCGTGCGGGTAGACCGCGGCCGGGCTGAACTGCGGTTGTGCGCGCAGCTCCCCGGCGTGCGCCAGGTCCTCGACGAACGCGACGGCGTGCGGATTGCCCATGTTGACGTTGCGGGCCGGCCAGCTGCGCCCGTCGATCTCGACCACCACGCCGTCCTCGGGGAGCGCGGCGCGCCCCATGGCGACGGTGACGTCACCGGTCTTGGCGAGGTGCACGCGGAGCACTCCGGCGCGGGTGGCGATCGCCACGTCGCCGGCCTCCACCAGCTCGGCGTGCAGGAGGTAGCGGGCGAAGACCCGCAGGCCGTTGCCGCACATCTCGGCGATCGAGCCGTCGCCGTTGCGGTAGTCCATGAACCACTCGGCCTCGTCGGCCATCGCCCGCGCGTCGGGGTGCGCCGCGGACCGCACCACGTGCAGCAGCCCGTCGCCGCCCACTCCGGCACGGCGGTCGCAGATCCGGGCGACGGCGGTCGCGGGCAGGTCGAGCCGGCCGTCCGGATCCGGGACGATCACGAAGTCGTTCTCGGTGCCGTGGCCCTTGAGGAAGGCGATGCGCTGCGTGCTGGTCACCCCTGAATCCTACGGCCAGCGCGGCGCGCCGGCCGGACGGGGCGGGGCCCGGCGACGGACCGGGCCGCGGGCCTCAGCGGAGGCGGGCCACCCGCCAGATGGCCAGGGCCGCGAGGACGGCGACCACGGCGGCGTAGAGGAGGACCACCCGCCAGTTCGCGCGGCGGCCGGAACCGCGGACCGGCAGGCCGGGCCAGGTGTGGCCGACCCGGCGGGCCGCCATCATGCCGGTGCCGGCGGCGCAGCAGCACAGCAGCAGGCCGAGCATCGCGATGACCGCGCCGCCGTCGCCGCCGAACTCGAAGGCCAACGGGAAGGCGAACATCAGCGAGCCGAGGGCGGCCAGCGCCACGATCGGGGCGAGCTGCCACAGCCGCAGCCGCCGGGGCGGGCGCAGGTCGCGGAAGGACTCGCCGCCCTCGGGGGACGGGCCCGGCTCGGCGTCGGGGCCGTCCGAGGCGTCGAGGGTGGCCGGGGGACCGTCGGGGAGGCCGTCGGCGTCGTGGACCGGCGGGCCGTCCTCGGCCGGCGGTGCGGTTCCGGCGCCGTCCTGGTCCGGTTGTTGGGCACGGTTGCGAGGGCTGGCCTCCATTGCCACGCGCCCTCCCCACTGCCAGATTGCACGCCTCGATCGAAGGTCGATGATGACACGCCCTCAGCGACCCGGATGACGGCCGGAGCGTCCCGATGCCATGACGTGATCAGGCTGTGACCGGTCGTTCGAGCAACGCCAGTGCCAGGGGCGCGAGGTCGGCCCGGCGGTCGGCGGCCCCGCTGAGCCAGTGGACCCTCGGGTCGCGGCGGAACCACGAGTCCTGGCGGCGGGCGAAGCGCTTGGTGGCGCGCACCGTCTCGTCGCGCGCGGCCTGCTCGGTGCACTCCCCCGCCAGGTAGTCGAGCACCTGCTGGTAGCCGAGCGCCCGCGAGGCGGTCCGGCCCTCGCGCAGCCCTTCGGCGGCCAGCCGCCGCACCTCGTCGACCAGGCCGGCCTCCCACATCCGGTCGACCCGGGTGGCGATGCGCTCGTCGAGCTCGGGACGCTCGACGTCCACGCCGATCTGCAGGGTGTCGTAGACCGCTTCGTGGCCGGGGAGGTTGGCGGTGAACGGGCGGCCGGTGATCTCGATGACCTCCAGCGCGCGCACGATCCGGCGGCCGTTTCCGGCCAGGATCGCGCGGCCGGCCTCCGGGTCGGCCTCGGCGAGCCGGGCATGCAGGGCGCCGCTGCCCAGTTCGGCGAGCTCGGCCTCCAGGCGGGCCCGGACCGCGGGGTCGGTGCCGGGGAACTCCAGGGCGTCGAGGGCGCCGCGGACGTAGAGGCCGGAGCCGCCGACCAGGACCGGGGTGCGGCCCTCGGCGAGCAGCCGGTCGATCTCGGCGCGGGCGAGCCGCTGGTACTCGGCGACGTTGGCGGCGCGGGTGACGTCCCAGATGTCGAGGAGGCGGTGCGGCACGCCCTGCTGTTCCTCGGGGGTGAGCTTGGCGGTGCCGATGTCCATGCCCCGGTAGAGCTGCATCGAGTCGGCGTTGATCACTTCGCCGCCGAGGTGCTGGGCGAGCGCGACGCCCAGGTCGGACTTTCCGGCCGCGGTGGGGCCGACGACGGCGATGACCCGGGGGGTGGGGACGACGGTGTTCACCCCGTCAGTCTCGCAAACCTCGCCCGGTCATCTCGAACGAGCGACGTGACGGGGCACGGACGGCGTCGTTGCCTGTTGCGAGATCCCGAATGCCGGTGCGCTGCCGGGGCCCGTCGGGCGGCGCAAGGTAACGCTCCGGGCGACGCGGGATTTCCCCCACACGAGGATCGTAGGAGCAAGTTATGGGCGTGTTTTCGCGGTTCCGCCGGCGCAAGTCCGACGCGGCGGAGGAGAGTGCCGCGACGGCCGCGGCGGAGGCTGCGGCGGAGGGGACGCCGGGGACGGACGAGGCCGTCGCCCCGGAGGCGGCGGAGTCGGGTGCGCCGGCGGACGCTGCGGCGGAGCCCGCGGCGGCCGACGCCGCGGAGGCGCCGGAGGCCGTGGTGACGGACTCCCCGGCCGAGCCGGGCGAACCGGGCGAGCCGGTCGGGGAGCCGGCGGCGGACGGTGCGGCCGGCGCGGAGGGCGCCGGGGCCGCTGCGGAGGCCGACTCGGCGGAGCGGGCGGAAGCGGCGCCGGAGCCAGGGCCGGAGCCGGCCGGGGCCGGAACGGCGGAGGGCGGCGCCGCGATCCCGCGGCAGCAGTCGGTGACGGCCGCGGTGGACAGCGAGGCCGGCGAGGGCGCGCAGAAGTAGCCGCTCGACGCGAGGGCGCGGCGGACCGGGAGCCGGTGGGGCTCCCGGTCCGCCGCGCCCTCGTGTGCGGTGCGGGTGGCGTGTGCCGCCGGTGTGGTTACGTCCAGGCCGCCACGGCGTAGCCGACGCCGTACGGGGCCTCCTCGTGCAGCAGCTGGCCGCGCAGCCCGGCGCCCTCGGCGGCGCCCGCCAGGACCTGCCAGCAGGACCGCCCGGACACCATGAGGTCGGCGGCGAGCCGCTCGTCCAGGGCGTCCAGGGCGGCGGTGTCGGCGGCCCCCAGGGCGCGGGCCGCGCCGGCGTCGAACGCCTCGGCCCGCTCGTCGAAGTAGCCGGGCGCCTTGACGGAGCGGCGGGCGCTGCCGTCGCCGAGCACCAGCAGGGCCACCCGGGGCGCGGATCCGGCGAGCTCACGGCCCAGCGGCCGGCAGCGGTCGCCGGGCAGGGACTCGGGCACGCCGAACGCTTCCACGGGCATCTCCCACCGGTCCGCGCGGGACAGCAGCCAGGCGCCGACGGCCAGCGCGGGCGGCAGCTGCGGCCCGCCCGACGACGTCGGACCGGCGGCCCCCAGCGTCACGTCGAGGTCCACCCCGAAGCCGCGGAAGGAGCCGGTGGAGCCCTGCGGATACCGGGCCTCAGTGGTCCCGTCGGTGGTCGGGGCGAGCACGACCAGCCGGTCGGGACGGGCCGCGGCGAGCACCCCGAGCGCGTCCCGGCAGGCGGCCCGCACCGGGTCCAGTTCCGGTGCGGCGCCCGTGGCGACCTCGGGGACGAGCAGCGGCGGGCAGGGGCAGATGGCGACGGCTACGAGCATGCACGCAGCGTAACGCCCGGGTCGCCGCCCGGATCCGGGGGTGGCCGGGATCAGTCGCAGCCGCAGCCGCCCGCGGCGGCCGGCAGCGGCTCGGGGACGCCGACCTTCGGCAGGCCCAGCAGCACCCCGGCCGACGCGGCGGCCGGCGCGGTGTCCTTGGCGTTGCGCTTCTCCCAGGCGTCGCCGGCGCGGGTGCGGCGCACGCCGAGCACCTCGCCCTCGGCCAGGAGGTGGTGCGGGGCGGCGTAGGTGATCTCGACGGTGACCACGTCACCGGGGCGCACCGGCTCGTCCGGCTTGGTGAAGTGGACCAGGCGGTTGTCGGGGGCGCGGCCGGAGAGGCGGTGGGTGGCGCCGTCCTTGCGGCCCTCGCCCTCCGCGACCATCAGCTCCAGGGTGCGGCCGACCTGCTTCTTGTTCTCGCTCCAGGAGATCTCCTCCTGGAGGGCGACCAGGCGCTCGTAGCGGGCCTGCACGACCTCCTTGGGGATCTGGTCGGCCATCTCGGCGGCCGGGGTGCCGGGCCGCTTGGAGTACTGGAAGGTGAACGCCTGGGCGAACCGGGCCTCGCGGACGACGTGCAGGGTCTGCTCGAAGTCCTCCTCGGTCTCGCCGGGGAAGCCGACGATGATGTCGGTGGTGAGCGCCGCGTGCGGGATGGCGGCGCGCACCTTCTCGATGATGCCGAGGTAGCGCTCCTGGCGGTACGAGCGGCGCATCGCCTTCAGGACGGTGTCGGACCCCGACTGCAGCGGCATGTGCAGCTGCGGCATCACGTTGGGCGTCTCGGCCATCGCCGCGATCACGTCGTCGGTGAAGTCGCGCGGGTGGGGGGAGGTGAAGCGGACCCGCTCCAGCCCCTCGATCGCGCCGCAGGCCCGCAGCAGCTTGCTGAACGCCTCGCGGTCGCCCATGTCGGAGCCGTAGGCGTTGACGTTCTGGCCGAGCAGGGTGATCTCGGAAACGCCCTCGGCGACCAGCGCCTCGACCTCGGCGAGGATCTCGCCGGGGCGGCGGTCCTTCTCCTTGCCGCGCAGCGCCGGGACGATGCAGAAGGTGCAGGTGTTGTTGCAGCCGACGGAGATGGAGACCCAGGCCGCGTAGGCGCTCTCGCGGCGGGTGGGCAGCGTGGAGGGGAACGCCTCCAGCGACTCGGCGATCTCGACCTGCGCCTCCTCCTGGACGCGGGCGCGCTCCAGGAGGACCGGCAGCTTGCCGATGTTGTGCGTGCCGAAGACGACGTCCACCCAGGGCGCCTTCTTCACGATGGTGTCGCGGTCCTTCTGGGCCAGGCAGCCGCCGACCGCGATCTGCATGCCGGGGCGGCGGGCCTTCATCGGCGCGAGTCGGCCGAGGTTGCCGTACAGCCGGTTGTCGGCGTTCTCCCGCACCGCGCAGGTGTTGAAGACGACGACGTCCGCATCGCCCTCGCCGGTGCCCTCCGGGGCCCGTACGTAGCCCGCGTCCTCCAGCAGGCCCGAGAGCCGTTCGGAGTCATGGACGTTCATCTGGCACCCGTAGGTGCGCACCTCGTACGTTTTCACTTCGGCCACTGCTCCACCGGGCACGTCGTTACCGCTCACCCGTCCAGGGTACGGGCTCCCGGCGGGGCGTTCGGCGGCCTGCCACGCGCGGCGGTACCACGGGGCGGTGCCGGGCTCAGGTCGCGGCGAAGCGGGCCTGCGGCGCGCCGTGCAGCCGGCCCGGGGGCAGCTTCCTGCCGAAGGCGACCAGGAGGAGGTCCTGGGCGGCGCCGCGGAGCGCGGTGCCGGTGCCGTAGGACCAGTCGAGGTCGTCGGCGTGCAGGGCGACGCCGTCGAGGTCGGCGCCGAAGAACTTCGTGCCGCGCGGGGTGAGGCCGTCGAGCAGGACGCGCAGCCGGTCCTCGGGGACGCGGCGGTCCAGGCCGAGCGGGACGGCGATGTCGAGGCCGTGCACGACGTCGTGGCCCAGGGCCGCCGCCAGGCCGCCGACGGGCGGCGTCCAGGGGTGGTGGGCGTGGTCCCGCAGGGCCGCGGCGAGGGCCGCCGGCGTCAGGGCGGCGGCGTCCTGGCGGGCGCACCGGTCGGTCATCCGGTCCAGGCTGCCGCGGGCCTTGAGGAGCTCGACGGCGAGCGTGCGCAGCGGGCGGCGGAAGCCCAGCGACATGTGGGCGGCGACCTCCCGGACCCGCCAGCCCGCGCACAGCGAGGGCGCGTCCCACTGCGCGGGGGTGAGGGTGTCCAGCAGGTCGGCCAGTTCGCGGCGTTCGGCGGCGATCGCGGCGCGGATGTCCATCGGTGCTCCCCCTGTCCGGTGCGGCCCGGGTGTGCGGTGGGCCGCTCGTCCTCCAGGCTGGCGGGGGACCGGCCATAAGTCCAAGAGTTGGTTCTTCTGGTCACTAGAATCGATGGTTATGGAACTGCGGCAGCTGCGCTACTTCGTGGCGGTGGCGGAGGAGGCCAACTTCACCCGGGCCGCGGCCCGCCTGCACCTGGCGCAGCCGGGGGTCAGCGCGCAGGTCCGGCAGCTCGAACGGGAGCTGGGGGAACCGCTGCTGGACCGCTCGGGCCGGTCGGTGACGCTGACCGAGGTGGGCGCGGCCGTGCTGCCGTACGCGCGGGCGGCGCTGGCCGCCGTCGAGGGTGCGCGGCAGACCGTGGCGGAGTTCACGGGACTGCTGCGCGGCCACGTGGCCTTCGGGCTGGTGTCGGGGGCCGACGCGGGCTGGGAGGGCCGGGCGGTGTCGCTGTTGGCGGACTTCCACGACGCGCATCCCCAGGTGGACGTCGCCGTCACCACGGACGGTTCGGAGCGGATGCTCCTCGCCCTGCAGCGCGGGGAGTTGGACCTGGCGCTGCTGGGGACCGCCGAGGCGGAGCCCCCGGCGGGCCTGTCGTTCCGGATCGTCGTGGACGAGGCGCTGGTCGCGGCGGTCGCCCCGGACAGTCCGCTGCTGGCGCTCGCGGAGGACGGGCGGATCCCGCCGGCGGCGCTGCGCGACCAGCCGTTGATCTGCCTGCCGCGCGGCACCGGGGTCCGCGGGGTGCTGGAGCGGGTCTGTGCCGACGCCGGGTTCCGGCCGCGGATCGCGTTCGAGGCGGCCGCGCCGAAGCTGCTCGCCGGGCTCGCGGCCCGCGGTCTGGGCGTGGCGGTCGTGCCGGCGCCGGCCGCCGCGAGGGCCGAGGGGGTGCGGACGCTGGAGTTCGACGGGGCCCGGCCGCGTGGCCGGATCGCGTTGGCGTGGCGGGCCGACGGACCGGCCGGACCGGCGGCCAGGGCGCTGCTGGACCACCTGCGGACGGCCTTGGGAACACCGGGCCGCAAGGGTGATCGGACGGCGGCGAAGCCGTAACCTTCCGGACCCTCCCGTCGGGGCCTGCGGGCTGGCAGGATCTCGCCCATGGCGATACTCCCCCGCCCTGGCCGGCGCCGGGCGCTGACCGCGGCTGCCGCGGCCCTGGCCCTCCTCGGGCTGGTGCTGTGGTGTCTACAGCCGGGCGGGGCCGCCGCACCCCGTGGTCGGGTGACGCTGGCCACCGGCGTGCCGACCGGGGTGTACGCGCGCTACGGGGAGTTGCTGAAGGACGACGTCGCGCGGGACCTGCCGGGCGTGGACCTGCGGCTCCTGCGGAGCGAGGGGTCGATCGACAACCTGCGCCAACTGACCACCGGGCGGGCGGCGTTCACCATCGCGACCGCGGACGCGGTGGCCGACTACCAGGCCCGGCACGAGTCCGGCGCGGACCGGCTGCGGGCCTGTGCCCGGCTCTACGACGACTACATGCAGCTGGTGGTGCCCCGGGGCTCCGCGGTGGGTTCGGCCCGTGCCCTGAAGGGGCTGCGGGTGGGCGTCGGCTCGGACGGGTCGGGCGTCCAGCTCATCACCCGGCGGCTGCTGGAGGCGGCGGGGCTGGACTTCGCCACCGACATCACCCCGGTGCGGGTGGGCATCGACCGGATGCCGAGCATGCTGGAGCACGGGCAGATCGACGCGTTCTTCTGGTCGGGCGGGCTGCCGACGCTGGCGGTGCAGCAGTTGGCGCAGCGGTTCCCGGTGCGGTTGGTGCAGCTCGGGGACCTGCTCCCGGCCCTGCACCGGCAGGGCGAGTCGACCCGTTACTACCGGGCGGCGGTGATGCCGGCCGACGCGTATCCGCGGGTGCAGAACGGCGAGGCGGTGAAGACGATCGCGGTGGCGAACCTGCTGGTGACCACGGACCGGGAGGACGCCGCGCTGACGTTCGGGATCACCAAGGCCGTGATCAACAGCCGGGACGCGATCGGGCACGTGGTGCACGCGGCGCAGAACGTGGACCTGCGGACGGCGGTGTTCACCGATCCGCTGCCGCTGCACGCCGGCGCCCGGGAGTACTACGTCTCGGCCAAGCAGTGACGGCGGCGGTGCGCGCGGCGCGGGGGCCGACCGCTCAGGGGGCGTCGCGCGGGACCGAGACGGTGACCTCCAGGCCGTGCGGCGGGTGCGGCGCGTAGTCGATGGTGGCGCCGCCGGCCGCGAGCAGTGCGCGGGTGATGGACAGGCCCAGGCCGGAGCCGGAGACGTTCTGGTGGCGGCTGCTGCGCCAGAAGCGGTCGCCGATCCGGGCCAGTTCGTCCTCGGTGAGCCCGGGGCCGCGGTCGGCGACGGTGACGGTGACGCGTTCGCCGTCGGGGACCACGGCCACCGTGACGGGTTCGCCGGCCGGGGTGAACTTCAGGGCGTTGTCGACCACCGCGTCCAGGGCGCTGGAGAGGGCCACCGGGTCGGCCCAGCCGGTGACCGCGGGGTGACCCTCGTAGCCGAGGCGGACGCCCCGGTCCTCGGCGAGCGGGCGCCAGGCGTCGACGCGTTCGACGGTCAGCGCCGCGATGTCGGTGAGGTGGAGGTCGGCGGCGGTGTGCTCGGCGAGCGCCAGGTCGAGGAGGTCGTCCAGGACCCGGGCCAGCCGCTTGCCCTCGGTGCGCACGGAGGCGATCTCCTCGTTGCCCTCGGGGAGTTCGAGGGCCAACAGCTCGATCCGCAGCAGCAGCGCGGAGAGCGGGTTGCGCAGTTGGTGCGAGGCGTCGGCGACGAAGGCCCGCTGCTGCTCCAGGACGTCCTCGACGTGGTCGGCCATCTCGTTGAACGAGCGTGCCAGTCGGCGGAGTTCGGGCGGTCCTGCGGTGGCAGCGACCCGGGCCTTCATCAGGCCGGTGGCGATGTCGTGGCTGGCCGCGTCGAGCACCCGCACCGGCCGCAGCACCCAGCCGGTGAGCCGGAACGCCGCCGCGACGGCCACCAGCATGGCCGCGCACTCGCCGGCCGCGATCAGCAGCCAGCCGTGCAGGATGCGGCTGCGCATCTGCCCGGTGGGCGAGTCGGTGACGACCACGGCGACCACGTCGCCGTCCCGGACGACGGGCGAGGCGACCGCGATCCGGCCGGTGTCGTCCCAGGGCCAGACCTGGTGCGGGTCGTGGCTGCGGCGGCCGGCCAGCGCCTCGCTGAACGCCTGGGCGCCCTCGCCGTCGGCGGGCACCGTCAGGTCCCGCGGGGCGGCGGCCATCGGGGTGCGGTCACGGTAGAAGACGCCGGCGCGGATCCCGTAGAGCTCTTGGTAGCGCAGGAGTTCGGCCCGCAGGGTGGCCAGCCGTTCGTCCTCCTCGGGGGTCTTGCTGTCGGCGGCGGCGCTGGGGCGGGCGGTGACGAACTGGGCGAGGGAGGCGAACCGGGCGGCGTCGTCGATCCGGTCGACCACCACCTTCTGCTGCTCCACCCCGGCGGTGATCACGCCGAGCGGGACGCCGAGCGCGAGCAGCACGCCGGCCATCAGCACGATGAGGAGCGGGAGGAGTCGGGTGTGCACGGGGCCGGGCAGCCGTCAGGGGGCCGGCGGGCGGATGCCCGCGGCGGGGCCGGCGGCCGGTGCGACCAGGCGGTAGCCGACGCCGCGGACCGTCTCGATCAGCGCCGGCATGCGGAGTTTGGCGCGGAGCGAGGCGACGTGCACCTCCAGCGTGCGGCCGGTGCCCTCCCAACTCGTCCGCCAGACCTCGCTGATGATCTGCTCCCGGCGGAAGACCACACCGGGGCGCTGTGCGAGCAGCGCGAGCAGGTCGAACTCCTTGCGGGTCAGCGGGACCACGGTGCCGTCCACGGACACCTGGCGGGTGGGGAGTTCGACGGTGAGCGCTCCGAGCCGGAGCGGCTCGCCGGGGCCGGGTTCCTCGACCGGTGCGTCGCCGGGGCCGCCCGGGGCGCCGGTGCGCCGGCTCACCGCGTGGATGCGGGCGAGGAGTTCACCGGTGTCGTAGGGCTTGACGACGTAGTCGTCGGCGCCGAGGTTGAGGCCGTGTATCCGGGAGCGGACGTCGGAGCGCGCGGTGACCATGATGACCGGGGTGGCGGAGACCTTCCGGATCCGGCCGCACACCTCGAAGCCGTCCTGGTCGGGCAGCCCGAGGTCGAGCAGCACCACGGCGAACGGCTCGGCGTCGTCGGGCAGCAGCGCCCGCAGCGCCTCCCCGCCGCTGCGGGCGTGCACGACGGTCAGCCCGTGCCGGGACAGCACCGCGGACAGGGCCGCGGCGACGTGGTCGTCGTCCTCGACGAGCAGCAGTCTCATGGGCCCCTCCCCTCCGGTGTGCGTACGGGCCACAGGGCATCTACGGCGATGGGTGGCCCGCCCGTCAAGAGGACGCCGCCTCCGCGCCGCCATCCGTTACCCAGCCGGTACCCCCCGACCGCATACCGTCGGTAACTGCGTCGCGGGCCCCCGAGCCGCCCGTTCACCCTAAGTGTCCGTTTGCGGCCGGATCGTTATGCTCAATTCTCCCTCAGATGTAATGACGCTGGTCGCGGGCCGTCATTAGGGTCCTCCCAACCGAGGAGGACGGAGCTGTACGCCGATGAGCGAAGTACCGGTGACCAAGAACGCCGGGGGCCCTGCGCCCACGGGTGACCCGTTGGTCGTCCTGGACAACGTGAACAAGCACTTCGGCGCGCTGCACGTGCTCCAGGACATCAACCTGACGATCCGACGCGGCGAGGTGGTCGTGGTGATCGGGCCCTCCGGGTCCGGCAAGTCCACCCTCTGCCGCACGATCAACCGCCTGGAGACCATCGACACCGGCGACATCAGCATCGACGCCAAGCCGCTGCCCCAGGAGGGGCGCGAGCTGGCCCGACTGCGCGCCGACGTGGGCATGGTGTTCCAGTCCTTCAACCTCTTCGCGCACAAGACGGTGCTGGAGAACGTGATGCTGGGCCAGACCAAGGTCCGCAAGACGGACAAGGCGACGGCGGAGGAGAAGGCCCGCGCGCTGCTCGACCGGGTCGGCGTCGGCGCCCAGGCGGAGAAGTACCCCGCACAGCTCTCCGGCGGCCAGCAGCAGCGGGTGGCGATCGCCCGCGCCCTGGCGATGGACCCGAAGGTGATGCTCTTCGACGAGCCGACCTCGGCCCTGGACCCGGAGATGATCAACGAGGTGCTGGAGGTCATGCAGCAGCTCGCCCGGGACGGGATGACGATGGTCGTGGTCACCCACGAGATGGGGTTCGCGCGCTCCGCGGCGAACCGGGTCGTCTTCATGGCGGACGGCAAGATCATCGAAGAGGCCGAACCGAACCAGTTCTTCAACAACCCGCGCAGCGACCGGGCAAAGGACTTCCTGTCGAAGATCCTCCATCACTGAGGCCGCGGTTGGGCCACCATGATTGCCAACACCTGTTGAACCAAAGGATGTTCACCATGAGGATGCGTAAGACGGCTGCCGCGGGTGCCATGGTGCTCGCGCTGGCGGCGACGGCGACCGCCTGCGGTGGCGAGTCGGGCTCGGCGGGCGACAAGCAGCCCGGAAGCGACGTCTACAGCGCCGACTACAAGGTCGCCAAGGACGTCAAGGTCGACTCCGCGACGCTGAAGAAGGCCCAGAAGGCCGGCAAGATCACCATCGGTGTCAAGGCCGACCAGCCGTTCCTCGGCTTCAAGGACCCGGCGACCAACACCTACTCCGGCTTCGACATCGAGATCGCCAAGATGGTCGCCGCCGACCTGGGCTTCTCCGACAAGCAGATCACCTTCCAGACGGTCGACTCGAACGTCCGTGAGACCGCCATCTCCAAGGGCCAGGTCGACTACTACGTCGGCACGTACACGATCAACGACGAGCGCAAGAAGCAGGTCAGCTTCGCGGGCCCGTACTACACCGCCGGCGCCGACCTCCTGGTGCGCCAGGACGACAAGGCCATCACCGGGCCGGACGCCCTCCAGGGCAAGAAGGTCTGCTCGATCGTCGGCTCCACCCCGCTCCAGGAGATCAAGAAGCCGAAGTACGGCGCGGTCACCACCGAGCTGTCGAAGTACTCGGACTGCGTGAAGTCCCTGCTGGACGGGTCGGTCGACGCGGTCACCACCGACGACGCGATCCTCAAGGGCTACGCCGCCCAGCGCCCGGGCAAGCTGCGGGTCGTCGGGAAGCCCTTCACCAAGGAGCCCTACGGCGTCGGCCTGGGCAAGGACGACAAGGCCCTGCGCGACGCGATCACCACCGCGCTGGAGAACCACATCAAGAACGGTGACTACAAGAAGGCGTACGAGGGCACGCTCGGCAAGTCCGGCTCCCCCTACGTCGCCCCGGAGACGCCGCTGCCGCGCTACTGACGGCCCGCGCAACGCACCGGACAGCGCCGCCCCGTACGCCCGCCGCGACGGGTGTGCGGGGCGCGCTGCCTTCCGCGCGCCCCACCGACCTGCGGGCGGTGCCGCGCGGTGCCCCGTAGTACCCCGCCGTTCCCCGCCGCCGACCCGACCGCTACCGCGGAGACCCCATGAACGTACTCCTCGATTATCTGCCCGAGTTCCGGGACGGGTTCCTCGGAACCCTGGCGATCACCGCGTCCGCCGCGCTGCTCGCGCTGGTGCTCGGCGTGCTCATAGCCGGTTTCCGGGTCTCTCCGGTCCCGCCGCTGCGCGTCTTCGGCACGGCCTGGGTGACGGTGCTGCGCAACACGCCCCTGACGCTGCTCTTCCTGGTCGCGTTCTTCGTCGTGCCACAGATCATCTTCCAGGGGGCCAGCCCCTACGTCCTGGGCACGTTGGCGCTCGGCTTCTACACGTCGTCGTTCGTGTGCGAGGCGGTGCGGTCCGGCATCAGCACCGTGCCGCTGGGGCAGGCGGAGGCGGCCCGGAGCCTGGGCATGAGCTTCTCCCAGACGCTCCGGCTGATCGTGCTCCCGCAGGCCACCCGCACCGTGATCCCGCCGCTGAGCAGCATCATCATCGCGCTCACCAAGAACTCCGCGATCGCCGGCGCGTTCGGGTACGGCGAGCTCTTCAACGTCTCCAAGCTGCTCAACGACAAGGGCTACGCGATCGCCTGGATCTTCCTGTGGACGGCGCTCGCCTACCTCGTCGTCACCTTCGCGATCAGCGGCCTGTTCCGGCTGCTGGAGCGCCGGATGGGGGTCGCCCGATGAGCGGATCCGACGGCCGCAACACCAGGAACGACACCCACGGACGGGCGCCGTCGCCGCGCACCGGCGCAACGGGACGAAGCGAGGTAAGGGCATGAGTGGCGCGAGCGTCCTCTACGACGTGCCGGGTCCGAAGGCGAAGGCCCGCAACCGCATCTACAGCGTCATCGGCGCGCTGGCGGTGCTGGGACTGATCGCCTTCGCGATCCTGCGGCTGGACTCCAAGGGCCAGCTGGACCCCGAGGTCTGGCGGATCTTCAACTACGCCGGCGTGCGGACCAGCATCCGCGACGGCGTGCTGACCACCCTCCAGGTCTTCGCGGTGGCGGCGGTGCTGTCGCTGGCGCTGGGCGTGCTGCTGGCGGTGGCCCGGCTCTCCGACCACAAGCCGGTCCGCTGGCTGGCCACCGGCTTCATCGAGCTGTTCCGCGCCGTCCCGCTGCTGATCACCATCTACGCGCTGTGGGTCATCCTCCTCACCAACCGTGACGCGCTGGGCCTGACCGGCAGCCAGCCGCAGTTCTGGGCCCTGGTCGTGGGCCTGACGGTCTACAACGGTTCGGTGCAGGCCGAGGTGCTGCGGGCCGGCATCAACGCCGTGCCCAAGGGCCAGCGGGAGGCCGCGTACGCGCTGGGCATGACCAAGACGCAGGTCATGACGACGGTGCTGGTCCCGCAGGCGATCCGCGCGATGCTGCCGACGATCATCAGCCAGCTGGTGGTGACCCTGAAGGACACCTCGCTGGGCTACATCATCACCTTCGAGGAACTCCTCTACACCGCCCGACTGATGAGCACCAACATCATCGTCAACGGGAACGACACCTACATCCCGGTGATCACCGTCATCGGCAGCATCTACGTGGCGATGTGCCTGGCGCTGTCCGCCCTGGCCAACTGGATCGAGCGGCGCGGCCGCCGGGCCCGCACCGGCATCGGCGTGGCCCCGGCCGCGGAGCCGGTGGCGGCCGCGGACGCCGCGGAACCGACCGGTCCGGTCGCCGACGCGCCGGTGGCCACGAAGGACTGACGGAACGTCCGGTCGCCCCGCGGCCGGCACCGACCGCCCGGAGGCGGTGGCAACGGCGCCACCGCCTCCGTCACTTGACGCCAGCGGTCGCAATGGGTTGCATACGCTGTGTGATCACGCACCGGGCCCCCACCGTCAGTTCCCGCACGTCCCGTACGCACCGCCGGATCCAGGGAGCCGCCCCGTGGAGCCGGTGATCGTCGTCGGGGCCGGCCCGGTCGGTCTCGCCCTCGCCCTCGCCCTGACCCGGCACGGCGTCCCCGTCGTCGTCCTCGACGAGACCGGCGGCAAGGAGGAGGTCCGGCCGGCCCGCACCGTCGTGCTCCGCCCGGACACCGCGGCGTTCGCCGCCCGGCTCGGCTGCGCGGAATCCCTGGCGGCCGACGGCGCCCGCTGGTCGGCGTGGCGCACCATGCGCCGCCGCCGACTGCTGGAACGGGTCGCCTTCGCCGCCGACGGCACCGGCGCGCCGGACCGGGACGATTCCGGTGCCGGCGCGTCCCCGGTGCACCTGCCCCAGCACGCGCTGACCCGCGCGCTGCGCGCCGCGCTGGCCGGCGAACCGCTCGCCCGGATCGTCCACGACAGCCGGCTGGCCGCCGTCGAACAGGACGACAAGGGCGTCAGCGCCCAGACCCGCGGGGACAACGGGACGTGGTGGCGCGGGAGTTACCTGGTCGGCTGCGACGGCCCGCGGTCCACCGTCCGCAAGCTGCTGGACGTCCGCTTCCCGGGCCGCACCGCCGTCGAGCGGCACGCGGTGGCCACGCTGCGCACCGAACTCCCCTGGCCCGACGAGGCGCTGCTGCACCGCGCCCCGGCCCGGCACGGGGGCGGCCGGGTCAGCGAGGTGTCCGCCCGGCCGCTGCCCGGCGGGGTCTGGCGGCTGGACTGGCTGCTGCCCCCGGGGCGCGAGCTGGTCACCCCGGACGCGCTGGTGGCCCGGATCCGCGACTCGCTGGCCGGCTGGGCCGCCGAGGCCGCCGACGGGTCCGCCGACGAGGGCGCCGCGGGCGGACGCCCGCACACCGGCCTGGTCCCGCCCTACGAACTCCTCGACACCGGCGTCCACACCGTCCACCACCGGCTGGCCCGGACCTGGCGGCGGGGTCGCGCCTTCCTGGCCGGCGACGCCGCCCACCTGCTCGGCGCCCTGGGCACCCAGGGC
>LIQL01000292.1:7235-7985 GCA_001418405.1 Streptomyces diastatochromogenes | reverse complement strand
CGTGCGGTTCGCGGCGGCGCCGACGGGGCCGTGTGTGGCCTTCCCGGCCCCTGTCCGCCCCGCCGCGAACCGCACGCGCGAACCGCCCGCTCAGACCTTGCGCAGCCCCGAGAACGCCGTCCGCACCACGGCCTCGGCGACCTCGTCGCGGCTGGCGGCGCCGCCCCGTCCGGGCCGGTACCACTCCACGATCGAGTTGATCATGCCGAAGAGCAGGCGGGTGGCCAGCCGGATGTCCACGTCGTCCCGCAGGTCGCCGTCGGCGGCGGCCTCCTTGAGGAGGTCGGCGACCCGGTGGTCGAACTCGCGGCGGCGCTCCATGGCCCAACGCTCGGTGTCGGTGTTCCCCCGCACCCGCAACAGCAGCGTCACGTAGGGGAGTTCGTCCATCAGCACCTCGGCCACGCGCCGGGTGACGTGCTCCAGCCGCTCGATCGCCCGCCCCTCCTGGGCGTCGGCTTCCGCGAGAACACCGAAGAGCCCGTCCAGGGCGCGGCTTATCGCGCGGCGCAGGAGCTCTTCCTTGCTGCGCACGTGGTGGTAGATCGACGACTTGGAGATGCCGGCCGCCTTGGAGAGGTGCTCCATGGAGGTGCCGTCGTAGCCGCGCTCGATGAACACCTCGACGGAGACCGCGAGCAGCGAATCGGGCGTGTAGGCGTCGCGCTTGGCCATGGTCATGATTAGAGCACCCATTCCTCGAGGTCCGCACGGCGCCGGAGCGCCCAGGACGGTACGTAGCGTCCCTGC
>LIQL01000292.1:0-7195 GCA_001418405.1 Streptomyces diastatochromogenes | reverse complement strand
GGGGGTGGCGACGCCGCGGGCCGCGGCGTCCACCGCGAAGTCGATGATCATCGCGACCGTGCGGGCGACGATCATGCCCGGAACGTCGTCGATGACGCTGACCTGCTTGCCGAGCGCCTGGAAGAGTCCGACGGCCTCGGCGAGGTCCCCCTCGGAGGCGGTCGCCGAGGGGGCGAGGGCGACTCGGGTCGCGGCCCGGTAGTCGAGCGAGAGGTCGAAGCTGATGGTGGCGCCTCGGCCCCGGCGGGTGGCCGGAGCGCCGCTGGTCAGGGCCAGCAGGGCGCCACCGGGCAGCAGGACGGCACCCGCGGACTCCGGCTCCCGTGCGGTGCGGTCGCCGGTGACCTTGATGCCGGCTTCCTCGATCGCCTCGCGCAGCACCGCGGCGGGCCCGGGGAGCTCCCCGAGCACGGTGACCGAGGACGGGGTGGGGCAGGGCCCTGCGGTGTGCGGCTCGGGTCGGCGGGCGCCCTCGGCGTAGTCGAACCAGCCGCGCCCCGATTTGCGGCCGTGCAGGCCGGACTCCACCAGGCGGCGCTGGGCCAGCGAGGGGGTGAACTTCGGGTCCTGGAAGAACGCGGTCCACACCGAGTGGGTGACCGCCTCGTTCACGTCCTGTCCGATGAGGTCGGTGAGTTCGAACGGGCCCATCCGGAAGCCGCTGCCCTCACGGAGGACGGCGTCGATGGTGGCGGGGTCGGCACCCCGTTCCTCGTGGACGCGCAGGGCCTCGGCGTAGAAGGGGCGGGCGATGCGGTTGACGATGAAGCCGGGGGTGTCGGCGCAGCGCACGGGGGTCTTCCCCCAGGTCGCGGCGGTGTCGTAGGCGGTGGTCGCGGCCGCGTCGTCGGTGGCGAAGCCGCTGACGATCTCGACGAGCGGGAGCAGGGGCGCGGGGTTGAAGAAGTGCATGCCCACGCAGCGCCCGGGGTGCCGGAGCCCGCCGGCGACCGCGGTCACCGCGAGGGAGGAGGTGTTGGTGGCCAGCAGGCAGTCCGCCGGGACGACGTCCTCAAGGGCGCGGAACAGCTCCTGTTTGGCGGGGAGTTGCTCCAGGATCGCCTCGACGACGAGTGCGGCGTCGGCGAGTTCGGCGAGGGTCTCGGCGGGGGAGAGACGGGCGCGGGCGGCGTCCCGTTCGACCGCCGGGATCCGGCCTTTCTCCACCAGTCGGTCCAACCGCCGCACGACGGCCTCGGCGGCCTGCGCGGCACGGCCCGGTGCGCTGTCGTAGAGCCGCACGCGGTGCCCGGCGACCAGCGCCACCTGCGCGATCCCCTGCCCCATGGTGCCGGTGCCCACCACTGCCACGGTGGTGTCGGTGCCGATTGCCGTCATGGCAGCTGATCCTCCCCGAGCGAGTTTTCCACAGGTTGGTCGAGCACTCTTGCCCCGACCGATCGTTCGGTTACTCTAACTCCGTTGCTGTGTCACTCCCAGTCCCCATCCACTTTCCGCGCAGTCGACGAGGAGTTGGTCATCGATGGCCGCCGAAATGACCGCAGCGCAGTTGATCGAGAAGCACCGCCCGACCCTCGACAAGGCGCTGGAAGCAATCCGGACCCGCGCGTACTGGTCCCCGCACCCCGAGCACCCCAAGGCATACGGCGAGACCGCCGCACCGGACGGCCTGGCTGCCTTCGAGGCGCTGCGTGGCACCCGTTTCGCGCTCGACCAGCCCGGCACGGACGCCTGGACGGGCGAGGAAGTCTCGCCCTACGGGCCGGAGTTGGGCATCACCTATCCGCACCCGGACGTCTCGGTGCTGCTGCCGGCCATGCAGGCCGCAATCCCCGAGTGGCGGGACGCCGGCCCGGAGGCCCGCGCCGCGGTGTGCCTGGAGATCCTCGCCCGGATCAGCGCGCGCACCCACGAGTTCGCCCAGGCCGTGATGCACACCAGCGGCCAGGCGTTCATGATGGCGTTCCAGGCGGGCGGGCCGCACGCGCAGGACCGCGGCCTGGAGGCGGTGGCGTACGCCTACGAGGAGCAGACCCGCACCCCGCAGAAGGCGGCGTGGAGCAAGCCGCAGGGCAAGCGGGACCCGCTGGAGCTGACCAAGACCTTCCGGGCGGTGCCGCGCGGCGTGGCCCTGGTGATCGGCTGCAACACCTTCCCGACGTGGAACGGCTACCCCGGCCTGTTCGCCTCGCTGGCGACCGGCAACCCGGTGCTGGTCAAGCCGCACCCGCGCGCCGTGCTGCCGCTGGCGCTGACGGTCCAGGTGGCCCGGGAGGTGCTCGCCGAGGCCGGTTTGCCGGCCAATCTGGTGTGCCTGGCGGTGGACAAGCCCGGCGAGGGGCTGGCCAAGACGCTGGCGGTCCGACCCGAGGTCCGGATCATCGACTACACCGGCTCCACCGCCTTCGGCGACTGGCTGGAGACGCACGCCCGCCAGGCGCAGGTCTACACCGAGAAGGCCGGCGTCAACACCGTGGTCATCGAGTCCACGGACAACTACAAGGGCATGCTGAGCAACCTCGCCTTCTCGTTGTCGCTCTACAGCGGCCAGATGTGCACCACCCCGCAGAACCTGCTGATCCCACGGGACGGCATCGACACCGACGCGGGCCCGAAGTCGTACGACGAGGTCGTCAGCGATCTGGCGGGCGCGGTCAGCGGTCTGCTGGGCGATGACGCACGGGCCAACGCACTGCTCGGCGCGATCGTCAATCCGCAGGTCACGGCGCGGATCGGGGAGGCGTCGGGGCTCGGCGAGGTGGCGCTGGCCTCCCGCGAGGTGGCGAATCCGGAGTTCCCGGGGGCCACGGTCCGCACGCCGGTCATCGTGAAGCTGGACGGCGCCAAGCCGGACTCCGAGGCGGCGTACCTGTCGGAGTGCTTCGGCCCGGTGGCGTTCGCCGTGGCGGTCGATTCCGCCACCGACGCGGTGGCGCTGCTGCGCCGCACGGTCCGCGAGAAGGGCGCCATGACGGTCGGGGCGTACACCACCTCTGCCGAGGTGGAGCGCCAGGTGGAGGAGGTCTGCCTGGAGGAATGCGCCCAGCTGTCCCTGAATCTGACCGGTGGGGTGTACGTGAACCAGACCGCGGCGTTCTCCGACTTCCACGGCTCGGGCGGCAATCCGGCGGCGAACGCGGCGCTGTGCGACGGCGCGTTCGTGGCGAACCGGTTCCGGACGGTGGAGGTGCGTCGGGAGGCGTGAGATCGCGGGCGGGCCCGGGGCCGAGCGGCTGCCCGGGCCCGGGTCCCCGCGTTCCGTGGGGACCCGGCGACCAGCCCGCGGCGGCACCGGGGTGTGAGCCGGTCCGGCCGTCCCCGCGCACGGCCGCCGTCATGCGCGGCCCGGAGAAGCCGGTCCGGGTGGAGTCCCGGCGGTCAGGGCCGCGTCAGACGTCCTCGATCCGGGCGTGGCGGGAGATCCAGGCGTGCATGGCGATGGCCGCGGCGGCTCCGGCGTTGATGGAGCGGGTCGAGCCGAACTGCGCGATCGAGCAGACCCGGGAGGCGTGCCGGCGGGCCTCTTCGGTCAGCCCCGGCCCCTCCTGTCCGAAGAGGAGCACGCAGCGGCGCGGCAGCACGGTGGTCTCCAGCGGCACGGAGCCGGGGAGGTTGTCGATCCCGATGATCGGCAGTTCCTCGGTGGCGGCCCAGGAGGTCAGGGCCTCGGTGTCGGGGTGGTGGCGGACGTGCTGGTACCGGTCGGTGACCATCGCACCGCGGCGGTTCCAACGGCGCTGCCCCACGATGTGGATCTCCTTGGCCAGGAAGGCGTTGGCGGTCCGGACGACCGAGCCGATGTTGAAGTCGTGGCTCCAGTTCTCGACGGCCACGTGGAAGTCGTGACGGCGGGTGTCGAGGTCGGCGACGATCGCCTCACGGGTCCAGTAGCGGTAGCCGTCGACGACGTTGCGACGGTCGCCGTGGGCGAGCAGCTCGGGGTCGTAACGGCCGTCCTCGGGCCAGGGCTCCGGGTGCGGGCCGACGCCGATCTTGGGCCCGTACCCGTCGTCGTACTGGAGGGGCTCGGCGGGGGCGGTGGTTTCGCTGCTCACCCCACGAGCGTATGGCCATCGCCACCGGAGCGGGCAGCGCCCTCCGGCGGCCCCTCGCCGGACGCCGCTTCGGGGCCGGCGGTGCCGGTGCCCGGGAACAGCCGTCCGCGCAGGTGGGAGAGGCGGCCGCCGAGCCAGGTCAGGAAGTTGGTCGGCAGGAAGACCGCGTCGGCGGTGATCATCGCCAGCGAGAAGAACGGCAGCCCGAGCAGCACCGCGATCGACAGGTGCTCGCAGATCATGGCGACCAGCAGCACGTTCTTCAGGCGCCGGTTGAACAGGGTGAACGGGAACGCGACCTGGACGATCACGGTGCCGTAGGTGATCAGCATGACCATCAGGCCGTTGCCGCCGAGCAAGTGGGACAGCCCCGGCCAGGGGGAGAAGTAGTCCAGGTGCATCGGGTAGAAGACGGCGGTGCCGTCCTGCCAGCGCGAGCCCTGGATCTTGTACCAGCCGGCGGTGGCGTAGACGAGGCAGACCTCGACCATGATCACCAGCAGGACGGCGTTGTGCGCCAGGGTGGCGAGGGTGTCGAGGACGGTCCGGGGCTCCCCGGGGGCGTACCGCTGCGCCGCCCACCACAGGCCGTGCGCCGCCCACAGTCCCCACAGGGCCAGGCTCCAGCCGAAGTGCGGGAAGGGCCCGTGTCCGAACCAGGTGAGGCCGGCGGCGCCCTGCAGCTGGGCGACGGCGAGGGCGAGCCCCAGCGCCGCCCACAGCACGATGCCGGTCACGTCCCGGGGCGGGGCCGCGCCGTCCTCCGCCGGGCGGGCGGCCGCCCGCCGGGCGCGGCGCGCGTCCAGCGACCACACCTGCCCGCACCGGGTCAGCACGAGGTACATCGACATCAGGTGGATGACGTTGTCGCCGCCGTCACCGATGAAGACGCTGCGGTTCTGCAGCGAGAGCACGCCGATCATGAACAGCACCGACATGGTGCGGGTGCGCCAGCCGAGCATCAGCAGCGCGCTGGCCGCGATGGCGAGGAAGTAGACGCACTCGAACCAGCCGCGGCCGTCGGACCACACCAGGACGGACAGGGCGTGGTTGCCGTCGAGCAGTTGGCGCGCCATGCCGAAGTCGAACGGGCCGGCGGGGCCGTAGAGCTGCTGCCGGTGCGGCCATTCCCGCAGCAGGAACAGCAACCAGGTGCCGGCGAAGCCGATCCGGATGACGGCGGTCTGGTACGGGGCCAGGGCGCGGGCGGTGACCCCGGCGAGACCACGGCCGATGGCGCGCTCGATGCGGGTCTCCCGATAGGCACCGGGAGCGTCGGCGGCCGGCGGGGCGTCGGTGGTCTGCACGGTGCCGGTGCTCGGCGGGGTGGTGGGCGGCTGCGGCGTCGGTGACGTCACTTGTTCGTCGCCCCCTCGGGCAGTTCGGACGCGGTGATCTGCCACCAGGGCAGCACGCGGTAGACGGGCTTGTCGCTGACCTTCTCGGCGCTCCACGGCGGCGGGAGCACCGCCGTGGTCCGCGAGCGGAACTGGATCTCGGCGACCCGGTCACCGTTCTTGGTCCACTCGCCGGACATCCGGAGCATCGCGATCCGGCGGAGGTAGCGGGCGAACATCTCGCCGCGGTCGCCGCTCGGGCGGTTCTGCGCGTCGAGGGTGCTGGAGAGCAGCTCCCAGCCGCGGCGCAGCTGGTTCTGCTGGGTGTGGCTGGGCAGCGGGTTGTGGAGGATGGCCTGCCCGTCGCGGGCGGTCAGGTCGGTCCAGTCGGTGGTGCGCGACGTGCCGTCCGGGGTGCGCAGCTGCGCGCGGACCTGGACGTCGGTGTTCTGCTGGAGGGGGTTGGGGGCGAACAGCTTCCAGTTCTGCTCGTACTCGGGATAGACGTAGTCGCTGATCAGGCCGGACTGCTGCTTGCTGAGCGTGTTCGACGGTGCGACGTGCAAGAACATCATCGCGAGATGGATCAGGGCGGCGACCGCGATGGCGCTGGCCGCCGTTCCTATGACGATGCGCGAGGGCAGCGACAGCGCGGCCAACGGCCGCGTTTCGTCCCCGTATGACTGCATTCCCGCCCCGTTCCCAGTCCTCATGCGGGTGTCTCCGCCCCGGAACCGTACCTATGCGGCCACTCCCGGCACACCTTCCCCCGGGTTATCCACAGGCTTGACACCCGCCGCCGCCCCACCCACCATTGAACCGAACGATCGGTCGGTCGGGAGGAGGGGGCACCACATGACGACGATCGCGCCGCAGGACACGGGACACGAAGCCCTGTTCGACGCCACCATCGCCGCGGAAGAGCGGATCGAACCACGCGACTGGATGCCGGACGACTACCGCGCCTCACTGGTGCGCCAGATCGCCCAGCACGCCCACTCCGAGATCATCGGCATGCAGCCGGAAGCCAACTGGATCACCAGGGCACCGTCCCTGCGCCGCAAAGCGATCCTCATGGCCAAAGTGCAGGACGAGGCCGGCCACGGCCTGTACCTCTACAGCGCCGCCGAAACCCTCGGCACCGGCCGCGACGAACTCCTCGACAAGCTCCACACCGGCCGCCAGAAGTACTCCTCGATCTTCAACTACCCCACCCTGACCTGGGCCGACGTCGGCGCCATCGGCTGGCTCGTGGACGGCGCCGCCATCACCAACCAGGTCCCGCTGTGCCGCTGCTCCTACGGCCCCTACGCACGGGCCATGGTCCGCATCTGCAAGGAGGAGTCCTTCCACCAGCGCCAGGGGTACGAGCTCCTGCTCACCCTCAGCCGCGGCACCGAAGCCCAGCACGCCATGGCCCAGGACGCCGTCGACCGCTGGTGGTGGCCGTCGCTGATGATGTTCGGCCCGCCCGACGACGAATCGGCCCACTCCGCGAAGTCCATGGCCTGGAAGATCAAGCGGCACTCCAACGACGAACTCCGCCAACGCTTCGTGGACATCTGCGTCCCCCAGGCCGAAGCCCTCGGCCTCACCCTCCCCGACCCCGACCTGCGGTGGAACGAAGACCGCGGCCACTGGGACTTCGGCGCCATCGACTGGACCGAATTCCGCGAAGTCCTCAAGGGCAACGGCCCCTGCAACGACGAACGGATCGGCCGCCGCCGCCGCGCCCACGCCGACGGCGCCTGGGTACGCGAGGCCGCCGCCGCACACGCCGCCAAGCACCCGGCCCCCACGCCGCACACCGGCACCGACCAGGAGGAGGCGGCCCGATGACCA
>LIQL01000291.1 GCA_001418405.1 Streptomyces diastatochromogenes | reverse complement strand
GGCGGCGGGCTGGCGGAGGCCAGGAGGTCGTCGGGTCGGGCCAGCGCGGTGTGGGTGCCCGCCGCCGTGCAGGCGTGGGCACCGGCGACGGCGCCGAGCCTGGCGCACTCCTCCAGGTCCCGGCCCGACAGCCGGCCGTAGAGGAAGCCGCAGGTGAAGGCGTCGCCGGCGCCGTTGCTGTCCACGACCGGGGTGGGTGGCACGGCGGCCGGCACCAGCCGCGGGGTGCGGTCCTCGGGCGTCAGGAGGTAGGCGCCGCCCGCGCCGGCGGTGGCGATCACGGCCTTGGCCCGGCCCTCGCGGATGATCTCCCGCATGATCTGGCCGATCCGCTCGCCGGCCCCCGCCGTGCTGAGGAAGACCAGGTCCGAGTGGAACGCGAACGCGCGGTGGTGCTCGGTCAGGCCGTCCCAGTCGTGCAGGTCCGTGGAGACGGGGACGCCCAGCGCCTCGATGTCGTCGAAGAGGTAGCGGGCGAAGTGGCTGATCGACAGGTGGACGTGCCGGGTGCGGCGCAGGAGGGGGAGGTAGTGCTCGGGCGGCATCCGCAGGTCGAGCGGGTCGCGCGCGTCGTAGAAGGACATCCGGCGGCCGTCGGGCGAGACGAGGTTGACCGCCCGGCGGGTACCGTGCGGCGAGATCAGCGGGCGGAAGTCGACCCCGCTGCCGGCCAGCCGCTCGCGGACCAGCGCGCCCGGTGGGTCGTCGCCGAGGAAGTCCACGAAACCGGTGGTGAGGCCCAGTGCCGCGCAGCCGAGCGCGACACCGGTGCCGGTGTGCCCGGCCCATTCGCGGACGGGCGGCACCGGATGGCTGTCGGCGGACGGGACGGGCAGTGCGCCGACCCGCACGATGGTGTCCACGCCCGATCCGCCGACGACGAGTACGTCATATGGCTCAGATACCTGCTGGAAGGTCACAAGCGTCCCTGAATCCCTTGCTGGTGAGACGAGTCCCGTGCTGGTGGGAGCGGCCGCGGCCGCGGTGCGCCCGCCGTCGGGAGTCTAGACGCACAGTCGCCTCATATCGGGATGTTAGGGACCGGTGTGACGCGAGGGAGGACGGGCACCCGGGAAGCCGTCGCCGGGGCCCGGAAGAGGGGCCGGAGGCGGTGTCCCCAGGGCGTCCGTGCGACGGCCCGGACGGCTCCGACCGCACGTCAGGACGGAGGCTCGCGAGCGTATCCGGAAGCCCGGTCCGGGTGGCGCCGCAGACGCACAGGGGAGTCGAGGCGGCGGCGGGAGCGCGGCGGGAACCGGACGGCAGTGGGCGACGGGGAGCACGTGAGAGCAGTGGGGGAGCGCGCGTTGGGTCGTTGACACGGCCGCGCCGGGCGCTGAGGCTGAGGCGCACGGGTGATCGGGTCCCGCGACCGGGTCCCGTCGGTGGGGAGAAGGGGTACGCGCATGGCGGAGCACACCGGGCACGGGCGGAGCGCGGTGGTGATCGGTGGTGGACTCGCCGGGATGCTCGCGGTCACCGCGCTGCGGGGGCACTACGACGTCGTCACGGTCGTCGAACGGGACCGCTACCCCGCCGACCGGAGCTTCCGCAAGGGCGTCCCGCAAGCCCGCCACCTGCACATCCTCCTCAGCGGCGGACAACGAGCCCTGGAGCGGCTGCTGCCCGGCACCCTCGCCGCGCTCACCGAGGCCGGGGCCCGCCGCCTCTACCTACCGCGCGATCTGCTCACCCGTACGCCCACCGGCTGGCAGCGCCGGTTCGACGAGCGCCGGCATCCCACGCTGAGCGTCACCCGACCGGTCCTGGACGCCGTCGTCCGCGAACGGGCGTTGCACGCCGCGGCGGCCGGCCCGGCCACCCGGGTCGAGGTGCTGGAGGCGACCGAGGCCGTCGGCCTCACCGGCGACGCCAGGCGGGTCACCGGCGTCACGGTCCGGGCCCGCAACGGCGACCGCAGCGCCGCCGCCACCCGGGTGCTCCCCGCCGAACTCGTCGTCGACGCCTCCGGCCGGGGCTCCCGCACGCCCCGGTGGTACGCCGAACTCGGCCGGGAGGCGCCGCAGGAGGTGACCGTGGACTCCGGCCTCGCCTACGCCACCCGGATGTACCGCCCCACTGCCCGGGACGACGAGCCGGACGCCGGCGTCAACGTGCCCGGTTGGCCTGGGTGCCCTCGGGGCGCCGCCTACATCCCCGTGGAGGACGGCAACTGGCTGCTGACGCTGTCGGGGGTGCGCGGCCACCACCCGCCGACCGACGACGCGGAGTTCGCCGCGTTCAGCGCCACCATCGGCGACCCGTACGTCCACGAACTGCTCGCCCGCGCCGAACCGGTCTCGCCGGTGCACGGCTTCCGCGACACCTGCAACCGGCGCCGGCACTACGAGCGCCCCGGTGCCGTCCCGGACGGCTTCCTGGTCCTGGGCGACGCGAACTGCACCTTCAACCCGGTGTACGGGCAGGGCATGTCGGTGGCCGCGCTCGGCGCGGTGGCCCTGCGGGACACCCTCGACGCGGCCGGTGGGCCGGGGCCCGGGGTCCTCGCCCGGGCCCAGCGGGCGGTCGGCCGGGCCGCGGAGCCGGCCTGGATGGCGGCGGTCGGCGCGGACCGCCCCTACGCCCGCGGCAACGGTGCCAAGGCGGGACTCGGCGAGCGGTTGACGACGTGGTACCTCGACCGCCTCGCCGCCCGGGCCGCCGTCGACCGCATCGTCGGCGCAGCCTTCCGGGACGTCTTCTGCCTCACCGCCCCGCCCTCCCGCCTGATGGCCCCGCGCGTGGTCCTGCGGACGATCCTCCTGCCCCGCCTGCCGGGCCTGTCCCGGCCGCCGACCGCGGTGGAGCCGGTCTGACCGCACGTCAGCCCGGGGTCCGAGGCCCCGCCCCGCGCCCCCGACCGACCGGGGTCCGGTGCCCCCGTGGCCGTCCTTGCGCAAGCCTCCGGCTCCCGGCGTCGTCGCGGGCCCCTCTTCAC
>LIQL01000290.1 GCA_001418405.1 Streptomyces diastatochromogenes | reverse complement strand
CGCCCCCGCGGTCCGACCCCGCCCGATCGGCTGCGGTATGCCAGTCCGTGTCCTGCCGGGGCATCTCGACGCTCAACTGGTGGCCCAGTTCCTCGAAGCCCAAGGAGGCCGCCACCCGGCGCGATGCGGGCCGCCGGGCCCGCCACTGCGGCAGCAGTCCGGCAGCGAGGGCGTGTGCCACCGCGGCGGAACCCGTCACGCGCGCCAGACCCCGCCCCCGCGCCGCCGGCGCGGTCAGCACGCAGAGGTGAGCGGTCCGGCGCGGCCAGGCACCGTAGCCGGCGGCCGCAACCACCTGGCCCTGCTCCCGGACCACGAAGGCCGGCGACGTGATCTCGTCCAGCGCGGCCTCACCGGCGTCCGCGTCACCAGCCCGCCGCTCCAGACGCCGCAACTCCCGGTGATCTGAGGAAAGTTGCGAGACCGGCAGCGCACCGGATGTCAGCGGGCGGAAACCCCGCGGGGACACGTACGACAGCGCCGCCGGCCCGAGCATCCTGGAGACGGGCAGCACCTCCCGCACCGACGTCCCGTCCACGACGGCCGCCACCGGCAGCCGCGTCAGGGCCGCACGTACGATCCCTGCGGTGCGCTCGGTCGGTGCGGTCACGAGCGCGGATCCGCCCAGGGCCACCACCCCGACCCAGCCGGCCGGGCACACCCCCGACGCCGGCGAGACCACCACGTTCACCTGGCCAGACGGCGGGAACGACGCCGGCACCCGGGCCAGTTCCTCCCACAGTCCACGGGCTCCGAGCAGCAACCCATCCGTCGTCATGACGGCGATCCTGCCAGTCGGAACCTCATCATGCTGCCCCTCCCTGGGCCCGGGGAGTCCCGGGCGCCGTTGTGTCCGTGTGCGCAGCCCTGCCCGGGCGGCGGTGCACCACACCACACCACACCGCCGCCCGTCCCGGCCGGCCTGCCGTGCCTGGTTCATTTCGGGACGCCGGACTGGTGACGGAATTCCTTCGGCGTGGTGCCGTACGCGTTTCGGAAGGCGCGGCCGATGAACGCCGGCATCACACGTCGACGCGCCGGGGCGGCAACGCCGGGCGAGACTCCGGCAGGAGGCCCGGGGACACCCGAAGGCGGACGTGTGCCCCACGCCTTCGTGGGACACCCACTACGCACCCACTACGCACCCACTACGCACCCGCTACGCGTCCGTGATCCCCCGCAGGCGCGGCACCAGGACGGCGGCGACGGCGGTGACCGCGGCGCAGACCAGGAACAGCACCAGGTAGTTCGCCCCGCCGGAGAGGGGATCGTGGCCGACGGTGAGCAGGGCCGGGGCCAGGGCCGGACCGATCGCCATGGGGAGGTTCTTGGCCAGGGCGAACGCGCCGAGGAAACGTCCGGCGTCCCGCTCGTCGGGCAGCACCTGGGAGACCAGGCCGAGGTCGACGGCGTAGTAGGCGCCCAGGGCGCCGCCGAAGACGGCGCCGTAGAGGTAGACGGCGGTCAGGTCCGCGGTGACCGCCTTGACGGCGAGCATGGCGCCCATCACCAGCGTCGCCCACAGCAGCACGGACCGGCTGCGCCCCGTGCGGGCGGCCCACCTGCCGGCGAGGTAGGCGGTCAGCCCGGAGCAGAGGGTGGTCAGGAGGGTGGTCGCGCCGACCAGCCGGGCGCCGGCCTCGGCGTTCAGGTGCAGGCGGTCCTGGACGTAGTAGAGCGAGTACGCCGAGATCATCGCGTAGCCGAAACTCACCAACAGGCGTTGGGTCCACAGGATGCGGAAGTCGTGCGCCGCGCGCGGCAGGACCAGCAGGGAAGCGGCCAACGAGCGGGCGCTCACCCGTGGCCGGTCGCCGGCGGCCAGGCGGCGGTCGGCCAGTGCCAGGCACAGCAGCGCGGCGGCCACCAGCGCCAACGCCCCGCACACCGTGAACTGGAGCGTGACCCGGCCGCGCAGCGTGGTGGCCAGGAGCATGGCGGGCACCACGCCGCCGACGTTGCACATGGAGAAGGTGCCGGCCACCCGCGTGCGACGGTGCGGCGGGTACTGGTCGACGACGACGGCGGTGAGGGCCGCGGCCAGTGTCTGGTAGCCGGCCACGGCGACCATCCAACCGAGCGCCAGGAACGTGGTGTTCGGGGCGAGAGCGAGCAGGAACAGGCCGAGCAGGCCGGTCGCCGCGCCGCCGAGGATCCAGGGCCGACGCCGGCCGAAGCGGCTGGTGCAGTGGTCCGAGAGGTGGCCCGCGAGCGGCGTGACGAGGATCGTGGTGACGCCGCCGAGCGCGGTGACCAGGCCCAGCACCGTGGTCTTGTCGTGTGGTGCGAGCTGTTGGACGCGCTGGCCCAGTCCGAGGACCAACGGCAGGGAGACGGCGGCCGCGTAGCACAGTTCGGTCAGGCCGATCAGCGTGGTCACGCCGCGCCGGGGCACGGCCGGGGCCGGTCCGAGGGCCGCGTCCGGTGCGGCGCCGGAGGCGTGGTGGGGCGTCGGGGCGGGGGTCGAGGCGCTCATGGAGGTGTTCCGGTCGGGTCAGGCGGCCAGGGCCGCGCGCAGGCGGACGACGTGGTCATCGGTCAGGCCGTGCCGGGTGAGGAGGCGTTCGGCGCCGCCGCGTTCGGCCAGGGCGTCGAGGAAGGCGGTGAGGGCGTCCTCGGGGGCGTCCAACAGCCCGCCGACGGCGGCCGCTTCGGCGTAGCGCGCGTCGGCCGCCACGCCGTTGGCCGGGGCCAGTTCCAGCGCCGCCAGAACCTCGGGCATGGCGGCCGCGGTGGCGGTGTAGTCGCGGATGATGTCCGCGCGGCCGACGCCCACCAGGTCCAGGACGAGGGCCACGGTGAGGCCGGTGCGGTCCTTGCCGGCCGCGCAACTCACCACGGCGGGCAGGCGGTCGGCGAGTTCGGCGACGACCGAGGCGAACCAGGCGGCGCGGTGGTCGAGCAGCAGGGTGTAGAGCCCGCCGAGGGTGGTGCCGGGGGGCAGGGCCGCCAGGTCGGTCGGGGACCCCTGACCGGGCAGGTTGAGCACGGTGGCGCCGAGCGCGTCGGCGGCCGCCCAGTCCGCCGCGGTGCGCTCGTCCGGGCCGCGCAGGTCGACGACGCAGCGCAGTCCGGGAGCGGCCGCGGCCAGTTCGGCGGCGGTCAGTCCGGTCGGGCGGGCGGAGCGGTAGAGGAGGCCGGGGCGCAGCCGCGGGCCGGCGTTGTCCGCGACGTCGCGGAAGTTCACGAGAGGCATGGAGTCATCTATATGACTTTCCGGCCGTGGGGCGTCAGCCCTGGTGAGCGACGTCCGGATGAACGGCTCGGGAACACTCTTCCCGCCCGCGTCCGGGGCGCGCCCGACGATCCGCGCCGCCCGCGCGGAGCCGTAGAGTGGCGTCGTGCCCAGAGAAGCCCGCTACCGCGCGATCGCCCGTGAGCTGGCCCAGCGCATCGAATCCGGCGATCTGCCGCCCGGCTCGCGGCTGCCCACCGAGGAGGCGCTCGCCGACCAGTACGCCGTGCACCGACTGACGGCCCGTCAAGCCATGGTGGAGCTGCGCACCACCGGCCTGGTGGAGACCCGGCACGGCAGCGGCAGCTACGTGCGCGCGGTGCAGCGCCGGTTCGAGGTGGCGATCGACCCGGAGACCCGACTGCACCGCCCCGGCGTGGCAGACGCCGTCGCCGCCCGCTTCACCGGCGGTGAGGAACTGCGCGCGGCGGGGCTGCGGGAGGACCCGGCCGGCGCCAGGGCCCTGGGGCTCGTCGGCGACGAGGTGTGGGAGGTCGCGACGCTGCTGCGGATGGACACGGTGCCCTGCGTCGCCAGCCGGTACACCCTGCCGCCCCGCCTCGCCGACCTCGCCTTCGAGCCGGGGGAGGGCCTGTTGGGAGCGCTGCGGCGCCTGGGCCACGACGTCCGCTACCGCAGCCACACCGTCTCCGCCGACCTGGCGGGACTGGAGGACCGGGACGCGCTCCAGGCCGAGCCGGGCAGCGCGGTCCTCGTGCGCGAGGGGCTGCTCGTCGAGGACGAGCAGCCCCTGTGCCGGGTCGTGCGGCGGTGCCGGGGCGATCTGGTCGCCTTCACCACCCACTACGCGTGATGCCCTCGCCCGCCGCCGGCGCTGCCGTGCCGGGGCGGGCGGGCGATCGCGCCGGGTGACCGTGTCTGGCCACCGCGGCCGGTTGGCCCCGCCGGCCCTCAGCGCCCGCTCAGGTGGGAAACCAGCTGTTGCAGGGGCAGTTGGTAGACCGGCGGACCCTGCCGCAGCGGTACCAGTACGGTCCGCACGTCCGATGCGGTGATCTCCACCTTGGTGCACGCCTGGAACGGCACGGCCGTGATCAGGCCCGCCGGGGACAGCGGGTCCGCGGCGTAGGCGCTGCCCGGCCCCACCCACACCGGCACCCCGGCGAACTGGCCGGCGGCCGCGCTGTGGGTGTGCCCGGCCAGGACCAGTCGCACGTCGCTGCCCCGGACCACCTCGGCCAGGCGGTCCGGCTCGCGCAGGTCGATGTGCGGCGACAGCCGCGGGTCGTCGAAGCCGGGGGTCAGCCCGCCGAGCGGCGGATGGTGCATGACCAACACCGTGCCGTCCTCCGCCGGCTCCGCCAACTGATCTGCCAACCAGGCGAGTTGCGCCTCATCGAGTTCCCCGTGGTGCCGGCCGGGCACCGAGGTGTCCAGCACCACGAGGCGCAACCCGCCGATCCGCACGACGTGGTCGTACGGCTCCGTGGTGGGCGCCTGCCCCAACAGCCCGGCCCGCAGCGGGCCGCGGGCGTCGTGGTTGCCGGCGGCGTAGACGACCCGGGCGCCGAGCCGTTCCGCGGCGGCGTCCACCGCCTTCCCCAGGAGCCGGTAGGAGACCTCGTCACCGCTGTCGGTGTTGTCGCCGGAGAGGATGATCGCGTCGAACGTCGTGCCCGAGGCGACGGCCGCGTCGAGCGCCGCGGTCAGCCCGCCCCAGGGGTCGGCGGAACCGTGCAGCAGGCCCTCGGGCACGGCATGGACGTCGGTCAGGTGCAGCAAGGAATAGGGAGCAGTCATGGCCACACGGTGGCCGGTCGAGTTGACCCTGTGAAGTCATCTATATGAATTTCCTGGACCGGTGCGCCGGCGTCGTCCGCATCCGGCATTCCACCTCCCTCATCCCGTGCGGGGCCGCGTGAGGGCGGGGACCGGGGCGCCGCACGCCTCGCCGCCTTGACGGGGCGCGCCGCGCGGTATGTCCGCATCGTGGTCGACGCGAAGGGCCCGCTGTGGGCCCGCGTTACGATCCGGAGATGTCAGGCACGTTGAACGCGGACGGTATCGAACAGGCGGCGCGACGGCTTGAGCCGGTGGTGCGGCGGACGGCGTTGGAGGAGAACCAGCGGCTCTCGGAGCTGCTCGGAAGCCGGATCCTGCTGAAGCGGGAAGACAGTCAGGTCTGCCGTTCGTACAAGGTCCGTGGCGCCTTCAACCTGGTCTCGTCGCTGACCGACGAGGAGCAGCGGCGCGGCGTCGTCTGCGCCAGTGCCGGCAACCACGGCCAGGGCGTCGCCTTCGCCTGCCGTCGGCTCGGCATCCGCGGCCGGGTGTTCGTGCCGTCCAACACGCCGCGGCAGAAGCGCGAGCGCATCGCGGCGTTCGGCGGCGACCCCGGCAACGTCACCCTCTTCGGCCAGTCTGCTGGCGCGACGCTCATCGGCAGCATCCTGGCCACCCCCGAGGCGGCGGGCCTCTTCCACCGCGCCATCGTCCAGAGCGGCAACGGCCTGGGCGCGTTCTCCCCCGAGCAGGCGGCCCGCGTGACCCGCGCGGCGGCCACCGCCCTCGGCGTCGAGCCGACCGTCACGGCGTTCGCCGCCGTTCCCGACGACCGGCTCCTCGCCCTCCTCCCCCACCTCACCGGCCTGGACCTGCGGACCGCCACCCGGACCGATCCGCTCCTCGGGCTCAGCCCGTACGGCCTGGTGCTGGACCGTCAGCCGGCCGAGTCGGTGGCCGCGGGCGCCGGCACCGACGTGGCCCTCCTCATCGGCACCACGACCGAGGAAGCCAACCTCTACCTCGCGCCGCAGGGCGACCTGACCGCCTCGACGACCGGGGACGTACACGCCCTCGCCGCCCGGATCCACTCCGACCCGGCCGCGCTCGTGGCGGAGTACCGCGCCAAGTACCCACGGGCGCACGCGGGCCGCCTGCGCTCGGCGCTCCTGGGCGACGCGCTGTTCCGCACCGGCAACCGCCGCCTTGCCGAGGCCCATGCGTCCCACCGCGCCGCTCCCACCCACACCTACGCGTTCGCCTGGCGCTCACCGGCCCTCGACGGGCAGCTCGGCGCGGCCCACACCACGGAACTGCCCTTCGTCTTCGACAGGTTGGACCTCCCCGCCCTGCACGGCCCCCACGGCCTGCTCGGCCCCACCCCGCCACCAGCCCGCCTGGCCGCCCGCATGCACGGCGCCTGGGTCTCCTTCGCCCACACCGGCGACCCCGGCTGGGCTTCGTCCGAAACCCATCGCTTCGCCGGGGACGAGGGCCGTGGCGCCGGCCGGTGCGCGGTGGTCGGGGGCTGATGCCGACGGGCTCCCCCCTCGGTTGCACCTCGGCGCGATTCAGTGCTCGATCTGGGCCTTCGCGACCTGGACGACGAGTTGCAGATCGGCCAGCAGCCTTTCCGCGTCGGTCATGAGTGAGCCGTAGGTGTGCCAGGCACCCGGCTTGGTGAGGGTGCCTCGGGTGATCATGTCGGTCATGGTGTCGTGCCAGGCAAGCGTGCCGTCGATCGCGCCGCGCAGGCGCTCATGAGGGGGCGTGGCCGGTGATCCGGTCGCCGGGGCCGGTTCGGCGAATGCCTGGACGGCCGCTCCCGCCAGTTGGAGGGTCTCGGCGTACTGGTCGAGGAACTGCTGCCCCAGGTGATGACCAGCGTGATTGTCGTGCGCGCTGTCGGCGAGGGTCCGTGCGATTCCGCGTACCTGGATCGACACTCCGCGCAAGGCCCTGAACGTGTCGTCGAAGGTCGTCTCCTTGCGTCGCGTGTGCGCGACGCAGCGTGTGTTCCACCGCAGGCTCTCGGTGGCCTGCTGCACCTGTTCCTCTGCCCGGGCGAGGCGCTTGTCCAGGCTGCGCGCCCGGTGCAGCCAGTTGTGGGCCTTCGAGGCGAGCTGTCGCCGGGAGAGGCCGGTACCCATGTCCTGCAGCAGCGTTCCCATGGAGCGGGCGAGGTCGCGCACCGCGAAGTCGGACTCGTTCAGGTAGAGCGGCGGCAGGACGAGGGCGTTGACCGCGATGCCCACGGCCGCGCCGGTGAGCGTTTGGAGCGCGGGGGAGACGAGACTGCCCATGGGGTCGGTTGCGGTGGCGGCCAGTGCGATGACGGCGCTGGAGGCGATCTGGAGCCGGTCGTCAGCGGTGCGGCGGGGGCCCGCCAGGACCGCGATGACCGCGATGACCGCGACGGCGCCCGCGGTCGGCCCCAGCAGTCGGGCCGTCGCGAGGGCGAGGAGCAGTCCCCCGACCCTGGCCACCACGTTTTGCGCGGCCTTGGTCACGGACTGGTACACGGTGGAGGCGTTCACCATGAGCAGGGCCGTGGCGACCGCCATGTAGGGCCGGCCGTCGGGGGACCAGGGAGCCACGACGCCCCAGGTGAGCAGTGCCGCGATGAGGGTTTTGGCGCCGTGCACCACGTGGTCGGCCCGTTTGGTGCGGAGCAGGCCGGCGAGGCGGCGCAGCGGCCCTGCCGTCGTCACCGGAGCACACCCCAACCGAATAGTTGAATCTTGCACAACATTGATGATGGCACCGTTTGTCCGCTTCAACCCCGTGACGTCAGCCACAGCCCCCGCGCGCGGACGCCCCGGCCCGGGGCCGCGTCGAGCACGCCATCGCCCTTCAGGCGACGGCGTTGAACCTGCCGCCCTCGCCCGCGTACAGGCTGGTCGCCTGCCGACTGAACGGAGCCGTCGGCGAGCCGGTCGAGCGGTAGACGTACGTGCCGTTCGCGCCGTGGGCGATCAGGTCGGGGCGACCGTCGGCGGTCACGTCGCCGGCGCCGACGAGGTGGGAGAAGGCGTTCCAGCCGGCGCCGATCCTCACCCGGGTGGTGAAGTTGCCCGCGCCGTTGCCCTGGTAGAGCCAGAGGACACCGGCGGTGTCGCGGGCGACGAGGTCGCCGGCCGTGGTGCCCGCGATGTCCCCGACGGCCGTGAGCTGGTTGTAGACCTGCCAACCGGCACCGACCTTGACGCGGGTGGCGAAGGGGGCGGACCAGCTGCCGGTGCCCTTGTAGAGCCACAGGACGCCGGCGGTGTCGGCGGCGAGGAGATCGGGGCGCCCGTCGCCGGTGAGGTCGCTGCCACCGGTCATCTTGTTGTAGACCTGCCAGCCGCCACCGACCTTGAGGGGCGGCGCGAAGGTGCCGTCGCCTTTGCCCAGGTACGCCCACAGGACGCCCGAGCGGTCGCGGGCGACGACGTCGCCCGCCGGTGCGCCGGCGATGTTCCCCACGGCCTCGATCTGGTCGTAGGTCTGCCAGCCCGCGCCGATCCTCGTCCGCTTGGCGGTGGCGACCTGACCGCCCGCCGGCCAGTCGAAGAGGTCGTCCCGCCACAGGACGCCCGAGGCGTCCCGCGCGAGAACGTCCGTCGAGCCGTTGTCGTTCGCATCGTGCGGATTGGCCTCGCGCGCCACCTGGAAGCTCCCCGAACAGCTCACCGGGCCGCCGGCGCCGTCGGCCGGGGTGGCGGTCAACTGCCAGGTGTAGGTGCCGTTCGGGGCGCTGATGCCGTCCAGGACACCGTCCCAATCGAAGCGGAAGCGGTTGTCGGAGAACGGCCGGGACGGCCGCGCGGTGAGCTGCTTGCCGGTGGCCGGGTGCGTGAGCGTGAGGCCCGCGGTCACGTTCGCGCGGGACACGGTCCACTCCATGGGAACCGTGGTGCCCGCCTTCTCCAGGTTCACCGCGGTGGGGACCTTCGCGTCGGTCACCTTGAGGGCCGGGACCCGACCCGTGTCCGCCACGAGCGTGACGCTTGGGCCACCGACGTCCCCGTCGGCGATCCGGAACAGCCCGTCGGCGTCGGCCGTGGCACCGCGCACGAGCAGGCTGCCGTCGGGGGCGTGCGCCACGCTGGAGAAGTGCTTCAGCAGTTGCTGGGGCACGGCGTCCGCGGCGGTGATGCTGCGGGCGTACAACGGGCTCGGGGTCCCGCCTTCGGCCTCGCCCGGAACCCCGTAGAGCAGCGTGTCCCCCACGATGCCGGCGATGACGGCACCGCCCATGGAGGCGTCCAAGGTGAACTTCTTCCGACTGGTCGGTGTGGCAGCGACGAGCACGGTGGCCCCGGCCTGGTACTCGGTCCACGCCGAGTGGTCGGCGGTGTAGGCGCCCGTTGAACTCTGGCTCCACGGGCCGGTGTTCTCCCGGCCGATCATGTCGACGACCGCGCCGCTGCTGACGGTGGTGAGCGCCTTCCAGTACTCGGTCCGGAAGGTCGGTCCCGAGAACACCCGGGAACTGCCCAGGACGAGCAGGTCGTGACCGGTGGAGGCGACGACCTTGAAGTCCAGGTCGTAGGGGTTGGCCGTGAGCTTCGTCTTCTCGGCGCCCCCGTCGACCGGGGAGAGCTGCCACAACTCGTGGTAGTCCCCCGTGGTCGGAACGCTCACGAAGAGGTTGGCACCGACCACGCCGACGAGCTTCGCCCCGGGCCGGAACTCGGACGCGAGGTCGAAGGACGCGAGCGGTGCGGCGTCGACCGTCATGTCCCGCAGGTGGACCGTGGTGCCGCCGTCGCTGGTCACGACGGTGTCGGAGGTGCTGTCGTGGCCCGTGGTGCCCGGGCTGATCGGCAGCACCGAGCCGTCGGCGTACGTGTGCCACTCCAGGGCCGTAGTGCCCAAGTCGTCCTTGCGGGAGGTGAGGTAGCCGGTGTCGCCGGTGCTGACGACGTCGGTGCCGACGGACAGCTTCACCCCGTCGGCGGCCGTCGCGCCGCTCACGACGGTCGATACGGCCACCGCACCGGGGGCGGCCAGGACTCCGGCCCCGACGGTCACGGCGAGAGCGGTGGCGACGCAGGCGCCGAGACGGCGTCGGGTGGTGTGTGCAGCGGCCAAGGGAGTCCCTCCAGGTGAACCGAGCGGTGCGCACACCGGTGCGCACAACTCGATCAGACGTGTGACGAGGGACGGAGGTTGTAGAAGTTGCTGTTGTTTCTCTGTTGTTGGTGCGTCACCGGTGGTGCGTTGCCGTTGTCGTCCTCGTTTCCCGCTCCTGTGGGTGGCGGGGCGGGCGCCGAAGAGCGGTTCGCGCCTCCGGGAGCACCTGACCCACCGGTGACGCGGTGACGGGTGTCAGACGGCCGTCCGGGGCCGTGCCGGGCTGAGGTACTGCACGGCGGTCTGCTGGGCGTGCGGGGTAAGCAGGCCCCGGAGTTCCTCGGCGGCGGCCTTGAGGAGGTCGCCGTCGCGGGTGGCCTGGAGGGTTTCGAGGACGAAGACGACGCGCGTGGAGTCTTCGGTGACGCGGGTGCGGTGGGCGTCGCGATGGTTCCAGTGGCGGGTCAGGACGCCGGTGGCGTCGGCGTAGACGATCTCGCCGGGCTTGGGGACCTCTACGGCGTCGGGTTCGCCGAGCGGGGTGAAGGACTCGGTGCCGTCGGCGTGGCGGATGTCGACGAGGGCGCCGGTGACGTGGTCGAGGTCGAACGCGCCGGCGGGCAGTCCGTGGCGGACCGAGACGCAGTTGTAGGAGTCGACGGCGGGATTGATGCGCGGCAGGGCGCCCCTTTTCGCCATGCGGCGGCCGAGGGCGTCGACGCTGGGGCGGATGCGGCGGGGGTTGGTGCCGAAGGAGCGGTAGGCGGTGTGCCAGGACTCGATGCGGGGATCGGTCTCGTCGGCCGGCTGCCAGGCACCGTCCGCGAGTTGTCGCTCCAGGTCGTCGAGAGCGGTGGCGGTGTGCGGCCAGGGCTCGTTTCCGCGCAGGCCGGTGGCGGTGATCAGGGCTATGAGGGTGTCGGGGAAGGCGTCGGCGACGGCGGCGCCGAGGCGGAATTCGGTCATGCGGTGAGGTCCTGTTCGTGCGTGGGGGTGGCGGGCGGGCGGCTCAGGGCTTCCGGGTGGGAGGGTGCCGCGGCTCAGGTGAGGGCGAGGAGGCTGACGGCGACGGCCGCGGTGCCCAGGCCGACGAGTTGGCTGCGGTGGATGCGCTCGGCGAGGACGCCGCGGGCGAGCAGGACCGTGCCGGCCGGGTACAGGGCGGTGATCACGGCGACGACCGTGAGGTCACCGCTGCGGGCGGCGAGCAGGAACAACAGGTTCGCCAGCGAGTCCAGGACGCCCGCGTTCGCCGATATCGCGTAGGCCGGCCTTTCCGGGCCC